>JAGRLL010000439.1 GCA_020441855.1 Nitratireductor sp.
CCTTCGGCATGTTCGGCTTTGTGGCAACGGTCATTGCCAATCTCGCTTCGGCAGTCATCCACCCGGCAGCGATCGGACTCATCGTCTGGCAGGCCAGCAGCGGGGCCTTCTTTTCAGGCGACAACATTCTGGCCGCCGCCGTGGCAGCATTGGCTTCGGCCAATCTCGTCTTTGGCTACGTGATCGCGCTTGCCAGTGCTGCGTTCGGCCTTTTCCGCCGTCCCATGCCGGGCTTGAGCCTGCACCTGATCCTGACGCCATTTTACTGGCTGCTGTCGGCACTTGCCTTCATTCTGGCGCTGATCGATCTCATCCGCAGACCATACTTCTGGGCCAAGACCGAACACGGTATCGCAAAACGGGATGCGCCGGTGCAATTGCGCCGGAAACGCCCGGCACGCAGGCGTCACAAATAGGCGCGCAATTGTTCAGCGATTTGCGCCGGCTCGCGATCGAGCGCAACGGGACCGACGAACTTTCCGTCCTTGCCCATCAGATAAACCACAGTGGAATGATCCATCGTGTAGTCGCCATCGTCGAACGGCACCTTCTTGTAGTAGGCGCGGAACTCGCGCGCCACCGTCGCGACTTCCTGCACGCTACCGGTGAGGCCGGTGATCTGCGGGTGAAAATTGGACACGTATTCGTGCAGCGCTTCAGGCGTGTCGCGTTCAGGATCAACCGTGATGAACAGGACGTCGAGCTTGCTTGCGTCGTCGCCCAGTTCATCGAGTACTGACGTCGCCTCGGCGAGCGTCGTCGGACAGATTTCAGGACAATGAGTGAAGCCGAAGAAAACCAGATGCGCGCGGCCCGCATAGTCGGCTTCGCTGACGCGTCGCCCATCGTCATCGGTCAGCGTGAACGGTCCGCCGATGGAAATACCGGCGTCGGTAATAACCGAGCCTGAATCGCGCCCGACCGTCAGCAGGTAGATACTGTAGAGAGCAAAAGCACCGGTTGCCGCGATCAACACAGAGGCAAGAATGGTAATCGCACGCTGTGCGCGCATAAGGGCCCTCCGGAAGCAGTGTGTTTTGATCGGACGGCGGCTACATGCAGAGCCAGCCGATGCCGGTCGCCATCAGATGGAACAAGGACGGCCCCATGGCAATCCAACCGAGGATGCCTGCGACGATCAGAAGCACGATACCGGCAATTGCGATGTTGATGGCAAGGCGGTTTCCGCCATCCTCATCCATACTCTGGGGGCTTTTGTCCGCGCTTGCGGATGTCATCGCTGCTCTCCAGGTCATGCGTTCTCCTGACCGGCATATCAGCGGTCTGGAGCGGGCGATGGGAATCGAACCCACGACATTCAGCTTGGGAAGCTGACGTTCTACCTCTGAACTACGCCCGCGCTGCGTCCTTATCTGCGCGCTGGCTGCGGCTTCGTCAAGCAGCAAGGCGGCGTAGACTCGAACCATCTGCGAACTGCGCCCGCAAGCAGCTTCGTAACTTGATTGACATCTCAAAGCGGCTGACATGTATTGGACCTCATGGCTGACGAGAAGATCAAAGGCCCGGCATCCTACTTTCCTTCCATCGAGAAGAAGTACGGTCGGCCCATCTCTGAGTGGAAGGTT
>JAGRLL010000440.1 GCA_020441855.1 Nitratireductor sp.
TACATGGCGTGGCGGATGGACAAATACCACCAGGAATACCGGCGCATGGTGCCGTTCCTGGAAAAGCGGCCGAGCGAATACATCCGCGAGCAGATGTGGTTCGCGACGCAACCGATCGAGGAACCGGACGATCCAATGCACATGGTCGATACGATCCGCCACATCGGCGAGGACAAGGTGATCTTCGCCAGCGACTGGCCGCATCACGATTTCGATCACCCGCGCGGCATCACCAAACTGCCGATGGGCAACGATCTGAAGCAGAAGGTGATGGGCCTGAACGCCCTCGATGCCTTCACCCGCATCCCCAAACCGGAGCAGAAGTAGCGATGGCGGAGCATGTGATCGGCACGATCGACGAGTTCCCGCCTGGATCGCACCGCGTTGTCTCCGTCGGCCGCGCCAAGATCGGCATTTTCAATCTCGACGGCGAGCTCTACGCGCTGCCGAACATCTGCCCGCACCAGTTCGGACCGGTCTGCGAAGGACATGTCACCGGCACCCTGCTGAGCGATCGCGACCACGATTGGAACCACTACTGGGGGTTGCACGGTCGTGTCGTATCGTGCCCTTGGCACGGCATCGAATTCGACATCACCACCGGCCGGGCGCTCGTCAACCCCAACCTCAAAATGCGCCAATATACGGTCTTGGTGGAAGCGGACGAGGTTCGGCTTTCGATATAGATAACGGCGCTCGTTACCATTCAAATCGCCCTTGGATCAACCTTGAGCCGCCAGTTGAAATCAGCGCGCTGGCGTTCGCACCTCAGGTGCATGAGAGGCCGCCACTCTTGAGACAAGTGAGGAGACTATCCAGGTTGCCGAACCGTCGCCTTCCGGGACAGCCGGTAATCGGTTGACTTATCTTGTTGGCATGACCGTCGAGCTTCCAATCACCGGAATCTTGACCCGCATAAATCGCCATGAGGTGCCGCTGGAACCGAGGTCCGAAATCCCGATGTTCCTCGCACGGCACGCACGGGATGTCACGTTTCACTTAACCAACGACGACGGAGTGCATGGCCGCGACCGAATGGAATGCGGCTCAGCATGTACCACTAAATCCCCAGCCAGGAGATTCGCATTCATGTCGATTGGTGAAGAAGCAGAGTTTGAGTTGTCGCCGACTGAGGATGCCCCTCGGTTCGACACAAAGGTTGCTGTCGTTCTCCGTGACGGACTGCTACCATGGCAGGAACTCAACGTAACGGCGTTTTTGATGAGCGGCATAGCGACGAGCGCGCCCGATTTGACCGGCGAACCCTATCTCGATGCAGATGGCAATGCCTATCTGCCCTTGTTGCGGCAACCCGTCCTGATCTTTTCGGCAGACGCCGATCTCCTGAACAAAGCGCGTGCCAAAGCGCTGGAACGCGGCATCTCCATTGCCATTTACACGCGCGACATGTTCGCAACCGGGCATGACGCAGCGAATCGCGCGACGGTTTCCGCAGTTTCCGCAAACAACCTCGATCTTGTCGGCATCGCACTGCGCGGACCCAAAAACGCCGTCGACCGAATCCTCAAAGGGGCCCATAAACACGATTAGCGAGCCGTAAAAAGGAGATTCATCATGTCGATGCAGGCGCCCTATTCGCGCATGGTGCGCGACATCGTTTTCGACACGCTCGCCCAACAAGGAAGAGCCCCTTCCATCGCAGAAATCGCTCGCATCACCGGCAGCGAAACCGACGAAGTTCAGCATGCCCTCAACCAACTCGCCGACGATCATGCGCTGGTGTTGTCACGCGATGGTGATGCCATTCGCATGGCGCATCCCTTCTCTGCGGCCCCGATGGCGTTCGTGGTTACACCCAGCAATGGACGAGACGATCGGCGATGGTGGGGTGGCTGCGCTTGGGATTCGTTCGGCATCAGCGCGGCCGTCGGGATCGATGTTCGCATCGATTCCACCTGCCCGCTCTGCGGCGCGTCACTCACGGTCTTCGCCGGGCCCGATATGCAGCCCGAAGGCGATTACGCGGTCAGATTTCCGAGGCCGGCCGCGGAATGGTGGAGCGATGTTGTCGCGACCTGCACGATGATCAGGCTCTTTTGCAATCAAGGCCACGCAGTCGAGTGGACGGACGAGCACGCGCCGGGAAGTGGCTACATCGCAGAAGCAGCCACCGTTTGGCGATTGGCCCAACCCTGGTATGGCGACCGCATCGCACCTGATTTCACGCCACACACGCGAGATTTCAACCAGCAACTGCTGCAAGAGGTAGGACTCACCGGACCGTTTTGGCGTCTGCCGTAGGTAGCGTTTGCGAACAGAAGGTAGAGCGAGCGATCCGCCTTCAAGCCCGGCTCGTTTCACCGTGCCCGCCAATATCTGTCCAACCGAGTATGATCTTCCCGGGTTGGGATTCGAAAATTCAATGCGTTGGTGCGGATCGTTTTGCAGCGCGGCCGCTCCAGTTGGCAAAGCGCTGTCCAAAAACGTGCGCAGGAAGATGCTCGGCGTCCACATCGACTCGAGCCATTAAATCGAGCGCCGAAAGGGGAGATCGAATGCGGAAGGATGCTGGTTCGTCACCGTTTGCACTCAGCCGGAGGCAGTTTTTCGTCGCGTTCGCTGCTGCAGCGGCCGCGGCGAAGCTCTCGACCGCAGGCGCTCAAACGCCGATCGCCGGTGATGATGCCGACGCTGTCGCAGCCACTCACGCCGCGCTCTTCGATCTCTGGTTTCCGCTCGCTGATCTCGGTTTGCCGCCGGACGTCGAGCCTGGCATCGCCGAAATCGCCACCCAGGTCAGCGCGGGCATGCTGCAGGCGTTCAGTCAGTC
>JAGRLL010000441.1 GCA_020441855.1 Nitratireductor sp.
TCCTTCGGCGTGCTGATCGTGCGCGAGGACATGTCGAAGCCGCCCCAGGAACTCTATTCGAAGGACTGGCCCTATGGCGATATCGTGATGGTGGAGCGCTATGTCGGCGGGCGGGAGCTGACCTGCGCCGTAATGGGCGACGTTGCGCTGGGCATTACCGAGATCGTTCCGACCGGTCCGGGCTTCTATGACTTCGATGCGAAGTACGGCCAGGGGGGGTCAAAACACGAATGCCCCGCAAAACTTAAACCAAATATTTACCAAAAAATACAGAAACTGGCGCTTACGGCGCATAGTGCGGTCGGCTGCAGGGGCGTGTCGCGTTCCGACTTCCGGCTGGACGATGGCCCGATGGGGACAGGTGAACTCGCCTGGCTGGAAGTCAATACGCAGCCGGGCATGACGCCGACCTCCCTGGTTCCCGAAATCGCCGCCCATGCCGGCCATGATTTCGAGGAATTGTTGACCTGGATGGTGGAGGACGCATCGTGCAACCGGTGATGCCGGAAATCGCTGCAGGCAAGGGCAAGTCGACCGCCGGGCCGATCACGGACCGGGGTGGGCTCGTGTTGCCGCGTTTTCTGCGTCGTCCCTTCCGAATCAGCATGCGTTTCATCCAGGAAGGCCGCTGGATGTCGCCGCGCATCGTGACCGTTTTCACCCTGCTGGTTGTCGGTGGCGGTACGGCGGCCGGTGTGATCCACGGCGGGCAGGCCGACGCGATGATTGCGCGCGCTACCGCATTTCTAGGCTTCCGCGTCGCCGACATCGAGATCAAGGGCATCAAGGAAATATCGCGCATCGATATCCTGACCAATATCGATCTGGGCGTCGAGCGCTCGCTGTTCTCCTTCGATGTCCACGCCGCACGCGAAGACCTGAAGCGGCTGCCCTGGGTTCGCGATGTTGCCGTGTCGAAGGCCTATCCCGACAAGCTCGTCGTCGAGATCGTCGAGCGCAAACCGTTCGCGGTCTGGCAGAACGGCCAGGCGCTTTATGTCGTCGGACGCGACGGCACCGAGATCGGGCCGTATGACGACCGCTTTGCCGGTCTGCCGCTGGTGGTTGGCAAGGGCGCTGCCGCGCGCGCGGCTGAAATGGTCGCGGCGACGGACCGCTTCCCCGAACTGGCCGGGCGCATCAAGGCCTATGTGCGTGTCGGCGACCGGCGCTGGAACCTGCAGGCCCGCGACGACATCGTGGTGATGCTGCCGGAGCACGACGAAATGACCGGGCTTGCCGAACTTGCGAGATTGCAGCGCGAGGAAGCGATCCTGTCGCGGGCGGCCAGGAGCATCGATTTGCGGTTGCCCGACAGGCTGGTGATGCGGCTGTGGCCACAGGCGGCCGAGGCCCACCGCGAGGCCGTCGAAGCCTCGATGAAGCAAGCAAAGGCGAGGGAGCACGACATATGAGCCTGCTCCGCGCCGACGGTTTCCTGCCGCACATGCGGCCGCTCTCGACGAAGCGGCCGAGCATCATTTCCGTGCTCGACATCGGTTCGAGCAAGATCTGCTGCATGATCGCGCGCGCCACGCCGCGCCTTGAAAGCAAGGTGTTGCCGGGTCGCACCCACAAGGTTGAGGTGCTGGGCTTCGGCCATCAGCGTTCGCGCGGCATCAAGTCGGGCGTGGTCGTCGATCTGGAAGGCGCGGAAAAGGCGATCCGGCTCGCCGTGGATGCCGCCGAGCGCATGGCAGGCGTCACCGTCGATTCGCTCATCGTCTCCGTTTCTTCCGGCCGGCTCGTTTCCGAGGCATTTTCCGCCGACATTTCGCTTGGCGGGCATGCCGTCGAGGATGGCGATATCGCCCGGGTGTTGCGTGCTGGCGCCAGCCACGCGCTGGCGCCGGAACGTTCCGTCGTCCATTCGATCCCCATCGGCTACACGCTGGACGGCGAGAGCCGGGTGCGAGATCCGCGCGGCATGATCGGCAACAAGCTCGGCGTCGACATGCATGTCGTGACCGCCGAGAACGCGCCGCTGAGAAACATCGAACTGTGCATCAACCGCGCGCATCTGTCGGTCGAGGCGGTGGTTGCGGCACCCTATGCTTCCGGTCTGGCCGCACTGGTCGACGACGAGGCGGAAATGGGGTGCGCCTGCATCGACATGGGCGGTGGCACGACGACCCTTTCGGTCTTCATGGATGGCCGCTTCGTCTATTGCGACGCGATCGCCATTGGCGGTCAGCACGTGACCATGGATCTGGCGCGCGGGCTGTCGACGCGTCTCGACGACGCGGAAAAGCTGAAGATCCTGCACGGCTCGGCGCTTGGCGGGGCGGGGTCCGACGAGGATATCGTGTCGGTGCCCCAGATCGGCGAGGAAGATGGCGAGGGCGCGAACCAGACCAATCGTTCGCATCTGACCCGGATCATTCGCCCGAGGGTAGAGGAAACGCTGGAACTGATCCGCGACCGGCTCAACCGTTCGGGTTTCGCCGGCGCGGTGGGCAAGCGTGTCGTGCTGACGGGCGGTGCCAGCCAGCTCACCGGACTGAACGAACTGGCAAGGCGCATTCTGGCGAGGAATGTGCGGCTGGGGCGGCCGATGGGCATTGCCGGCTTGCCGGGCGCGGCCAAGGGACCTGCCTTTGCGGCAGGCGTCGGCCTGCTGATCTATCCGCAGATGATCCATCTGGAAAATTTCGCGACGCGCGGGCTGGTCTCGCCGCGTCGCATGACCGGGACCGGGGGTACGTTCACCAGGCTGGGGCAGTGGCTCCAGGAGAATTTCTGATGCGGCGATGATCCGGCCGCGTAAATGGCCGGGTCGAAACGGAAAGGTTCGATGGACAAGCCCGGAAGGCATTTCCACGAACCGGAAAATGGAGACGAGGAAATGACCATCAACCTGCAGAAGCCCGACATTCGGGAACTGAAGCCGAAGATCACGGTATTCGGCGTCGGCGGCGGCGGCGGCAATGCGGTCAACAACATGATTTCCGGCGGCCTGCAGGGCGTCGAATTCGTGGTGGCCAATACCGATGCCCAGGCATTGTCGATGAACAAGGCCGAACGCATCATCCAGCTCGGCCTCGATGTGACCCAGGGCCTCGGCGCGGGATCGCAGCCCGATATCGGCCGCGCCTCGGCCGAGGAGTGCATCGACGAGATCACCGATCACCTGCAGGGCACGCACATGGCCTTCATCACCGCCGGCATGGGCGGTGGCACGGGCACGGGCGCAGCCCCCGTCGTGGCACGCGCGGCGCGCGAACTCGGCATCCTTACCGTCGGCGTCGTCACCAAGCCGTTCCACTTCGAGGGCGGCAGGCGCATGCAGACGGCGGATGCCGGCATTACCGAGCTGCAGAAGAATGTCGACACGCTGATCGTCATTCCCAACCAGAACCTTTTCCGTATCGCCAACGACAAGACAACTTTCGCCGACGCCTTCGGCATGGCTGACCAGGTGCTGTATTCCGGTGTGGCCTGCATCACCGACCTGATGGTCAAGGAAGGCCTGATCAATCTCGACTTTGCCGACGTACGCTCGGTGATGCGCGAGATGGGCAAGG
>JAGRLL010000442.1 GCA_020441855.1 Nitratireductor sp.
TCGGCCGTGTCATGGAAAATTGCCTGCGATTTCGCCTCGCCCAGCGGCTTGGCCGCCTTGAGGAAGGCCGAGGTCAGCGCGCGGTAGCTCGTCCACAATTTCTCGATGGGGAAGTTCGAGCCGAACATGCAGCGCTTTGCGCCGAAAATCGCCTCGGCCTCCTTGACCATCCAGGCAATGTGCTTCGGATCGTTCTCGTGGATGAAGGTGCCGAAGGCGGAAAGCTTGGTGACGATGTTCTTGTGCTTGGCCAGTTTCTTCATCGCCGCGCGCCACTCGGCCCTGCCCCCGTCGCTGAGGTCTTCCAGCATGCCGGCATGCTGCAGCACGAACGTCACGTCCGGGCAGGCCTCCAGCAGTTCGCAGGCGGCATCGACCTGCGGCGCGAAGACCTGCAAATCGAAACTCCAGCCATGCTCGGCCAGATGGCGGACATTGGCCTGCAGCGTCTTGTCGCGCGGCAGGTCCGGCCCCTTGGCGAAGCGGTAAAGCGGGTTTTCGTGCCAGTGCAATTGCTGGCGGATACCGCGCACGAGCGGATATTTGGCAAGTTTGTCGAGGTCGGCGCGGCAATCGCCCTGCATCATGTCGCAATAGGCGACGATGGCGTGCGGCCAGCCGGTGCGATCGGCTGTCTCCTGCACCCAGGCGGCTTCGTCGGCGAACCAGTTCGGCGCCCAGTTGGCCTGCACATAGACCGATTTGACGACGCCGCTGCCCTTCACGTCCTCAAGGTACTCCTCGATCAGATAATCGCGCTTGATGTCGTCGTAGGGACCGAAGATGCGCGGCTGTGTCGGGCCGAGCAGCCAGGGCAGATCGGTCTGGCGCCAGATATGGTGATGGGCGTCAATGATCCGCATCAGGCGGCCCTCCGTGCAAATTCCAGGACTTCCGTGCAAATGCGCGCGACAGAACCGCCCTCTCCCAGGCGGTCGATGAAGGGCATCACGGATTGCATGGCCGCCGTTTGCGGCAGCGCGTTCTCGCCGTCGACCAGGGGGCTCAGCCATGCGATGCGCCAGGCGAGCCGCGAGAGGCGCTGGACCGCATCGGTCATGGCCGTGTGGTCGCCGCGCTCCAAACCGTCGGACAGCACCACCACCAGCGCGCCGCGCGAAAAGCCGGCAAACCGCGGCACCGACAAAAAGGCATTCAGCGCATCGCCAAGACGCGTGCCGCCATCCCAGTCGGAAACCGTGGTGGAAGCGACGGCGAGCGCCTGATCGCGGTTGCGATGGCGCAGCGCGCGGGTGATGCGCGTCAGCCTCGTGCCGAGCGTGAAGACCTCGATACGGTCGGCCGCCTGCACCAGCGTATGGGCGAAGCGCATGTAGCCTTCGGTCTGTTCCTTCATCGAGCCGGATATGTCGATCAGTACCAGTATGCGGCGCTGACGCTGGCGACGGGCCAGCATGGGCAGACGCAACACCTCGCCGTCGCGGCGCACGGCATCGCGCAGGGCGCGGCGAAGATCGTACTGCCTGCCGGAACTGGACGCGCGCAGCCGCCGCGAGGCGCGCTTCGGCAGGCGCCGGGGCGCTTCACGGCGCAAACGCGCCAGCATCTCGTCCTCGTCCAGCCCCCTGAAGGAGCGGATGGTCAGGATTTCGGCGCCGGTCGCCTCGCCGCCGGATTCGTTCGTTTCCTCGGCATCGGGCGGCTCCATCCGGCCCTCGCGCTCGTCGAAGGCGCGCACCTCGTCCTCGTCTTCATCGCCGGCGGCGGATGCGGCCACCGACTGTCCGAGGAAGACGAGACGGAACAGCGCGTCGAACTCCTCGCGGCGTTCGGGCTCCGGCGCGAGCGTGGCAAGGGCAGCGCGGTGGATGTCGCGCATGGTTTTGGGACCGAGCAGTCCGACCGCCGCGATGAAGGTTGTCGTCTGTTCAGGCGCGACGGCAAAGCGGTTTTCGCGCAGGACGGTCGCAAACTGCACGAAGGGTAGCGCCGCGCGAGGGAGGCCCGTCCTTTCGATCTCACCGATCATGCCGCCACCCCGCGCATCAGCTCGTCGTAGCGCTGCTCCAGGTAGGCAAGGTCGTCCTGGTCCTTGATCGCCACACCGATTGCGCGGCGGAAGGCGAGCGGCCAGTCCGCTCCCTGCTCGTGCAGCAACGTGGCGGCTTCGGCCCACTCAACCGTCTCGGCGACACCCGGCGGCTTCGCCAGCGGTTCGGCGCGCAGCCGGTTGACGGCGGCAACGACGCGGTCGGCGGTGTCGCGGGCGACGATGCTGGCGCGCATCATAACGATCTGGGCCTCCAGCACCGGATCCGGATAGGAGATCCAGCAATAGACGCAACGCCGCCGCAGCGCCTCATGCAGTTCGCGGGTACGGTTGGAGGTCAGCACCACCACGGGATGCTCATGCGCTCGCATGGTGCCGCGTTCGGGAATGGAGATCGAGAAGTCCGAAAGGAACTCGAGCAGGAAAGCCTCGAATTCGTGGTCGGAGCGGTCGATCTCGTCGATCAGCA
>JAGRLL010000443.1:0-1242 GCA_020441855.1 Nitratireductor sp.
TTACTGAGTGCTTACGATGAGAAAACCCGAAGACCTCAGAAAGGGCCGGTCAGGCCGGCGTGAAGGGCAACCGGCCATTCTGAGGCAGTACGATGTCGAAGCCAAACTGACGCCGGAGAGCAGTTTCGTAGATCGCCTTCGCCTAGGCCTGATCAGGTCCATCGCGATGATAGACCTCCTGCTTGAAGGCTGGTGCGAACCGCCAAAACCTCAGGCGCTTCATCTCTCGACGCTCGTCCATCAGATACTGTCAGTCATAGCGCAGCGCGGCGGCGCGTCTGCAAGAGTGGTCTAAAGCGTGCTCTGCCGCGAAGGCCCCTTTCGAAAGGTCACAACCGACGTCTTCGCAGATGTGTTGCGTGCAATCGGTCATCCTGAAACCGGCTTGATCGAACAGGCCGCAAGTGGGCTGTTACTCTTGGGACCGACAGGCGAAAAGCTGGTCGAACATTACAGCCTCTATGCGGTGTTCCACTCAAGATATTGGGAAGAACAAGCAGTATTTCTTGTGGGAGCGATCTCCGATCTGGCAACGAAAACGACCCATCCCTATCGCGGCCGCTGCCTTGGGTTCGACTCCCGCGGGTTTGCCAGACCCCCGCTGGAAGGAGTTCAGCAGGTCCTCCGTCCTTGTGACCTGAAAAGGTAAAGCGGGCTTTGGGTCCTGTCGGATCGCGAGAATGCGGAAGGGGGTCTGGCGGGGTTCCGGAAGGGGACCGCCACCCGCCGCAAGACTACTTCCCTTGAATGCTCTCCGGTCCGCGCACGGTTGCCGTGCGCTCATTCTGACATCGGAGACCATCCATGGCCAAATCCAAGCCCAAATTCGACGCTGCTGCGTCGATCACGAACGAGCTCATCCGGATCATCGAACGCGGAGTTCTGCCGTGGCGCAAACCCTGGACGGCGGGTGGCAGCTCCCGGCCTCTGCGCGTGAGCGGCGAGCCCTACCAGGGCGTCAACAACTTCCTGCTGACCATGCGGACGACGATGGCGGGCTACGGCTCGCCCTTCTGGATGACGATGCCACAGGCCAACGCCATGGACGCCAGGATCCGCAAAGGCGAGAAATCCTCCCTGGTGGTCTATTACGGGCAGAGCCGGAAACAGGGGGAGGGGGATGAAGGGGCCGACGATGGCGAGCTTGACGACGCCCGCGTCTTCCGTTTCCAGAAATCCTACCGGGTCTTCAACGCCTGTCAGATCGAAGGGCTCCCGGACAGTTTCCATCCCGACCCCGAG
>JAGRLL010000443.1:1271-1694 GCA_020441855.1 Nitratireductor sp.
CCCTGCCGCATCATCCGGTCGCAGAGCCGATCCCGCATATGCAGGCCTTCTTCGAGGCCATCGACATCACCACGGTGTTCGCGGGCGACGAGGCCTATTACATGCCGGCTGTCGACAAGGTCTACATGCCGCCCATCTCACGGTTTCAGGATCCGCGGAACTTTTACGGCGTTTGGGCGCACGAATGTTCCCATGCGACCAAGGCGCCGCATCGCCTGAACCGCAACTATGGCCTGTCCCGGTTCGGAAACACGGCTTACGCACGCGAAGAAATCGTCGCTGAGTTGACATCATGTTTCCTGGGCCAGCAGCTCGGGTTCACGGCGCATACGCTCGAGATGAACGCGGCCTACCTCTACAACTGGTTGCGGGTCCTGCGCTCGGATACCAATGCGATCTTCAAGCACGCGGCGGACGCGCAGC
>JAGRLL010000444.1 GCA_020441855.1 Nitratireductor sp.
CCGGGAGCATGAGTTTTGTGCGTGGGCTGCTGCTTGTCGGCGACGAGGCGGTGTGCAGCGCGCAGGGTACTTTCAAATTTCTACGACGCTAACAGGTTGAACAATGGCAGCAGATAGTGTGCCCCCGAAGGGGCTTCAGGTTTTCCCGCAAAGATTCAAGGAAAACGCGGTGCTTCTCGGCACGTTCGTCAAAACACCGACGATCCATGCCGTCGAGATTCTCGGACATGTCGGCTATGATTTCGTCGTCATCGATGAAGAGCATGCACCGATTGATCGCACCGATACAGATGTGATCCTGCTGGCCTGCCGCGCATCGGGGGTGGCAGGGCTTGTTCGGGTATCATCCCACTCGGCGACAGACATATTGCGGGCGCTCGATGCCGGCGCAGCCGGTGTATTGGTTCCCCATGTCAACTCGGTTGCGCGAGCCAGGGAAGTGGTTGCGGCGGGCCGTTATCGTCCCGGTTCGAGAGGCTTCTCGAACTCGCCGCGCGCGGGCGACTACGGTGGAACCGGGATCTGGGATCATGTTGAGGCCCAGGACACGTCGACGCTCGTCATCGCGATGATTGAAGACAAGGAGGCCCTGGACGAGATCGAAGAGATCGTGTCCGTGCCGGGGATCGACGGTGTGTTCATCGGCAGGGGCGATCTGACGGTTTCGCTTGACGCCGAGAGCCCTGCGTCGCCGGAAGTCAAGGATGCGGTCGCCCGCATCATCAAGGCGTGCCGGTCAGCTGGAACATCGATTTGCCTGATGGTGGGTAGCGCGGAGGAGGCGGCTGTATTCGAGTCGCAAGGCGTTACGTCCTTTATCATTTCTTCCGACCAGGGGTTCATGCGCATGGGCGCAGCCAGGGCTCGCAATGAATTCGCCGAGAAGATGAAGAACGTTATCTGAGAGGTGCACCATGTATGCTGCAGACGATCCACGCTCCAAGTTGGCCAGCGCTTCGCCAAAGAAGGCCACACCGCTGGCTTTCCACGATGCGCAGCGGCAGTTCTACTACGAAGACGCACCGCAGGAGAGCTCTGAACTCGGGCGGGTTTGGTACGCAAGAGGACAAAACCTCGTAACCGTCTACGCAGATGTGAAGGCAGGATATTCCTTCAAGCGCGCCGCGCAGATCGATGAATATGTCGTACTGATTCCCGACCGGGAGACGAAGGTTCGCGTGGCGGCCGGAAATGATCAGCAGCTTGTTGACGGCAACTCAGTTGTAATGGTTCCGCCAGGGCGGAGCGAGGTTGAAGTGCTCGCTGACGGGGTGATTGTCATCCTTGCCACAACCCGGTCTGCCGACCTCGTTGCCAGATGCGCCAATGCAGCATCCTATGCAGCGCCCGATCCCAATGTCGCTGATTTCGAGGCATGGCCGCCGGCCAGGGAGGCCGGCAGAATTCACGCCTACAGTCTGGATGTTCCGCCTGAAGAAGGACGCTTCGGCCGGATATTCAGATGCTCGACCGTCATGGTCAATTGCTTCGAGCCTGCGGGACCGCGCCCGGTGGACAAGATGTCGCCACATCACCACGATGATTTCGAGCAGTATTCGCTCGTGCTCAACGGCGAATTCACCCACTATCTGAGGTGGCCCTGGAACACCGACATGAACAGTTGGAAGGAAGACGAGGCCGTCGTGTGCGGGGGCCCTTCGGTAACCGTCATCCCGCCGCCGGTCATCCACACCACAAGGGCGGCCGGGCCCAGCAACAACATCATGGTCGATGTGTTTTCGCCACCCCGTCACGACTTTGCACAGAAAGCAGGATGGGTGCTGAACGAAGGCGACTATCAGCCGCCTGCCTGATACCACTTGGCGGATTGGCGCCGGAGAGCCTGCCGATGGTTGCGAAACAACAGCAGGTGCCGGCGCGCGTCTTCGCGTCGTTGGCATGGATGTGTCGCGACGGGTGATCAGGTTGCAGGTTGCGTTGCCTTCAGCACGTCCGCAATGTTGCCCACTGTCTCGATTTTGTTGACCAGTTCGACCAGCTTGCCCACGGCGCTTTCGCCGATTACCGGGTCGCCGAGCATGTGCATCTTGAAATTGGCGCGCTCTGCCGGCATTGGCCGCTCTATGGAACCCAGCGGATGATCGATCTGCGATGTGTGGGAGCGGCCGCTTTTGGTCGTTGCCGTCATGTGGCATGACACGCCACGCGGCAGGCTTTCGTCGGCTTCGATCGTGACCATATCGCTGAGGCGAAGAATGGCCGGGTCTTTCAGCTTTTCATCGCTGTATTGCGGCGGCAGGGCGTCCCCCTCAACCAGAGCGACAGCAACCGAGTAGGGCAGGCTGACCTGTGCCTCGTGATAGGTCGCGGGACGGGCATTCTGGTGATAGTGCGCCCAGGCGGGATGCCGCCTGAATGCGATGGATTCGATCGCCTCGATCGGCTCATCGAGCTGCTTCCTTATTTCCAGGGCGCAATCGATGGCATTGTGAATCGGGCGCGCGCAGGAATAGGGCTTGTATTCGATATAGATCGGGAACTCGCTGCCCAATCCTTCGGTCAGTTTCGATATGTCGTGTTCATCGGAAAACGCGTTGCAGAAACCGCGTTCGCCGTCGAAAATGGTGGCGGTTCCGGTGAACCCGAGTTTTGCCATCA
>JAGRLL010000445.1 GCA_020441855.1 Nitratireductor sp.
GTGCATTTTTGCACACAGTGGAAAAGCGGCGTCGATTTCAACGCACCAAAGAAAAAGGCCCGGCTGCGCGCCGGGCCTTCCTCGTCGTCGTTACAGCCGGATCGGCTCACATGTTGGAGTATTTGTCCACCAGTTCGCGAGCCTTGGTGACCATCTCCTTGCCGGGAAGGCCCTTGCCATCCATCTCGGCAATCCACGCATCGATCAGCGGAGCGGCAGCATCCTTCCAGCGCTGCGTCTCGGCTTCATCCAGCGTGATGATGTTGTTGCCGGCCTTCTTGGCGACCGCAAGACCGATCGCATCTCCCGAATCCATCGCCTTGCCGAAGAGCGCCGCGGCCTCGATGCCCGAATTGTCGTCGATGACCTTCTTCAGGTCGTCGGGCAACTTGTCGTAGGAAGCCTTGTTCATGGCGACCACGAAGGTCTGGGTGTAAAGACCGTATTTGCCCGAGAAGCCGGTGTGGTTATGCACCAGTTCCGACACTTTGAGCGGCAGGGTGACTTCCCACGGAATGGTCGTACCGTCGATGACGCCCTTCGAAAGCGCTTCGGAAACTGCCGGAACCGGCATGCCGACCGGCGTTGCACCGAGCTTTTCGAGCATTTGGTTGATGACGCGCGAGCCGCCGCGTACCTTCAGACCCTTCATGTCTTCGAGCTTGTTGACCGGGTTCTTGGAGTGGATCAGGCCCGGGCCGTGCGCGTGCCAGGCGATGACCTTCACATCCTTGAACTCGTCGGCGCAATAGGTCTCGCAATATTCGTGGAACGCCTTGGAAGTCGCCTCGCCCGTGGTCATGCCGAACGGCAGTTCGAAGGCTTCGGTTGCCGGGAAACGGCCCGGCGTGTAACCGATAACCGTCCAGATCAGGTCGACCACGCCATCCTTGGCCTGGTCGTAGAGTTCCGGTGGTTTGCCGCCCAGCGCCATGGCGTCATACTGATCGATCTTGATGCGGCCGCCCGATTCACTCTGCACCTTTTCGATCCAGGGCTTGATCGCCTTGGACGGAATCGTTGCCTGAGGCGGCAGCATCTGGTGGAATTTCAGCGTGACTTCCTGAGCATAGGCCGAGGCCGACAGGACGATTCCCGTCGCCGCGGCAGCAAGCATCAGCGTGAGTTTTTTCATTATCTTACCTCCCGTGTGAACCCCCGGCCGCTTCCGGACCAGACAGGTTGCCGATAATTTTATTATGCTACATAACAATTTTCAATCGCTACTTCCCGCCAAGAGGATTTGGTGGAGGTGGCGATTTGATCTTCAGGTAGCGCATGATAGAGCATGCCGCAAAAAACCCGCACCTCAACACGGATTCCACAAGGAAAGCTCGATGACGACACCCAGACCGCCCTATCGTGCCGATCACGTCGGCAGCCTTCTGCGACCCGAAAAGGTCAAGGCGGCACGCAAGCGGTTCTACGACGAAAAGACGATCTCCGCCGGGGAATTGAAGGCGGTCGAGGATGAAGCCATCCGCGAAGCCATCGCCATGCAGGAAAGCGTCGGCCTGACATGCGTCACCGACGGCGAGATGCGCCGCTCCTTCTGGCATTACGACTTCATGGGAGAACTGACCGGTTTCGATCTCGAGGAACGCAATGAGGGTGTGCAGTTTGCTGGTGTGAAGCTCCGCCCGGTCTTCCCCACGATCAAGGGCCTGCTCGACTTCCCGGCCAACCATCCGCATCTGGAGCATTTCAAGTTCGTTGCCGCCAACACGAAGGTGACGCCCAAGATTTCGATACCCGGCCCCAGTTGCTGTCATTTCCGTACGGCAAAGGCCGATATCCTGCCGCCCGAATATGCCGACCCCGACAGGCTGTTCGCCGACGTCGCCGCAACCTACAAGAAGGCCGTCCAGGCATTCTACGACGCCGGCTGCCGCTACCTGCAGATGGACGACATCTTCTTCGCCTATCTTTGCGATCCCAAGCACCGCGCCGCCAAACAGGAGGAAGGTCAGGACCCCGACGCGCTGATCGACCGCTATGCCTGGATGATGCGCGAGGCGATCAAGGACCGCCCGCAAGACATGGTGATCGGCATGCACATGTGCCGCGGCAACTTCCGCTCCACACATGCGGCGGAAGGCGCCTACGATCTCGCCGCGGAAGCAATCTTCTCGACCGGCGTCGACATCTTCTTCATGGAATACGACACCGAGCGTTCCGGCGGCCTGGAGCCCCTGAAACTGCTGCCCAAGGGCAAGCAGCGCGTCCTGCCCGGCTTCATCACCACCAAGAAGGCGGAACTCGAAAACATCGACTGGCTCAAGCGGAAATTCGACGAGGCATCGAAATTCGCCGACATCGATCAGCTCGGCATCGCCCCGCAATGCGGTTTCGCTTCCACCGAGGAAGGCAATGCGATCACCGAGGACGAACAGCGACGCAAGCTCGAACTCGTGGTCAAGACCGCCGAGGCGATCTGGGGCGGCGTCGCGGCCTGACCTGCGGCCCAAACCCGCTTTGACGACATCAAAAGCCCGGCTTCGGCCGGGCTTTTTCGCATCCGCGCCGCCTCAGGCGAATTTGCGCGCCGCCGCCGAATGCTCCGCGATGAGCTTTGCGACATCGAGACCGACGGGCACGCCGTCCTCGACCCGCCATTCGCCGGCCACCATCACGCGGTCGGCCTTGTTCGCCCCGCACAGAACCAGGGCAGCGATCGGGTCGTGCGCGCCGGAAAACCGCAACTCGTTCAGCGTGAACATCGCAAGATCGGCCTGCTTGCCGACCGCGATCTCGCCGATATCGTCACGCGCCAGACAGCGCGCCGAACCCTTCGTGGCCCAGCGCAGCGCATCCAGATGGGTAACCTCCGACGACGTGTCGTAATGCAGCCGGTTGACCATCAATGCGTGGCGAACCTCCTCCATCATGTTGGAGGAATCGTTGGAGGCGGAACCGTCGACGCCGAGACCGACCGGGCTGCCGGCGGCTTCGAGTTCCCGCGTCTTGCAGAAGCCGGAGGCGAGTACCGCATTCGAGGTCGGGCAATGGCAAACGCCGACGCCGTGCTTGCCTAGCCTGGTGCATTCCTCCGCCGTGAAATGGATGCCGTGCGCCAGCCATGCGCGCGGCTGCATCCAGTTGACGTCCTCCAGCCATTCGACCGGACGACAGCCATACAGGTTCCTGACCAGTTCCTCCTCGTCCAGCGTCTCGGCCAGATGGGTATGCATCTGGCAATCGTGCTTTTCGGCCAGCGCCGCCGTCTCGATCATCAGCTTTTTCGAAACCGACATCGGCGCACAGGGAGCGAGCGCGATCCGGGTCATCGAGCCTTCGGACGTGTCGTGATAGAGGCCGAGCACCCGCTCGCAATCGACGAGAATTTCCTCTTCCGTCTGCGCGAGGTGGTCGGGAGGCACCGCCCCGTCCTTGACCGAGAGCGACAGCGAACCGCGCGTGATCGTCGCGCGAATGCCCATCGCCCTCGCTTCCTCGACCTCAATATCGACGGCATCGCGCACATCCGGCGGAAAGACATAATTGTGGTCCATCGCCGTGGTGCAGCCCGACGAGATTAGTTCGGCCAGCGCCAGCCGAACCCCGAGGCGGAACATGTCGCGGTCGAGCCGGCCCCAGATCGGATAGAGCGTCGACAGCCAGGGAAACAATTCCTTGTTGATCGCCTGCGGATGCGCCCGGCTCAGCGTCTGGAAGAAGTGGTGATGCGTGTTGACCAGCCCCGGCAGCACGACATGGCGGCGCGCATCGAAGCGCCGGTCGACCGGCGCGGAAGGCTCAGCCCCCAAAGGCACCAGTTCGACGATCCTGCCGTTTTCCACGACAATGCCGCCATCGGCGCCTTCTGCCAGTATAGCCAGCGGATTGGATATCCAGGTTCGCATGCACTTCAACTCCATCAATGCCTTCGGCCCGAAGGTTATGCCAAGCAAGTCCCGTACCAGCATCGAACGCGCGGCTTCGGGCCATTTCTGCCCTTCGAAACCGCAGGAAACTGGTCAATCTTGTGGCAAGCGCCGCCAATTCGGCCTCAAGCGCCTTCGAAGCCTTCGAGCACGCCCACGGCGTTGAAGCCGATGGCGTCCACCGCATAGCCGCCTTCCATGACGAACAGCGTCGGCAGGTTGAGCCGCGCGATGCGGTTGCCGATCTGCGGATAATGCTCGCGCTTCAGGCGGAACTGGCTGATCGGATCGCCCTCGAACGTGTCGACGCCAAGGGAAACGACCAGCGCGTCGGGCGCAAAGGCAGCGATCTTGCCCCTGCCCTCCTCCAGAGCCTCGCACCAGCGAGCCCATTCGGTGCCCAGGGGCAGCGGATAATTGTGGTTGAACCCCTCGCCGGCGCCGGCGCCCTCTTCGTCGGCATGCCCCAGGAAATAGGGATATTCCTGAACCGGATCGGCATGCAGGTTGACGACCTGCACATCGGCGCGGCTGTAGAAGATTTCCTGCGTGCCGTTGCCGTGATGATAGTCGATATCGAGGATGGAGACGCGACTTGCGCCTTCGTCGAGCAGCATTTGCGCCGCCGCCGCGGCATTGTTGATGTAGCAATAGCCGCCCATCGTCCTCGACCCGGCATGGTGACCGGGCGGCCGGCATAGGGCGAAGGCGGCGCGTTCTCCATTCTGGACGAGCGAAGCCGCCGTCAGCGCCGTATCGAAGGAAGATCTAACCGCATCCCAAGTCCCGGCCACGAAATTGGCCCCGGCATCGAAGGAATAAAAGCCGAGCAGACCGTCGACATGTGTGGGCGGCACGTCGCGCCGCATGCCGCGCGCGGGAAAGACGAAGGGCATGGCGACCGGAGCCTTTCGCCCTTCCGCCTGCCACATGTCCCAGGCGCGCCCGAGAAAGTCGATGTAGCCGGCATCGTGTACGCGCCTGGCCCGAGCGAGATCGTGACTTGCCGGCGCGACGATTTCGCCAAGACCGGCCTCCTTGACCCGCGCACGTATGAACTCGGCGCGCTCCGGCTTTTCGAACCCCGGCACCACACCGCCTTCGGCCAGTTCCGTGTGTCCGCTATGCCCCTTGTGCCTGGGCGAATAGACGGTCTTCATCGTGTCCTCATGCTTGCGTTTTTTGAGCGCGAAAGCCGAACTTCGCCTCGAGCTCGCCGGCGAGCTGGCGACCGGCATCTTCGCCGAACGGATCGAGCGGTGGCCGCACCACGGCCCAGTCGCGCTTTGCCGTGGCGAGCGCCAGCAATTGCTTCTGCGCCGCGATGGCCGGATGTTCCTGGATCTTAAGACGGAATGCCCGGACCTTCTCCATCGCCGTTTGCGCTTCGTCGAGTTTGCCTTCGTCGAACATGCGGATGACCTCCGCGATCGCGGCCGCGTTGAGATTGGCCGTCGCGGAAATACATCCCGGCGCGCCGAGCGCCAGCGCATCGAGTAGCGGCAGTTCCGATCCCGGATAGACGATGAGCCCTTCGATGCCCAACAACGCCCTGGTGTTTTCCCAGTCGCCGGAACTGTCCTTGATGCCGACGACGATGCCGGGGAACTCCCGGCGCAATCTCTCGACCAGCCTGACGGACAGATCAACGCCGGAGACCTGCGGGATATGGTAGAGATAGATGCGCAATCCGTCGGACCCGACCATGTCGATCAGCTTGGCGTAATGAGTGTAGAGCCCCTCCTGCGAGACGTTCTTGTAGTAGAAGGGCGGCAGCACCATCACGCCGGCCACGCGATGGCCGATGGCGTGACGCGTCAGCCTTGCCGTGTCCGGCAGCGACGGCAGCCCGGTGCCGACGATCATGCGCGCCGGATCGATATCCGCCCCGACCATCGCATCGAGCAGTTCCATGCGTTCCTGCATGCCGACCGAGACCGCCTCGCCGGTCGTGCCGAAGGGGGCAAGCCCCGCACAGCCTCCGCCGGCATCGGTGCCCAGAAGGTGTTTGGCGTGAGACACATAGCGGGCCGTATCGACGCCCAGATCGGCGTGAAACGGAGTCAGGTTCGGCGCGATCACGCCGCGAATGATGTTGTCTGGCATTTGGTCCGCCCTGAGAGGTTCTTCGCCTCACTATGCGCGACGCACACACAATGTCCAGCGCAAGCAGATTGCAAACGCCGCCGATGAGCGATCCCGCGCCGGGCGCGCTGACCCGGCTCCGGCGATCAGGCCCTCGGCGCGCGAATGACAACCTTTTCAGGCAGCGGGACAAACTCCTCGTCGTCGCCCGGCGGAAGCCGGAAACGCCCGTGTTCGAAATCGCCCTGGCCCCAGGCTTCACGCGCGGCCTCGATCCTTTCGCGCGAGGAAGCGACGAAATTCCACCACACGTAATGCGGCCCGGCCATCGTGTCGCCGCCGAGCAGCATCACCCGCGCGCCACGCTCGCCGGCCCTGAGCACGATGGGATCGCCCGGACGGAACACCAGCATCCGCCCGTCGTCGAAGCTTTCGCCCGCGATCTCGACCGATCCCTGCAAAACATAGATGCCACGATCCTCGTGATCGTCGGGCAAGGGCAGACCCGCGCCTGCTTCCAGAACGGCATCGGCGTAGAACATGCGCGTGAAGGTCGAGACCGGTGCGCGCTCGCCATAGGCCTCACCCAGGATCAGGCGCACCTGCTTGCCATCCGCCTCGAGGAAAGGCAGCGCGGCGCGCGGCTGATGCTCGAAGCCGGCGTTTATCTCCTCATGCGCCTCCGGCAGCGCCACCCAGGTCTGGA
>JAGRLL010000446.1 GCA_020441855.1 Nitratireductor sp.
TGTTCTCATTTGGTATTTGCCGGCACCCATTCGAACCTGTCCGGTGTCCGCTACTCACATTGCGAATTGGAGCAGACATACATTAACGGCAGGAAAACACATGGCGGTTGTTCCTGGCCCGTTACCTTCGGGCCCATCCGCACGTTTGCGGCGCCAAGCATCCGATCCCGCCCAAAAAGCTGGTCGGATCATAGTGCAATTGCCCATTGCGCGAAACCATGCGCTGAAATTAAGGCGAGAGCGTGAATTCCGTTTTGATTCCAGTCGATTGGAGATGAATTTCAGATAATTCGACGTTCAGGCAGGGTTCAGCCGTGCAGGTTATCCTCAATTCGAATGCAATTTGAGTGCATATGCGGCGCGAGGCGAAGCACAGCTTCGATTCGCCCATCAACGAGGAGACTGTAATGAGAACACTGTCCATTCTGGCCGCCGGCACCGTGGCGGCGATCTTTCTGGGTGGTTCGGCACATGCCGGTTCCTTCAAGCCCGGCCGGATCGACGCATCGGCGGACAGCCTGTTGCATCTTGCGCAGAGTGACGGCACGTTCAAGCCGCAGCGGCGCGTGCGCTGCGAAAACGATCCCGATTGCGTGCAGCAGCTGGAGGAAGACGGTGAAGCCGGCAAGCCGCGCAAGCGTCGGCCGCTCTCCGAAATCGAACAGCAGAACCTGCCGCCGGCCGACGCGCCGCAGGGCAAGAAGCGCCAGCGCATCGAGAATGCGCAGCAGCCGGCGCCGGAACCCCGGCCCGGGTCCCAGCCCCAACCCCAGCAGCTGGAACGGCAAAGGCCACCGGAAGTGCGCAAGCCGCAATTGCAGCAGGCTCGTCCGCAGCAAAGCCCGCAGCCGGTGGAGCAGGCCCAGCCGCGCCGCGAGGCTCCGCGTGACGATTTCGCGGGCTTGCTGCGCGACAACCGGCCGGCGGGCGAACTTACCGACGCGGAACTGCGCCGGCGCATCGAACGCTTCGGCCAGTTACTGCAATCGGGCAGGGTGGACGGACGCCAGGAGAAGCGCGTCCAGGCCGCGCTCGACGCTTATCGCGGCGAACTGGAACGGCGCATCACCGCCACGACGGGCCGTGATGTTGGCCGTATCGACGCCGGCCGGGAGGTGCGCAGCATCCTGTCGGACAACCGTCCCGCAAACCGCATGAACGACGAGCAATTGCGCGAGCGCATCAGCCGTACGCGCACCGTACTGGCCTTGCCCGGCATCGATCCGCGCACTGAAAACGAGTTGCGTGGCCTGCTTGCAGGCGACCGCCAGGAATTGCGTTCGCGTGTCGCCCGTGTCGAACGGCCCGAAAGGCGCGAACAATTCGGCTTCCGGCCCGGCCAGCAGGTCGACCGCCGTGCGCTCCGCAAGAACATGTTCGAGGCACGCGAGGAACGCCGTCGCCGGCTCAACGATCCCGATTACCGGATCGTCATTCCCAACCGGCCGGTTCAGCGCCGTGCGCCGATGCCGACCATTCCGCTCGCCGAAGCTTACGACGAGCAGATTCTGGAACAGTTGATGGCGCCGCCTGCCTATCCCGTCGACCGGCGCTACACGATCGACGAATACAGGGCCAATCCGGCGCTTCGCACGCTGATGCCGGGCATCGAGGTCGACACGGTCAAGTTCGGTTTCAACGAGGATTTCCTGCGCGAGGAGGAAATCATCAAACTCGACCGCATCGCCGAGATCATCGAGCGAATCGTCGCGGGCAATCCAAACGAAGTGTTCCTGATCGAGGGCCATACCGATCTGGTCGGTTCCGACGCCTATAATGAGGACCTGTCCTGGCGCAGGGCAGCAGCAGTGCGCAATGCACTGACGCAGTTCTACTACATCCCGGAGCGCAACCTCGAGATCGTGGGCTATGGCGAGCAGTTCCCGCGCATTCCGACCGAATTCGAGGAACCCGAGAACCGTCGCTCGACCATCCGCAGGATCACGCCGATCCTGTATGGTCAGCGCTAGGCGCCCTGCACACACGGGAAAACCCCGGCGGACCGTTCCGCCGGGGTTTTTTGTTTCAGAAGGGGCTGTGGGTTGGCCGCTAGCAGGGAGGCAGCTCGAATTCCACCACCTGTACCGTGCTCGACAGTTCGATCCGGGGATAATGTTCGCGCATGCCTTCCAGCATCACCTCATCGGGCCATTCGTCCTGCTTGCCGACGAATGCGGCTGCCTGCGAGAGGGGCATGTCGGTGCAGCGGGTGACAATGACCGTCACGGCCTCGTCCTCATTCCCGTCACACAGGAATTTCAGGGGTCCGGGAACGATATGGCGTTCGCGCCAGCGTATCGTCGAGTTCTTTTCGCCGCTCAGGATTTGCGGGAAGAGACGGCCCACGACATCAAGGGTCTGCATGTCGTGGACCTTGTCCGCCAGATAATGGGCGCCTGTCGATTCAGGCTTCGGCGCGGCCCTGCACCGGCACGCCCTTTTCGGTGAACAGCTGCTGCAATTCGCCCGACTGGAACATTTCGCGGATGATGTCGCAGCCGCCGA
>JAGRLL010000109.1 GCA_020441855.1 Nitratireductor sp.
TTATCTTGACAGTCTGCACCGACTCCCAGTGTCTTGCTGGCGTCGATGCAATAGGACTGACGGAGGCGTTATCCAGGCCGGCCGCAGCGCTCCCACATAGCTGGCGGAGGCCGGCCTGGATAGCGCCGGGCAAGTTGAACTCCTTCGTTGATGCTGGCTCCCCGGATGGGGGTCCGGGGGAAGGTTGAACAACTTGTGGACAATGTAACGACGGTTTCGAACATCACCATTCAGGAGCGCCGATCAGCAGACGGCCTTGATGCCCATGTTCCGATGATCCTTCGGGACGGAGCGGTCTACGATCCCGATCTGGATCGTTTCTTTTGCGACCTGCCTCTCAACGGCATCCGCTCCCATCACTCTCTCCGAGCATATGGATATGATGTCCTTGTCTGGGTGCGCTTTCTTTCGGAAGCCTGCGGCAAGACGGTATGGCATGCCGATCGGAAGGACGTTCTTGCCTATCACCGGGCCCGGCGCCGCGCCGAAGCCGGGCAACGCATCTCTGCTGCTTCCTGGAATCGTGCCGTCGCCTGTCTCGACCGTATGTATCGATGGGGCGTCCAGGAAGGGCTGATCGTGGAAGCGCCGTTCACGCATCGGTCCGTCTGGAGGCAGGGATATGCCGGCCGGCGGGCGCAGATCGCGGCGCGCAACGATGCCTATGAACCGGCTGCGCGCCGAGCAGACGTCAGCTTCGTCACACTCGACGCCTACCGGAAGTTCCGGGATACCGGCTTGCGAGGCCTTCTCCCGGATGGAGGAATGCGCTCAGGGGCCCGAGATCGCAATGGCATCCGCAATGCGCTGTTTTCCGACCTCCTGGTGACGACGGGCCTTCGGCTGGAGGAGGCATCATCTCTCTTTGCTTCCGATTTCGCTGTCACGGATCAGCAACCGGGCCGTCAGATCTGGCTGGATTTGCCGGATGCCCAGACCAAGGGCGATCGCGGTCGCCAGATCCTCGTGCCCGCTCGACTGTTCGAACAGGTGCACGCCTATGTCGCTGTTGAACGTGCCCATGCGGTCGCGAAGTTCCAGCGACGTTCGGGGTGGCAATCGATCGACCGACCGATCTTCGTTCATCGGGAACGGCACGCTGCCCGGCTGCGATTGCTTGACGGCGGCGATATCGCACTTGACCTGCTCGGCCCCGAGGAACGCAGTCGGATCATTGTCTGCGACAGCGACGGCACGCCGAACGAACCGGCGGCATTGTGGCTCTCGGAGATCGGCCTGCCGGTACGGCCGAACTCCTGGGAAGTCGTCTTCGCCCGTGCCTCCAGCCGATGCAGATCCTTCGGTCTCGATATCAACATCAGCCCCCATCAGCTCCGACATACCTTTGCCGTTCACATGCTGGCGATGCTCATTCAGCACCGCGTCCGCGACGCCGCGCTGCCTGCTGGGCCGATGGAGGGATACCGGCAGATTCTCGGCGATCCTCTCCAGCAGGTGCAACGGCTCCTTGGTCATGCCAGCCTGACAACGACCTACATCTACCTCGACCACATCGCGACACGCGCTGATACCGTCGATGCGGCGGTCGAGGAACTCCTGATGCTGCTCCCCTCGGAGGCGTCGTTATGACGGGGCGGCCGCGTAAGGGAACCCCCGTCCGTTTCACGCCAACCGATGGTATCACTCCCGCGCACGCCAGCGATCCGGTCCTCGGTCTGCGCTTCAACATCGAGGCGCGCTATGGTGGAACTGTCGAAGTCGACCTTACCGGCGTGCATCCGCGACCAATTGCCATCGCTTTTGCCGGGGCTCTTCGTCGTCAGTCCGAACTCGGAGGTTCGTTGGGAGCGTGGAGCACCATCAAACAGCATCTGCACGCCTACCTGAAGTTTTTCGCATATCTGCGCGAGCACTCCGCAGCCAAGACGCCAGCCGATCTTCGGGCTGACGATATCAATGGATTCGAGACGTTTCTCGAAGCCGGCGGGATGAAGCCTATTCACCGGCATACCGTTCTCGCCAAGGCCATCCTGGCCTTGCGCTCGATTGATGCCGACCAGCCTGGTCTTCTTGACGAAGGTGTCCGTCTTCGCCTGAGCTACACCAGCGCACAATCCGCTGGCCGTTCCCAGCCGCGTGACGCCTATAGCCCGTTCGTTGCAAGGCAGCTTCGCGACGCGGCCCGCGAAGATATCGCCAAGATATTCAGACGGATCGGGAAGCCGTTCGGCGCTGACGACGGCGATGCCAATCTCTGCAGAGTGACCGATGAAGCCAATGCACGGATTGTCGCCGCCGGTAGGCTTAGCAGCGGAGACCGCGCTTTCAAGCGCCTTTATTTCATGAGGCTGCGCCGCTGTCTGCCGGTTTCGACCCTGGCCGAGGATATCCACGGCCGATATCATCTGCGGGCGACCGACATTCCACCGCTCCTTACCTTCCTTTCTCTCGAGACCGGCCTTGAGATCGAATGTTGCAAGGCATTGACGATCGACTGCCTCCAGAACCCTAGGCCTGGAACCATCGAGATCGCCTATATCAAGCGACGCGCCCGTGGCGCCGAGCACAAACATATTCTTGTCCGTGACGGCGGGATCGGGACTCCGGGCGGTCTCGTCCGCAAGCTGATCGAAGTCACTGCCTTCACAAGGCAGTTTGTGTCGAGCTATTGCCTTTGGCTCTATTACTATACTGGGCGGAAGCAGCTCCGGGCAGGTATCGAGCATCCACATGAACTCGTTGACCGATGGACCGGCGGCCACGGGATTGTCGATGATGATGGTGCACCTCTTCGCCTCGTGCTTTCCCGCTTGCGCAAGACCCACAAAGCGCTCTGGTATCTGAGGACCGAAGGCCATATGGCGCGCTTCGCGATCGGGCATACACCAGAGATCGCCGCTCGCCACTATGCGGACATTCCCTCGCTGCGACCGCTTCACGAAGCCACTGTGGCAGAGGCGTTTTCCGAGGTCACCGCGGCCGCTGACCCGGTTATCCTGGCGCCTGGCGATGAGGATTCCTGGCGCCTGAGCGACGCCGCTTCCCAAGGAAGCGGCAATGTTGACAGTCTTCTGGACGGCGAACAGGATGTTTGGCTGGCGACATGCTCTGGCTTTGACCGCAGCCCTTTTGGAGAACCGGGGGCGCCTTGCCCGCAACCGTTCTGGGGCTGTCTCGAATGCCGCAACGCGGTCATCACCGCACGCAAGCTGCCAGCGATCATCGCGTTCCTGCGGTTTATCGAAGAGCAACGGGCGGGTCTCTCCGCCGCAGACTGGGGGATGAAGTTCGGCCGCGCGCATGAGCGCATTGCGAAGCAGGTTTTACCGGCTTTCCCAGAGAGTGTGGTTGCCGAAGCCCGCCTCGAGGCGGAATGGCAAGCTCTCTATCTACCGCCGGAGGCCCGGCAATGATGAGATCGGTGGCAACAGCTTCCACCGCCGGGCAGCTTGATCTTCGCCCGGTTCTCGAATCCGCTCCGTTAAAGCCTGGCTTTGATCGGGACGCTCTCTCGCGCTACGGCGATCCGAGCTGGGATCTCGGACCGGCCGTGTTTCGCGAGAATGCCCGGCGCTGTCATATCACCGTGCATTTCGGGTCCGTCGAGGATGTAGGTATTCGCGAGGCGCTTCGAGAACTTCTCTATGCCAAGCTCAACATCGACATCCCTGGTCACCGCAAGAAGCTTCCCCCTGGCAGCGTCCGGCAGGCTTTCAACCGCGCACGACGCTTCTTCGAGTTCGTGCGTGATGAACTTGGTGTTGTCGATCTTCGCCGGATCGGCCAGCCGCTTCTGGACCGCTATGCCCGCCATCTCAAGGCTGATCGAGCCCGTCGGCCTGCCATTGTCGCTCAACTCCTGGAGATCCCGTCCGATCTTCATGCTTATCGCGATCACCTTCCTTCCGGTGGCCTTCATTTTCAACCATGGGCCGGAAAGCCGCCGGCCCGTGTCGCTGGCTATCGTCACGTCCGAGAGAACCGCACGCCACGCATTCCCGAAGAGATCATTTCGCCACTTCTGGCTTGGTCGATCCGCTATATCACCGAGTTCGCGCCCGACATATTCGCCGCGCGCGAGGAACTAGAGCGCCTGGAATCTCACTGCGCGGCGCTCATCCGATCGGATCAGGCACTGGACCGCAGGGAGCGGCGAGATCGGCAACGCAAACGTCTATCCGACCTCTTCGATCGGCTTCGGCGCGAAGGTCGTGGCGTACCGATCTGGGGGACCGCACATAACGGCGTGACCCTCCGGCATTCCGGAACCGGTGAAGTGACGCCCCCCGTCAATTCGCACCTTCTTCACCTGCATATCGGCATCGATGCACGCGCCGAGAAGCGAATGCATATACAGCTTGCAAGCGGCGCGCCCGATCTTATCGGCGCCGCGCTAAGTGAACTCGGCGGAGAACCCGGAGGCATGGATACGCCCATTTCCATCCTGCCGGAGACCGGCAGGCCTTGGCGACCTCGCTTCGACGCCAAGACCCTTGCCCACGAAGAGCGGATGCTGCAATCGGCCGCTTATGTTCTCTGCGCCTATTTGACCGGCATGCGCGACTGTGAGGTCCAGGCAATGCAGCGCGGCTGTCTTTCCCTGACGCGCAGCGAAGACGGGATGATCATGCGCCATCGCGTTCGATCGGTCGCCTACAAGGGCAAGTCGAGCCAGGGAGAGACTGCAGAGTGGATTACGATCGAACCCGTCGCCAAGGCGATCGAGGTTCTGGAACGCCTGTCGTTTCGGGTGACGTCCGCCCGCGGTCTCAAGACACTCTGGCCTGTTCTGATCGCAAGGCCCGCTTGCAAGGACCACCTCTCGGCCGAGATCGTCCGCCAGCTCAACCGATTCCGCGACCATCTCAACGATCTTTTCGGAGCACGGGATGTGCCGGCAGTCCCGAACGGGCCAGATGACCAGCCCTGGCGGATCACGACACGGCAGTTCAGACGCACGATCGCATGGCATATCGCCAACCGTCCCTTCGGAACGATCGCCGGCATGATCCAGTACAAGCATGCCTCTGTCGCCGCGTTCGAAGGCTATGCCGGAGCCAGCCGATCCGGTTTCCGTGCGGAAGTCGAGAACCAGCGCAGTCTCGGCCAGCTTGATGACTTATTGACCTATTTCGACGAGCGACAGGCCGGAGCCACCCTGTCCGGACCCGCAGCGGCGCGGGTAGCGAAGACGCTCGACGGCGTATCGGCAGAACTCGATCCGCTGCCGGCTATGATCGCTGACCGTGCCCGGCTCCGCACGATGCTCGCGAGCCTCGCGCGAACATTGCATGTCGGGGTGCTGGCCGATTGCTTCTTCGATCCCGGCACCGCCATGTGCCTGAAGCAAGCAACCAACGTCGACAACAAAATGCCGCTGACAGCACTTTGCCAGCCGACGCGCTGTCCAAACGCCTGCATCACCGCAAGGCACCGGCCAGCATGGAAACGCATGGCTGACGACACTCGAAGCTTGTTGAGAGAGAAAAGGCTGTCAAAATTACAACGGGAAGTACTGAGAAGTGAGCTTGGGCGCATTCAGGCAGTTCTGGAAGGAGGGGGACAATGACGGATTATGTTATCCGTGCGTCATTACACGACGAGGCGAATGAGGGCTGGGTCTGGGTAGAAGATTTCCCGTCCCGAAGTTTGATAAGAATAATTAACCAGACAAATGATCGGAGCGTCGTTTGTCAGACCAGGAAGTTCGATAAGAACTTCTTGGATCGCTACAATGCTGAGGGTGCTGGCCGTATAGAGATCAACGAGCTGAAGCAGAACACCATCGTGATGTCCGGGTGGTATCGAGATGCCTTGGGAGGCTTCGGTACTACCGACAAGGATAACGAAACTGGCAAAGTATCACTCAACTTGTGCCCGCTCCGGCGCTGGAAACCCTGGTACCAGATGCGTGCCGCGTCGCATCACCCAGATATTGTCGTAAGGTTGGGAACCCGACTTGGCGCACTGGGGGTCTGGTTGGGCTTGCTCGGATCAGGCTTAGGCTTTCTTTCTTTATTTCAACCTCAGGGTTGCGCCAGGTTGGTCGTGGCAGCAATCGTCGGACTACTGGTAATCATAGTTGGTGCCGTGCTGATCGCAGGTTGCCGCGGGGCCAACACATCGCCGGAAGAACAGCATGGCTGATCAGATAGCGATTCTTGGATGGGGATCTTTGCTGTGGGACAAGCGCCGAGATTTCGATAAGTGGCATGGCGCGTGGCAATTCGACGGGCCGATCTTGAAGATCGAGTTCTCACGTATTTCGTCGTCCCGCCTCGGAGCGTTGACGCTCGTGTTGGATTCGGTGAATGGCTCTGACAATCAGGTTGCCTATTGCCAAAGCATGAGGGGCAATCTGTCGGAGGCCGTGGAGGATCTCCGCATCCGAGAAGGCACAAGCCTCGCGAACGTTGGTTATATTCACCGGGATGGAAGCGCTCGATCACGAGATGCTGGATCAATATCGATGATTGAAGCTTGGGCGGCGACGAGAGCGTTCGACGCCGTCATCTGGACCGATTTGCAGAGCAATTTCACCCAGAAGACCGGCAAGCCGTTTTCAGTGGCCACTGCTGCGGAGCACATTCGATCCCTTTCAGAAGATGGACGCCGTGCGGCGCTCGACTATATCGCCAAGGCCCCTGATTTCATCGACACGACTTTTCGGAGGTTCTGCACCAATTCACAAGCTTCTTTTGGTTGACTACCGGAAGTGGTCGACCTCCGCCTTGCTTGTCAGCCGCGCTCTGACCCTGCCGCCCGCGCGGCCCCCATCCGTCTTCCGAAGGCCTGCGGACGGGCCGAAGTAGGACACCGGTATCGGAAGCTCGTCCGCCATTCCTCTACAGCACCTGCAAGAGATACCAGATGATCATGACCAAAACGGCCACCGCCTCGACCATTCCGAAGATAGTGTCGACGAGGAATTTGGCGGACGAACCGTCGACGTCCGCTTGATGCAGGATCTCATCACCGAAGCCGAAGGCCTGCTTCATAAGGTCTAGGTTCTTCTGGTCGGCGTCGTTGCCACCCCTGGTTAAGATGAGCACGGCCTGTTTCGCGAGCACCTGCAGTTCGTAGAGATCGGTGTCGCTCGGCAGCTTTGACTTCAACACGAGAAGACAGGCCGCTAAGATGTTGAAAGGCGGCGCAATGAACAAGAACCCCAGTACGAACGGCGCGAAGTAGACGGTGCGGACGATCGCTTGGCGGATCAGGATGGTGATAGCTGTTCCGTTCATATCAGCGGCTCGACCAAACGTAGTACGCACCAACGGCAAGCGCCGCGAGGAAGATTAGAGACCCCACGCCCTTGACTATCTCAAGCGTGGACATGGGTTTCGCCCTATTGGTCTCGCTCCCGAACAGGGCCAGCGACACGAGGCTTTCCGGATCGGTCTTCACAAGTCGCTCCCAGTCGGCCAACGCCTTCTGCCTGCGTGCCATCGCCTCCGGCCCAGGTTCCGGAAGGCTCGCCAGCGAATCCTTTTCAAAGTGGCCAGCGGCGCTCGCATAGGCTGACCGGGCGGTAGTTTCCAGCCGTTCGATCATGTCCTCGGTCAGGTCGCTGGAAGCCATTTCCTCCCACTTCGACATCGTCGCCAAATCCTTCATGGCTGCAACGGCGGCGAGCTGTATCGGCCTCCGGCGGAATTTCTTTCCCGTCACGGCAACAGCAGGCTGATCCTCTCCTGTCTTCAGGTCGTTCAGATACTTGTGGTAGTCAAACAGGAACTGGACGTTGCCGCCTGACTCGTTAACAGCGGCAATCTCTTGCGTTGCTTCAGCCTTGATGCGGTTGAGCTCCTCGACCTTTTCACGTCGCCCCAACCTGCCCCTCCAACTCCTCCAAGATGCCTCGCATAACGTGGCAGAAACATATCGCCTTGTCGAACCTACGGTCGCTCAGGAGGTCGGAGCCACCGCCAATCGCCCAGAGCAGCGTTTCAGCTTGACTGTCAGGATATGTTGCGGAGATCAACGCCGCCTTCTGCTGCG
>JAGRLL010000447.1:0-161 GCA_020441855.1 Nitratireductor sp.
GAGACGCACCTTCCTCCGCGGTTCGCGTTTCGGCGATCGGGTCCGGAACCGAGAGCAGGATCGCCTGCTCACCGTCGGGCAGCGTGACCGTCTCGGCCGCGAACATGACGGTCTGGCTCGACACGCCCTTTGCCAGCCGCACGGCGATGGATCGGCCGTTG
>JAGRLL010000447.1:201-937 GCA_020441855.1 Nitratireductor sp.
GGAGCAAATTCGGGGTCGCCGCCAACAAAGGTTGCAATGCCGGAATGGCCGAACAGCGCGGCGCCAGGGCCGTTTGCCCAGATCACTTCGTCCAACGTCGCCGGAAGCACCAGTGCTGCCGCGCCACTTGCGATTTTTTCGCGGACGCCGTCGAGCGCGGAAACGTCCAGATATGAGTAGGGCCGTGGCGGCATGGAAGCGTGCTGTCCGGTTGGCTCACTGCGAGTTGTTAAGACATTGGTAATAGTATCAGGGTCGAGGAAGAGTCCACAATTGGCTTGACGAGCCGCCACCTACCTAAAGGCGTGGTTAACCGGCGTCGGGTCATGTTTTTTGACGCGATGCAACATTTGATATTGCACTGCACAAAAACTTTCCCTATATAGGCTGCATACCGAATTCACCACGTGCCCGAAGCGCACGAGAGGGAGAAAGAAATGACCAAGGCAGCCACCAAGACGGCGGAAATCGCCGAATTCCCGACCTTCGACCCCAGCCAGGCCACCGAGCAGTTCCGCGTGTTCGCCGAGCAGGGCGTTGAGCAGTCGAAAGAAGCCTACGCGAAAGTGAAGACCGGCATGGAAGATGCCCAGAAGGTCTGGGAATCGACCTTCGAGACCGCGAAGACCGCAGCTGGCGACCTGTCGCTGAAGTCGATCGCCGCTCTGCGCGCCGGCGCCGAAGCAAACCTCGCCCACATGGAAGCGCTGGTTGGCGTGAAGTCGCTCTCCGAGGT
>JAGRLL010000447.1:991-1674 GCA_020441855.1 Nitratireductor sp.
AAGGACATGCAGGCAGCCGGCACCAAGGCCGCCGAGTCCGTCGCCAAGCCGGCCAAGACCGCCTTCGAAAAGGCAGTCAAAGAGTTCCAGGTCGCCTAACAGCGTTACCTGAACGCAACCCCGCGCTTTCGGCACCTCCTCCCGCCGTGGCGCGGCATGAAAGGCCAATACCTCCTCCCATTGGCCGGACATAGAGAAAAAGGTCGGCACCTCCTCCCGCCGGCCTTTTTCTTTGCCTGAATTCCGGGCGTGGCAAAGCCGCCGATACGGCTTGAATCTCGTCGCGATTGGCCTTATGCACCGCCAACGAAAGCCTTGCGGTTGTAGCTCAGTTGGTTAGAGCGCCGGATTGTGGATCCGGAGGTCGCTGGTTCGACCCCAGCCAACCGTACCATCCTTTCAGAACAGATCGCCCTGAACATCCGACGGCTTCGCCTGCGGCGCCGGCCGGGGTTTCGTTCTCGGCTTTGTTGCCTCGCCGCCGGTTGTCACCGCTCCGATTTCGCCATCAGCGAAACGAACGGCGATTTCCTCGCCCTTCGAAAGGTTGGAGGCGCGCTTCACCAGCGTGCCGTCCGCCTTGACAACCAGCGCATAACCGCGCTCCAGAACCGCGCGGTGTGAGAGTGTTTCGAGAAGCCGCGCCGACTGCGTGAGACGCCCCTGAAGGCGCTCCAGTCGCG
>JAGRLL010000110.1 GCA_020441855.1 Nitratireductor sp.
GGCGTCATGTTCATCACGCTCGAGGACGAGACCGGCATCGCCAATCTCGTGGTCTGGCAGAAGATCTTCGAGCGCTATCGGCGGGTCATTCTCTCATCGAGCATGATTGCTGTGCGGGGCCGCGTTCAGCGCGAGGGCGAGGTCGTGCATCTCGTCGCCCATCGGATCGTCGATCTGTCGCGGGATCTGGCGAGCGTCGGACAGCGCGAGATGGCGCCGGCCGGGCAGCAGGGGCCGGAGGGCGGCGGCATCAGGGTGAAGGCGCGGGATTTCCGGTAGAGGGCAGGTTCTGATCGAGAGTTCGGGACCGGTGGAAAAGACCCTTGCCAGATGTGTCGGTGATCGCACCTCTCGACTGACACGATCATCCCAGCAGCGGCAGCTTTGAGCCCAAAGTGCTGAATTTCCTCAGCGCGGCCAATGTCCGGTCTTGCGGATTTCCAGAATGTCTTCGTGCGCTCCAGTCGCGCCCCAGCGAACGATTTCCGACAGGATCGGCAGAAGGGCCCTGCCGCGCGGGGCGAGCGAATACTCTACCTTCTTCGGCACGACCAGAAATTCCTGGCGATGCAGCAGCCCGAGTTCAGTCATGTCCTTCAACTCGCGGCTTAGGATACGCGGAGTTATTGGCTTGCCTAAACCACCCTTCACCAACGACCGACCAATCTCGCCGAAACGAAGCGGACCGCGATGCAGGACGCAGAGGATGTGCAGCTTGTAACGGCCGCCGACAATCTTTCCGAACGCGATGGCCGGGCAAAGCGTGATATGGCTCATATCGAGGCCCGTCAGTAAGGAGACCCCTGGCCCATGATCGGTGTCGTTATCCAGCGCCATCATACTATCGTTTTTGTCCGTATTTACGAAATCGTACTACCCCGATAGCCTGTGATCAATGGTGAAAGGGAGACCATAGATGACAGATGAAACATCACTGGGGCACGATGGCAAGGTAACGGCGACGACGGACCCGAAATCGGGGGATGTTGAGGCTTCGTCGGTTTTCAACACTTCACCGGAACGCCTGTTCCGGGCACTGACCACGAAAGAAATCTGCAACTGGTGGGTCCGGCCAGGCGTGTTCAACACCGAAGAGTGGAGCGGCGATGTCCGCGAAGGCGGTCGCTGGGCAGCAGCCGGTGTCGGTGGCGGCCAGCCCTATCAGCTTGAAGGCGAGTTCATCACCGTAGATGAACCGCGCAAGCTTATCCACACATGGAAGCCTGTGGGGGCGCCAATCGAGCCCGCAACGTTGACCTATGACATCGAGCCACACCCGGAAGGTGTGCGCCTGACGCTGCGCCACGCGAACCTACCAAACGCGGAGATTCGCGAGAAGACACGCGCGGGCTGGGAAACGAGCCTTGTCAGGCTGCGGGAAATTGTCTCCGCCGAAAAGGGTTAAATTGCTCTCATGGCCTATGATGAGGCCCTAGCCGCCCGCGTTCGCAACGTCTTGCCGGAGACGGGCGATCTGCGGGAACGGAAGATGATGGGTGCGCTGTGTTTCATGATTGGGGGCCACATGTGCTGCGGTGTCACTGGGGACGCGTTGATGGTGAGAGTTGGGCACGATGGATACGATGCGGCCTTGGACGAACACCACGTACGCCCAATGGAAATGTCCGGCGGGCGCAAGCCGCGCGGGTTTGTCCTCGTTGGTCCGGCAGGCGTGGAGACCGAAGATGAGTTGATACAGTGGATCGCGCGGGGTCGTAGATTTGTTTCCACTCTGTCAGCAAAGTGAGAAACTCACCAGTCTGGACCTCCGAGAAACGAACAAGCGGTCATTTGCGCAGTCGCAGCCGACGGCAGCAGGGGTACGCGCAGCCGACATTCCAAGTGTTCAACGCTCTAGTGACCCGATCAGCAAGGCTGCTCACCACCAGGGTGCGACATATCTGATACGGGGTTGCCTGGAGGGGGAAGGCCTTCCCCCTGGCCGGTACTATCGTTGCCGGCACACCCCCATCTGCGGGGAGACCCCG
>JAGRLL010000448.1:0-518 GCA_020441855.1 Nitratireductor sp.
CAAACCAGTTAGCCGGGAGTAACAGCAGCCGGTCGAGGCTCATCTCGCCGGTCATGTATTTCTTCGTCAAGGTTGGACGCTGATAGGTCAGCACCGGCTCCTCGCCAATGATTTTGATGGCACGGTCGGGCTGAAGTTCACGCAGCTTTGCGGCGAAAGCGGCGGCGGCCTGGCCCGCCCCGACGACGATGGTGGCACTCAAGGCAATCTCTCCAATGACCTTGCCGGGTTACAATTCCGCTTCCCGTAATGCAAGGCGTTGACAAGCGGGCAGGGTTGAACGGACATTCGGGCGTAAAGCTTCAGTGCCGCATGGCGGAAATCAACAAAGATCACGAATGGAACACCAGACTCCCCGACCGAGCGAATTGCGCGTCTCGAAGGATCGCCGCACGATGACGGTCACGTTCGCGGACGGAACGCATTACGCGATTCCGGCAGAGATGATGCGCGTTCACTCGCCATCCGCCGAAGTGCAGGGCCACTCGCCCGAGCAGCGCCAACTCGTGTACGGCAAG
>JAGRLL010000448.1:602-1617 GCA_020441855.1 Nitratireductor sp.
ATCTACAGCTGGACCTTGCTGCGCGAACTGGGCTCGCGTCTCGATACGTGGCTGGCCGATTACGAGGCGGAACTGGCGCAAAAGGGATTGTCGCGCGACAGGTAGTGCCGCTCGTATCCCCCCAATCACCAGCGCGGCGCGAATGTTTGTCGCCAAGAGGAGACCGTACATGAACCAGACTGGCCAGACCTCCCCGGGCGCGTTGCCGGTTCTCGGCGCCGCATTGACGATCGGCGACCTCGAAAGGCTGCACAATTGGGTGATGGAGGCGGGCCGCGACCTGGAATTGCAGGAATTCTGCTACGCCGAAATCCTCAACGCAGACTGGAAGCCGCTGGCCGACCGCTACAAGCAATTGCTCGACGGCCACCAGGGCAGGGTCGGGCTTCACGGGCCGTTCTGGGGCTTTGAAATCAACACGCGCGATCCCGACATCGCCGCGCTGGTGACCAGGCGGATGATGCAGTGCCTCGATGTGTGCGAATATGTCGGCGCGGACATGATGGTGGTTCACAGCCCCTACACGGCCTGGGACGTCAACAACGAATACAATTTCGAGGGCGATGCCGAGGCGACGATCAGGCGTTGCCGCCGCATCATGGGCGATCCGGTGAAGAAGGCCGAGGATATTGGCGTCACCATCGTGATCGAGAACGTTCAGGACAAGGATCCGCATGCCCGCGTGCAATTGGCCAAGTCCTTCGAAAGCGACGCGGTGCGCGTGTCGCTCGACACGGGGCATGCCTATTACGCGCATGGCATGGATGGCGCCCCGCCGGTCGATTATTTCGTCGCCGCCGCCGGCAAGATGCTCGCCCATGTCCATCTGCAGGACGCCGACGGCTGCGCCGACCGGCACTGGGCGCCGGGTGAGGGGACGCTGCGCTGGCGCGCCGTCATGGATTCGATACGCCGCCATTGCGACGCGCCGCGGCTGATCCTGGAACTCAAGGACAATTCCAAGCTGATCAGCGGCGCGGAATACCTTGAGGCAATGGGGCTGGGACGCTAGCCC
>JAGRLL010000111.1:0-18092 GCA_020441855.1 Nitratireductor sp.
GCACCGTCGTCGGGCCTGGCCTCGATGAGGTAGACGAGTTTCTGACGGCTGTTGATCGAATAGATGACCGGCGGGGTGAATTCGGGTTCCTTCGAGACGTAGCTGACGGTGGCGGACAGGCCGGACGGGCAGCCGTCGCAATTGACGGCGAGCCGGGAGCCAAGCGACAGCGAGGCAAGGGATTTCTCCGGCACATAGACCTTCAGCTTGGTCGCGCCATCCGGCAGGAAGGAGACGACGGGCGATGTCGGGCCGGCCAGTTCGCCCCTGCGCAGAATGACGTCGGAAACCTCTCCTTCGGCTGGCGCGGTCACGACGCGCTTTTCCAGACGCCAGCGCGCGGCATCAAGGCTGGCGGCGGCGCGCTTGACCGCGCTTTCGGCGGCTTCGATCTCGGCTGAGCGCGCGGGCAGCCGGGCAACCGAGAGATTGGCCTTGAGTTCGGCAACCTTTGCCCTTGCGGAAGTCAGGCGCGTGTCGGCGGCGTCATAATTCGCCTTGGACGAGAAGCCCTGACCGGACAATTCCTTCTGGCGATCAAGCTGGCGCTGGGCTTCCTGAACTTCCGCAAGCGCCGACATGAGCGAGGCCTCGATGACCTCGATCTCCTCGGGACGCTTGCCCTTGCGGAGGTTTTCCAGTTGCGCGACGGCCTGATGCCAGGCGGCATCGGCCTCGTTGACCGCAATCGTCGCGTCTTCCTTTTCGAGGACGGCGACGGTCGCGCCGGGCTCAAGGCGGTCGCCCTTGCGCACCTTGACGGCGGTGATCTGGGCAACGTCGAGCGGTGCGAGCAGCACGTATTCGCCTTCGACATAGCCGACCGCGAGCGGTTCGCCCGGCCCGCAGGCAGCAAAGAACGAGGCGATCAGCGGAAGTGCGCAAATCCATCCCATCATGGAATCATTTCCTTTCTCCGCCCGCTGCACGGGCGTCGCGGTCGAGGCTGTCGTTCAAGTTGGCGATCAGAATCCTGGAAATGCTTTCGACTTCGGCTTCGCCGACCTCGCGCCAGTCCATGCGGCGCTGGACAACTTCCTGGGCAATGCGGAAGTAGACCGCCTGGCCGAGCATGGCGAAGACGGCGAGGCGAACTTCCTCCGATTCCATCTGCTTGCCGGTCGCAGCCGACCACAGCGCGCAAAGACGCCGGTGGACCGGCCTGAATATGCCGCCATAGATGATGTCGAGCGCGATCGACGGGCTCATGATCTCTCTGAGCATGAAGCGCACGATGAGCTTGGCCTGCGGCTGGAGCAGCAGGAAGCGCAGCAGGCGCATCATGCCATTGACGAGTTCGGTGCGCGCTTCCGCTGCCGGCAACGCGGCAGCCGCGCTCTCCGCCTTTTCAAAGTCGGCGCCGAATACCGAACGGGCGACAGACCCGATAAGGCCGGCGACATATTCGGCGCAGGCGCGGCGAAGCCCCTCCTTGCCGCCGAAATGATAGGCGATAGAGGCGATGTTGGCCCCGGCGGCCGCGGCGATCTCGCGGGTCGAGGCTGCGTCGTAACCCTTGACCCCGAAACGGTCGAGCCCGGCTTCGATCAGCGCCATGCGGGTCGAATCGGCGTCGCCCTCTCCCGTTTGCTTGCGCTTGCTCCAGTCTTGCATCGGACGTTTCCCAATTACGGCCAGGCGCCTCCCGCGGGGGAGTGCGGGGGTGTGATTGGCAGTCAATGTAATCAATCGATTGATCAAATTCAAGTCCGCGACAGATCCGCACCGGAAATCGCTGGCGATTTCTCAGTCGCAGATCAGTTGGCCGTTGAACCGCATGCAATTGGAGGTGGAACGCCTGGCCGGGTTGGTGCTGCGCCGGGCCGCGCTGGCCGTCTTCTTCTGAGGTGCGCGGGCGGATGCATCGGCAACACAGCGGCCGTCCTTCTCGACCTGCCCCCTGCCGCACTGAAGCGGACAGACCCGATCCTGGCGGGATTTCAGCGTGTCGAGCAGGTCGTCGTCGGGTTCGAGCAAGGCGAGATCGACCTCGCCGTGACGCGAGAAATCGCCCAGCGCGGAACGGCTCCTGCGGCCCCAAACGCCATCGGCCGAACCGGGATCGCAACCCACGCGCTGCAATTCCTTCTGGATCGAGCGTACGAGTTCCCGGCTGGGTTCGGCATTGGTCGGCTTTGCCTTGTCGGCGCCATCCCTCGCGCCCGGAATTTCGGCGAGCGCCACCTCGACGGGCTTTTCCTCGTCGGCGCCGGGCTGCGGCGCGGGATCAGGCGCGGCTTTCGCCACGGGCTTGTCTTCCCCGACCGGAGCCGCCCCTGCTGAAGGCTGTTCGGCAGACGACTCCCCGGTAGCCTTGGCCACGGCAGCCGTTACGCTCTTCTGCGCCTCCAGTGCGGCGAGCCGGGCGCGGGCGAGTTCCGCATAGGGGCCCTCGCCAAGTTCCTTGAGCGCCTGCCGGATGCTTTCGCTGTCGGTGGAATTGCGGATCGTTTCCCAGACCTGGGCCTCGAGTTCCAGGCGCTCGAGCTTCCTGTCGCGCTCGGCCTGAGCGGGATCGGTCTCGCTCGGCAGGGCGTCCTTGAAGTAGAACTGCCCAAGCAGGGAGGAATTGGTCCAGGGCAATTGCCTTTCGCCCGTTTCCTCGTAGACCGACCGGCGCACATCGGTCATCAGTTCGGAAATCTCCACGCCGGGCCGCTCGATATTGGCGAGCAGCGCGGTGGTGAAGGGGCTGTTGCGGCCCGCGCCGTCGAGCGCGACATTGTCGGGCTGCGTCGCATAGGCGATGAACGTGCCCTCGCCGTTCGCATCGAGCCGGGCGAGCCCCTTGGAATTACCAGTGGAGCGCGACCGGGTGCCCAGACGCCGCGTCAGCGGATTGTCGCGGCACGCATCGAGGAAAAAGATGAGCGTCCTGGCCTCGCGTTCCATCTGGCGCTTGACCAGGTCGAGCGAAATCGTTTCGAAATCGAGATCGGATTCCCTTTCGAGGTCGGTGTCGATGGGGGCGAGGTAGTTCTGCCCATCAACCTGTACGGCATGGCCGGCATAAAAGAACACGGCGACATCGGCGCCGACCAGCATTTCGGAATAGCGCTTGACCGTACGGCGCAGCTTCGACTGGTCGAGATCGGTGCCGAGCACGACCTCGAAGCCAAGCCGCTCCAGCGCGCTCGCGACATCGGTGGCGTCGTTGACCGGGTTTTTCAGTACTGCCGCGTTGACGTAGCCGGCATTGCCGATGACCAGCGCCACCCGGCGCTCGGCCGAGGCCCACCCCGAAGCAAACAACACAAACGCAAGCGCAACCAGAACTCTAGTCATGGGACCTCCGTTCAAGTTACGGTCAGGCCGAAAAACGGCGCGCTAACGCACGTTCACGGTGTAGTTGAAGAGCTTCGACGAGCCACCGATGCTCATGCGCACCGTGAAGCTGTCGGTTCCGCGATAGCCACGTTGCGAAGTATAGAATACCGACCAGCCTTTCAGCGGCCTGCCGACGCAATGGTCGCCACCGCTGGAGATTTTCGGCCGCGGAATCTTGCCGCTCTTCGGTCTGGGGCTGATCTTGCCGTGGGCAGGTTTCCTGACGATGTCGATGTTGACGACTTTCGGGCGGCAATCATTGCCCCAGCCGTAATAGTCATCCATCCACGTGGTCTTGCCGCTGCCGGCATTCCTGAATTCAGCGCTGGCCGGTGTGGCAAGAACAACGAACAGCACTGCAAAGATCGAATAGAGTTTCCACTCCCGTGCAATCATCAAACCAATATCCCTTGATTGCGCCCCTTTGTGCAGTCTAGCGCAAATCGTGCATAAATCGAGCACCGGCGTCAAATCCGGCAAAAAATTGTTGATGGATGAAATGGTACGGTTGGGTGGATTTGAACCACCGACCTCTGGAGCCACAATCCAGCGCTCTGACCAGCTGAGCTACAACCGCACAATCGGCGGGCGACAGGCCGTCGCCGCGAGACGGTGACATACGGTGGAAGTCGCCGCTTTGCAAGACCGTGCGTGGCGCCACGACGATAAACCGTCGCGGGCAAGCGAAAAGGACCGGAACGCATGGCGTCCCGGCCCTTTTTTCAGTGCGACCTGCGTATGGAGGCGATACGCCGGTCTCGCTGCCTCAGGCGGCCTTTTCGACGGCCTTGGTGACCTCGGCAACTGCCTTCTGCGTCGCGGCCTTGGCCGGGGCAACCGTCTTTTCACCGACCTTCACGGCCAGATCCTGGGTTTCCTTGGCCTGGCTGGCGAGGGTCTCGAAAGCGGAGCGGAAGAACTCGCCCTGCAGTTCGAGTACTTCGGCGAAGGTCTTGGCGGCGGCAAGCTTCTCGACGAAGGCAACGCCAGCCTCGGTATTGGTCTTGGTGTTCTCGATCGCCTTGGCGGACATGACGGCGACACCTTCGCGCATCGCGTCGAACGACTTCTGCGCAGAAGCGGTGGCTTCCTCGGCGGCGGTCTTGTACTTTTCGTAGACTTCGGTGCTCTGGCTCATCGCCTTCTCGGCGAAGTCACGGTAGCCCTCGCTCAGCTTGGCGATGTCGAAATTCGACACGTCGAACTGGGGGAACTGAAAGGCGTCATAGGCAGGCTTCTTTGCGGTGCTCATTGCCGTATCTCCTCGGTTTGAATGCAATCCGGGTTTTCCGGAATTCAGTCGCAAAGCCCGCTTGAACCATCGGGCCAGCCTGAACTCTGGCGATGACCGCTATATAGTCCCGATTTTTGTGCATTGCAACATTTTATTGCAGTGCACAATAAATTTCCTGCAAAATTAACCCTGTGAGGAGAACGAAGTCCGTAAAAGTGGGGAATTTCTGGACCGCGGGAGGGCTCCCGTTTATTAAGAAAGCATTAACGATGGAGTGTATCGCACACTCCAGAGAGCGGGTTTTGCCGGCCCGTCGTGCATTTTTCGAGTCGGGATACGATGCCGGGATCGCGTTACTCCTTTCTTGACCTGACCGTCCTCGCCGAACTGCGCCGTCGTGTGCTGTCGCCCGAGGCGACCATCCTGTTCGGCGACGACATGCACGCCGTGTTGTGGGCCAACGCGCCCGGCGCCGCATTGTTTGGCGGCACCGACCTTGCCGAACTCATCGATCTGCCGCTTGGCCAGACGCAGCCTTTCGTGCGCCAGTTGCGCGACGCGGCGACGCAGATCGAGGATGGCGAGCCGCTGGTGCGCGGCTTCCGTGTCGCGCGCGGACTGAGAACCGAATTCATCCAGTGCGAATTGTCGCGGATCCATTTGCCCGCCGGCGAGGAAGCGGTGTTGCTGGTGTGCACCGAAGACCGGCTGACGAAGCCTGCACGCGAACACGAACTCGCCGCCAGGGCCGTCGATTCGCTGGTCGGCCTCGCCTCGGCGGCGGCAATCGTCGACGATTACGGACTGGCAATCGCGGCAACCGGCAATTTCGCGGACATCGATCTGGCGCCCGAGGATATCGCCATCCTCGTCGGCGAGGCTGCTGAAGAAGCCGACAGACTGGTCAAGCGCGTGGCCGAGCTGGGCGATGGCGGTGTCGTCGCCGTCGGCGTGGCGCGCCTGCGCGACCGGCCGGGACGATATCTCCTCGTATGCGCCGAAGCAGGCGGGGAGACGGAAGAGACAGACGACGACGCCACGGCAATCGACACCGCGGAAGCCATGGATTTCGTGCCGGCGTCCGAACCTCTGGACGAACCGGTCGCGGCACCCGAGCACGGCGATGCGCTGCCCGAGGCAGCGATCGCGGACGAACATGCCGGCCCGCCGCAGGCCGAACCAGTCGCCTTTGACGGGCAGAAGCGCGAACTTGTCCCGCCCGAAGGCTGGGAAGACGAGGAACCGGAAGAGGACGAGCCGGAGGAGCAGGAGCCGGAGGAGGATGGCCAGGAATTGGCGCAGAACCCCTCCCCGCAAACGCACGAAGACGAGGAAACCGGGACGCCGTTGCATGAGCCGGCAACGCTGCAGCGCAAGCCATCCCTGCTCGACCGCTGGTATCTGGGCATGAGCAGCGAAGCCGACGAAACCGCCGCAACGAACAAGATCGTCGAGGACGAGGCGGAAGAGGCAGAAACTGAAGAGCCTGGAACGGAAGCAGTCTCGTCGGAAGACATTTCATCGGACGGGATCGACGAACCGGCTGAGATGGATTTCACGAGGGGATCCAACGAAGAGACTTCCGACGAGGAGACACCCGCCGGGGAAACACTCTCCGAAAGCGACGACGTGCCGGTGCAGGCCGGGGAAGACGACTTGGAAGACACCTCCCCGACGCGCGAGCGGGAAGAGGAAGTCGCGGCGCAGGCATCGTCCCTGGAGGAACAATCCGTCCCCGCCGCTTTCGTTTTCTCGGGCGAGGGCGAACCGGTCCGTTTTGCCTGGATCATCGATTCCGATCAGGTCTTCCGTTCGGTTTCGCCGGAACTGGCGCAGACGGTCGGCCCCAATGCCGCCGATATCATCGGACGAAAATGGGGCGAGGTCGCCGCCGTCTTCGGGTTCGACAATACCGGCGAGATCCGCCGCCAACTGGAACGTCGCGACACCTGGTCGGGCAAGAGCGTTCTGTGGCCGGTTCAGGGCACTGATCTGGTGGTGCCGATCGATTTGGCAGCGTTGCCGGCCTTCGATGCGACGCGCAATTTCGACGGCTTCCGCGGCTTCGGCATTATCCGCGTCTCGGACGCCGTCATCGATCCAAACGAAACGGGAATGGCATTGGTGCCGAACCGGTCCGCGACGGGCGCGGCGAAGGCGGACGAAAGTGCGCCGGAGACTTCGAACGAAACCGACACGGCAAGCGAACGGATCGAGGAAAGACGAATGTCCGGGCGCACGGGCAGTGCGGAAAGCGGATGGGAGCACCAATCGGCGCCAGCCGCCAATGTCGTGCATCTGCGCAGAAGCAGCCATGCCGACGCCCAGGAGGAACTGAGCCGGCGCGAAAGCCAGGCGTTCAACGAAATCGGCAAAAGGCTACGCGACGGCCAGGAAGGCGCGGAATCCGCACGGCACCCGCAAGGTGAAACGCAGTCTGCGCAGGATCGCGGCGAAAAAGCCGGCGGCCTGCCCAAATCCTGGACCGAAACCGGCTCGGGCCCGGTCGAACCGCGCTTCGAGGACAAGACCGTCGATGACACGGGCGATGCCGGGAACCGGGATAACGGGACGCGCGATGCCAGTGCCGACGAAGACGGCGGGTCGGCGCGGCGCGGCACCAATTCCATTCTGGAGCAATTGCCGGTTCCGGTGCTGATCTTTCGCAACGGGGTCACATTGTTCGCCAATCCCGAATTACTGGAACTGACGGGTTATGGCTCCATCGACGAACTGTCGCGGGCAGGTGGCGTCGACGCGCTCCTGTCGGGCGATGTCGAGCACGGCCAAGCGACTCTGATCTGCAAGGACGGCCGGAGCATGAACATCAACCCGCTGTTGCAAACGGTGCCGTGGGAGGATGGCAAGGCTCTGCTCATGAGCTTCCGTCCGGCGCCGGGAACCGGCGAGGCCGAATTGCCGGCGAACGAAAAGATCGCACTCGACATGGTGCGGGTCGCGGAATTGCAGAACATTCTGGATACCGCGACCGACGGTATCGTGATTGTCGATACGCAGGGTGACATCGAGTCGATCAATGCGTCGGCCGAGGCGCTGTTCGGCATCGACCACGCCCAGGCCGCCGGGCTCGCGCTCACGAACCTGTTCGCCCAGGAGAGCCACAAGACGCTCATCGACTACATGGCGGAACTCACCAATCCCGGCGTCGCATCCATTCTCATCGATGGGCGCGAGGTCATCGGCAAGGAAGCCAAGGGCGGCCTCATTCCGCTGTTCATCACCATCGGCCGGGTGGGTGCTGCGGAAAAGTTCTGCGTCGTCCTGCGCGACATGACGCACTGGAAGAAGGCGGAAGAGGAACTGGTCAACGCAAAGCGCGCCGCCGAACTGGCGAGCGAGCAGAAGACCGACTTCCTGGCCCGCGTTTCCCACGAGATTCGTACGCCGCTCAACGCCATCATCGGCTTTTCCGATGTCATGCTTGAGGAGCGCTTCGGCCCCGTCGGCAATGAGCGTTACCGCGAATATCTGCGCGACATCAACCGCTCGGGCGTGCACGTGCTCGACCTCATCAACGACCTGCTCGACATCTCCAAGATCGAAGCAGGCAAGATGGAGCTTTCCTACGAGGCGGTCGACCTCAACCAGCTCGCCGCGGAGACGGTGGCGCTGCTGCAGCCGCAGGCCAATCGCGAGCGCATCATCATCCGCACCTCGTTGTCGCGCGCGGTGCCGCGCGTCGTGGCGGACGCCCGGTCGATCCGTCAGATCATTCTCAATCTCGTTTCCAACGCGATCAAGTTCACGCCGGAAAACGGGCAGGTCATCGTCTCGACCGTCTACGAAGGAAATGGCGAGGTGGCGTTACGCGTGCGCGACACCGGCAAGGGCATGAGCGAGGCCGATATCGACAATGCGATGAAGCCGTTCCAGCAATTGCGCGGCGTTGAGGAAAAGCGCGGCCAGGGCACGGGCCTCGGACTGCCGCTGACGAAAGCGCTGGTCGAAGCCAACCGCGCCTATTTCGATCTGGAGAGCACGCCGGGCGAAGGCACTATCGCGCATGTGCACTTCCCGACGCAGAGGGTCCTGGCGGACTGAGTTCGATCGACCGCGTCAGCGCACGCGATGGATTCTCTTTCTGCCGCAATTGCGGACGGGAAAACGGTTCCCGCTTTCCCCGTCATTGCTCGGCGCCCAGGTTCACTTCCCGATAGCAGAGGCCAAATCGTCGTCCCGGGACGAGAGGGACAGCGTATCCTGGAAGAATTCCAGCCTGTCATCCCGCGCCCGGCCATTTGCCCGGCCATTGGCATGCGCCAGCCGGGCCCGGCTTTGTCACGTCGAGGCAACGAAACGATGCATTCCCCGAAGCATCTACGGCAAACTGCTTCGACTTGCCGACTTGCAAAACACCGGTAGGCCAGCCATAGCCATCGGCCATGCCAATGCAATCCGACAGCAGCAGCACCCTGGCGGACGCAAAGCCACCGCGCAACCGCTTCGCGCGGCGATGGCGGATGATGTCGGCATTGGCGCTTGCCGTCACGCTCGTCGCGCTGGTCCCCTTCGCCTCGCTCCTCGTGCTGGCTGGTGGCGATGCCGAAGGCGTATGGCCGCATCTGGTGCGGAACGTGTTGCCGCGCTCGCTTGGCGAAACGGCGATGCTGCTGGCCGGCGTCGGCGCATTCACCTCCTGCATCGGCATCGTTTCGGCATGGCTGGTGGCGCGCTACCGTTTTCCCGGACGCGATTTCCTGCATTGGGCGCTGGTGTTGCCGCTCGCCATCCCCACCTATCTTGCGGCCTATTGTTTCGTCGAGATCGCCGATTATACCGGCCCGCTGCAAGGCGCCGTGCGCGCGCTCGGCGGATTCACCTCTCCCGCACAATACTGGTTCCCGGAAATCCGGTCGCTGCCCGGTGCGGTCTTCGTGATGAGCGCGGTGCTCTATCCCTATGTCTACCTGACCTGCCGGCTGGTATTCGAGATGCAGGGATCGACGGTGATCGACACCAGCCGGGTGCTCGGCGCGGGAGGTTGGCGCCAGTTCGCCCGTGTTGCCGCGCCGCTGGCGCGCCCCGCGCTGATCGCCGGCGCGACGCTCGCCATGCTTGAGGCGCTCAACGACATCGGCGCCGTAGAGTTCTTGGGCGTCAGGACGCTGACCTTCTCCGTCTTCGACACCTGGCTCAACCGTGGCAGTCTCGCCGGGGCGGCGCAAATCGCACTGGTGATGCTGGTCTTCGTCGCGGCGCTGATGACCGCCGAACGCAAGGGACGCGGCGACCGCCGCTATGCGGCCAAGGGTTCGGCCGGCCAGGCCCTGTCGCCGGCAAGGCTGTCGGGCCCGCGCGCCGCCGCGGCATCCATCGCCTGCGCCCTGCCCCCGCTCGTCGGCTTCGGCGCACCGGTGGCGCTGATGCTGACCTACGCGTTCAGGCGGCTCGACCAGTTCGCCGATTCAGCGCTCGCCGACGCCGCATTCAACTCGGTCACGGTGTCCGCTTTCGCAGCCCTGATCGCCGTTGCGGCGAGCTTTGCCGTCGTCGCCGCGCAACGCAGCCGCCCCGGCAAGGCCTTCGCCGCGATGCTGCGCATGGTGACACTTGGCTATGCGGTGCCCGGATCGGTGCTCGCCATCGGCACGCTGTTCGCCTTCACGCGTTTCGACAATACGCTCGATGCCTTCATGCGCGGGCAGTTCGGGATTTCGACCGGGCTTCTGGTGTCGGGTACGGCGGCCATCGTGATCTACGCCATGACGGTGCGGTTTCTCGCGATTGCGCATGGCTCGCTCGAATCGGGTTACTCGCGCCTGTCGGGGCACCTGTCGATGGCCGCGCGCACGCTGGGCAAGTCGGAGACCGGAACCCTCTTGCTCGTAGAGTTTCCGCTGCTCAAGCGCGCCTTCGCGACGGCGGGCCTGTTCGTTTTCGTCGACGCGATGAAGGAATTGTCCGCGACGATCCTGCTGAGACCGTTCAACTTTTCGACGCTGGCGACCTTCGTCTACGAAAAGGCATCGCGCGCGCGCTTCGAGGACGCCACCGTGGCGGCACTGGCAATCGTCGCGATAGGCATGGTCCCGGTGATCCTGCTCAGCAGCATGCAGCGCGGGGCGGCCAAGCGCTCGTGAGGAACAGGCGCGCGTAGCGCCGTCAATCATCCCGGCAAGTTGCCAGAACCTGGGCAAATGGACCTGGGCAAATGGACCCGTGCCATCGGCGGGCGACATAAAAAAACAGCGGGCACCGGGCCCGCTGTAGCTTGATAGATGTGGAGCGCAAATAAATAGCCCGGAAATTGCTTGCCGGATAAGAGCTTGCATGTTCCCGGCCGAGGGAACGGGCCGCTCTTGATGGGCCAACATCGCGCGGCAATCCTTTCCAGATCCTTAACAGGACGGCCAAACCTTTAACAAAAGGTCATCCTTGTTTCGCCAAGGTTAATTACCGATTCAGGTTTCGTTAACCTTCAGATCGGTGCAACGCGCGACAAAACCGCTCACGAGGCCAATTCCGGCAGGTCCTTGTAGAGGTCGAGAGCCTCTGGGTTTGCGAGCGCCTCCATGTTCTTGACGGGGCGGCCGTGGACGATTTCGCGCACGGCAAGCTCGGTGATCTTGCCGGATTTGGTGCGCGGGATGTCGGCGACGGCAACGATCCTGGCCGGCACGTGGCGCGGCGAGGCACCGGTGCGGATCTTGGCCTTGATCCTCTTTTCCAGTTCCTCGTCGAGAGTCACGCCGGGCGCCAGGCGCACGAAGAGAACGACGCGGACGTCGCCGTCCCAGTTCTGGCCGATGCACAGCGCCTCGAGCACGTCTTCCATCTGCTCGACCTGGTTGTAGATCTCGGCAGTGCCGATCCTGACCCCGCCGGGATTGAGCGTCGCGTCGGAACGGCCATGGATGATCATGCCGCCATGCTCCGTCCATTCGGCGAAATCGCCATGGCACCAGACATTGTCGAAGCGCTCGAAATAGGCGGCGCGGTATTTGGCGCCGTCGGGATCGTTCCAGAACGATACCGGCATGGAGGGGAACGGTCTGACACAGACGAGTTCGCCCTTCTCGCCAACGACATTGCGGCCGTCCTCGTCCCAGACCTCGACAGCCATGCCGAGAGCGGGGCCCTGGATCTCGCCCTTCCACACGGGCTTGCCGGGAATGGCGAGGACGAAGCAGCCGACGATGTCGGTGCCGCCGGAGATCGAGGCGAGATGCACGTCTTCCATAATGCCGGAATAGACGAAGTCGAAATTCTCGGGCGCAAGCGGCGAACCGGTCGAGGCGATGGCCCTCACGCTCGACAGATCGTGCGTGTCGATCGGACGCAAGCCGGCCTTCCTCACCGAGTCGATGAACTTCGCCGAGGTGCCGAAGAAGGTGAACTTCTCTTCAGCTGCATAGTCGAAGATCGCGTTGCCGTCGGGATAGAAGGGCGAGCCGTCATAGAGCATCAGCGTCGCGCCGCAGGCGAGCCCGGAGACCAGCCAGTTCCACATCATCCAGCCGCAGGTGGTGAAGTAGAAGACGCGGTCGCCGTCGCCGACATCGGAGTGGAGGCGATGCTCGCTCAGGTGCTTGAGCAATGTGCCGCCCTGGGAATGGACAATGCATTTGGGGATGCCGGTCGTGCCCGACGAGAACAGGATATAGAGCGGGTGGGCGAACTCGACGCGCTCGAACTCGAGCGGGGCTGCATCGAACGGCGCGATGAACTCTTCGAGCTGCACGGCATCGGGATGGGAGTTGGCGACCGCCTGGGCATCGCCGGCATAGGGAACGATGAGCGCCTTTTGCGGCTTGAGTGCGGGAATGATGCCGGCGAGCTTGCCGGCGATGTCGATGCGCTTGCCGTTGTACCAGTAGCCGTCACACGCGATGAAAAGCTTCGGCTCGATCTGGCCGAAGCGGTCGAGCACGCCCTGCTCGCCGAAATCGGGCGAACAGGACGACCAGATCGCGCCGATGGAAGCGGTGGCGAGCATGGCGGCGACGGTCTGCGGCATGTTGGGCATCATCGCGGCGACGCGGTCGCCCTTGCCAATGCCCATTGCGCGCAAGGCCTGCTGCAGGCGCGAGACCAGCGCACGCAGTTCGTCCCAGCTCATCGCGGTCGAAACCTTGTCCTCGCCGCGAAAGACGATGGCTGCGTCCCCACCGGACTTCTTCAGCAGGTTCTCGGCAAAATTGATCCGTCCATCGGGAAAGAAACGCGCGCCCGGCATCTTGCCGAGATCGCTGGCGGCGACGCCGCCCTTCTCGCCGATCACGCCGCAATGGTCCCACACGGCGTCCCAGAAACCTGGAATATCCTCGACCGACCAGGCATGCAGAGCATCGTAGTCGGCGAAATGCCCGGCGCCGCGGGCCGCCAGCCATTGCATGAACGCCGTCATTCTGCTCCCGGCCACACGCTCAGGTGAAGGCGTCCAAAGCGGCTGGTCCGATGTCATCGATTGCTCTCCTCGATCATGGGTGGTCATGCAGGTCGGTTTCCTATTGCCGAAGCCGGTGGGCATTGTCAAAAAGGATCGCATCGCGCCAGTGCACAGGGAGTTCGGCGCACGATTTGGCGGATAGCCGCAGGTCTGCTAGAGCCATTGGCGCGAGCGGAAATGCCGCTCTCGCCCGAAGACAGGTGGACCGCCATGAAGCGCCTGATTGCCTTAGGCCTTGTGCTGGCCGCCGTCCTTGGCGGCGCGGTGGCGGCTCTGCCTTTTCTCGTGTCCAGCGAGAGCGTTCGAGTGCGCATCATCGAACAGGCCCAGACACTTACCGGCAGGCGCATGTCGTTCCGCGCCGCGCCCAAGGTGTTCTTCAATCCCTATCTCGGCATTGCGATCGACAGCGTCATCTTCGAGGGGCCGAATCGCCGGCCGGAGGATCCCCCGCTCGTCGAGATGGAGGAATTGCGCGGCCGTGTCGCCATTCTGCCGGCGCTCATCGGCCGGGTCGAGGTCACGCAATACCAGTTCGTCAGACCGCGCTTCAACCTGAAGGTCTTCGCGGACGGCCATGTCAGCTGGCAGTTTCCCAACGGCAAGGTCTGGCAATTGCTCGAACAGGCACGCGAGAAGCGCCAGGCGACAGAACCCAACGCCAAGGTCGATCTGAGCGGCATCACGCGGCTGAACATCGGGCAGTTCGAGATCATCGACGGCACGATAGGCTACGAGAACGAACAGACCGGCACGAAGGAACTGATCACGAATGTGAACGCGAAGCTGAACTGGCCAGACAGCGCTTCGGCCGCGACGATGAGCGGCTCGACCATCTGGCGCGACGAGGCGCTTGAATTCAGCGTCCGTACGAATCAGCCGCTGCTGCTGATGGCGGGCGGCACCTCCGGTTCGACGGCGGCCATCAAATCCGGTGCGTTCCAGTTCCAATTCGGTGGCGGGGCCAATTTGCTGGCCAACCTGCACCTGTCGGGCGAGGCATCTCTGTCGGCGCCATCGATCCCGCGTCTCGTCAACCTGTTTGGCGGCGATATGCAGACCGCGTCGACGCCCGGCCAGTTCTCGGCCAGTGGCAATATCAACGGCACGCCCAAGCTGCTCCAGCTGACCGAGGCGGAAATGTCGATCGACGGCAACAAGGGACGCGGCGTAATCCAGTTGGCCCGCACAGGCAGCGGCCGGCCCCAGTTGAACGCGACGCTCGCCTTCAAGACCTTCGATTTTTCACCCTATCTGGCGACCTTGCGCCAGGAGGCGGAAATCAACAGGCCGGAACTGGCGGGCCTCGACCTGATCGACCGGTTCGATTCCGATATCCGGCTTTCGGCCGGCGAAGCCAAGCTCGGAGCATTGTCCGTTGGTGCTTTCGCGGGCGCGGTAACGCTGCGCAACGGCGAACTGGCGTTCGATCTGGGCAATGGCAATTTGTTCGGCGGCGCCGCCATGGGCTCCCTTTCGATCAAGAAAAGCGAAAACGGGCTGGATTTCGCCGGCCAGGCCAATCTGTCGGCGATCAAGCTGATTTCCATGTTCGACACGTTGCGGCCCAGCGCCAGGGTGCGGGTGAATGCGACAAGCGATGTGAAGTTGAGCGCAAGATCGAGCGGCAAATCCGCACGCGAGGTCATCGACGGCCTGCGCGGATGGGTTTCGCTCAAGGCCGGCGAAGGCACGCTGTCGGGCGTCGACGCCGCGCAATTGCTTGCGGCGGGCAATCAGGAGGACGAAACCGGCGTGCTGGAACTATCCGGCACGACGCCGTTCAAGTCGCTCAACGGCGACTTCATCTTCAATCAGGGCGCAGTCTGGGTCCGCGGCTTCGACCTGGTGAGCGCCAAACTGCAGGCCAAACTCTTCGGCCGGGCCGATCTTTCGTCCGGCGGACTGGCCCTGCGCGTGCGGATCGCCAAGGCCAACGCAGGCGAAATCGGCGCACCGGAAGCCTTTCTTTTCGTCGGTGGCGTTGCCTCCTCGCCCCTGGTGACGCGCGACCAGCGAACGAACGGACAAACCGGCGGTCAATAGGAACGGCGGATCAGGCTCCCCCGGCATGAACAGCAAGGAACGGCCTCCAATACCGGCGGTTTGAGAATCAATCGTCAAACGCCTATAAACATGATGCACATACGGCCCATGGTCCGAAGGAGGCGGGAGCCCGTCGATGATTCGGCTGCTGTCGACACTGGTCAAGATTCTCATCGCGTCGCTGATCACCGGAGTGGTGCTGGCGAAGCTCAACCTGTCGGCGGAGCAGATTCTGCTCGAAGTCGGACTGACGCCGGAGCGCGTCATGGAAATGCTGCAAAAGGGCGCGGCCTGGGCAGTGCCCAACATCGTGCTCGGCTCGATGGTCATCGTGCCGGTATGGCTGGTGGTCTATCTGTTCCGGCCACCCAGAAGCTGAATTCCCGTATTCTCACTGGAAATCGAACGCCGAGAGCCCCGTCACCATCTCGTCGAGGCCCAGCGGCCTTGTGACAGGCGGTTCGGCGCGGGCAAGACATCCCTGGCGCTCGCAAAGACGGCACGCCGGGCCGACCGGTGTCGGCGGCAAACCTGCTCCGGCCATCGTGCCGGTAACGGCCGCGCCGTAGACGAGTTCGCCCGCAAAACCGGCATCGCAGCCGATCAGGATCGCCGTGCGCCGCACGCGTTCGTTGAAGGCGGCCTGCGGGCCTTCCAGCGTGCGTGCAATCGTGACGAATTCGGCGCCGTCGGGCATTTCGACACGTTCGACCAGGATCTGCCCCGGCTGAGTGAAGGCGGCGTGGATCGGGAGTTTCGGGCACGAGCCGCCGAAACGGGCCTGGGGAAAACCCTGCGCGCCTGAGCGCCGGAAACGGTTGCCCGCCTGATCGACCTCGAGCAGGAAGAACGGCACGCCGGGCTTGCCCGACCGCCCAAGCATGGTCAGCCGGTTGGCTGCCTGTTCGAAGGAGACGCCGAAACGCGAGCGCAATACGTCGATGTCGTAACGCGCCCTGAGCGCAGCTGCATGAAAGGCGTCGTAGGGCATCATCAGCGCATGGGCGGCGTAACGCGCCAGTTCGAAACGGGCCAGACGCCGCGCCTCGTCGGACGACAGCTTCAGCGACTCGATCTCTCTCGTGACGGCATCGCGCATTTCAAGAAGACAGGCTTCCATCGCCACTTCGCGCAACTGGTCGAAGGGCGAGAGGCGCTCCGACAGGAACAGGCGCATGGAATGGCGGTCGAAGCGCCGGCGCCACAACGGCATGGCATGAACGGGCAACAGCCGCACGGCGATGTCGTGCTCGCGCTTCAGCCAGGCCTTGAGCGCGCCCATCAGATCGCCGCCCGACAATTGCCTGTCCTGCGCAAGCTTTTCGTGCAGCGCCTCGGCGGCCTGTTCGATCGCCGGGATGTAATTGGGCCGCTTCTCCATGACCTCGTGCAGTTCGTCGAGCGGCATGCGCGCCGCCGACAGGGTCGTCGCCCTGCCCTCGCGCGCCAGCATTTCGGAGAGATCGGAAAGACGGTCGAGGGATTCGCGGTAGGCGCGATGAAGCTTGACGATGGCCGCCGCCGCATTGGGCGCGGCCTCGGCGACCTCGACGATCTCCTGGGGCGATGGCAATTCGCCCTCTAGCAGCGGATCGGCGAAGGCCTCCTTCAGCGCGGCAACCGAACCACCCCCTTCGCCACGCAACTCGTCGAGATCGAGCTTGTAGGTGGCGGCGAGCTTGAGCAGCAATTGCACGGTGAGCGGACGCTGGTTGCGCTCGATCAGGTTGAGATAGGACGGCGAGATGCCCAGTTCCTCGGCCATCGCCGTCTGGGTCAGTTCCAGACCATTGCGAATTCGACGGATGCGCGGGCCCGCGAAGATTTTCTGCTCGGCCATTTTACAAAACTTTACAAGGCAAATCCCGTAAACGTACGGAATTGTAGATTTACAATATTTACAAATTTACAGCGCCGCCGAGTCAAACGCAACACAAGATTACCCGAATGAGTGGCCTCAATCCGGGAAACGACTGGCGAATTTTGCGCCGCAATGTAAATACCGTCACACCTCATTGGCCAATAGCCGATCTCCCAACGGCTCGAGGCCGCAGCTACATGCGTCATAAGGAGCAATGCCATGACCGATTTTTACAATCTCGTTCCTTCCGCCCCTGAAGGCCGTTACGAAGGCATCGAGCGCCCCTATTCGCCGGCCGACGTGAAGCGTCTGCGCGGCTCCATCGAGATCCGCTACACGCTGGCCGAGATGGGTGCCAACCGGCTGTGGAAGCTGATCAACGAGGAAGATTTCGTCAACGCGCTCGGCGCGCTTTCCGGCAACCAGGCCATGCAAATGGTCCGCGCCGGGCTCAAGGCGATCTATCTGTCGGGCTGGCAGGTCGCCGCCGACGCCAACACGGCATCCGCCATGTATCCCGACCAGTCGCTGTACCCCGCCAATGCGGGTCCGGAACTGGCCAAGCGCATCAACCGTACGCTGCAGCGCGCCGACCAGATCGAAACCTCTGAAGGCAACGGCCTTTCGGTCGATACCTGGTTCGCGCCGATCGTCGCCGACGCAGAAGCAGGCTTCGGCGGCCCGCTCAATTCCTTCGAGATCATGAAGGCCTATATCGAGGCAGGCGCCGCAGGCGTCCACTTCGAAGACCAACTCGCATCCGAGAAGAAATGCGGCCATCTGGGCGGCAAGGTGCTGATCCCGACGGCGGCCCATATCCGCAACCTCAACGCGGCGCGCCTCGCCGCCGACGTCATGGGCGTTCCCTCGCTGATCGTCGCGCGCACGGACGCGGAAGCAGCCAAGCTGCTGACCTCCGACATCGACGAGAACGACAAGCCCTTCGTCGACTATGACGCCGGCCGCACGGCGGAAGGCTTCTATCAGGTCAAGAACGGCATGGAGCCCTGCATCGCTCGCGCCATCGCCTACGCACCCTATTGCGATCTGATCTGGATGGAGACCTCCAAGCCCGATCTCGGCCAGGCCAAAAAGTTCGCCGAAGCCGTGCAGAAGGCGCATCCGGGCAAGAAGCTCGCCTACAATTGTTCGCCGTCCTTCAACTGGAAGAAGAACCTGGACGATGCGACCATCGCCAAGTTCCAGCGCGAACT
>JAGRLL010000111.1:18117-18691 GCA_020441855.1 Nitratireductor sp.
GTTCATCACGCTCGCCGGCTTCCACCAGCTCAATCACGGCATGTACGAGCTGGCGCGCGGCTACAAGGATCGCCAGATGGCGGCCTATTCGGAGCTGCAGGAAGCCGAATTCGCTTCGGAAGCGAACGGCTACACCGCGACCAAGCACCAGCGCGAAGTCGGCACCGGCTATTTCGACGCCGTTTCGATGGCGATCTCCGGCGGCACGTCCTCGACCACGGCCATGGGCGAATCAACCGAAAGCGCCCAGTTCACGCAGGCTGCCGAATAAGGCCGAACAAGGCAGACAGGCACTCGGGGGCTGGCAATTTGCCCGCCCCCGAATTAAGGAAACCGGAAACGCCAATCCGCACCGGAGAGCTGATACGATGAACGCCAAACCCCCCGTCAAGGAACGGTCCGAGGAAATGGCCTCGGCCATGGATGCCGACGAACAGGCCGCCATCCGCATGGTTGCCAATGATCTGCACCGGCTAAACCAGTCAGTCATGAAGGCGGTGGAAGCCGGCGTGTCGGTGGAACTGATCCGCTCGGCCCGCCATCATTCGGGCAACGGCAATTGGGGCGACCTGCT
>JAGRLL010000449.1 GCA_020441855.1 Nitratireductor sp.
TTCTCGAAGAAAAAGCCGCTCGGGCTGAAGTCATCAGCGATCAATTCTCAGAAGGCGCGCGCAAGCGCGAAGATGCGCTCCGGGCACTCAACACCCTTCTTAGTCGCTATCAGGAGGCCCTCGGCAAAACCGAGCTCTCAGCGGTTGAGCGCCGGTCAGCGCTACAGAAGATTGATGCAGAGATCGGCCAAGCTGTCGGCGAGTTGGAAAACGCCCTGCCGATCGGTTTGCTCAACGCTTATGCGGCGGAACTCAAGCGTGGTGTCGAAATCGCAAGCAATCTCACGGCGACCGAACGCCTGAACGCGATCCTTCGCGATCATGGTGAAGCGCTCGGCGGTATCCTCGGCGCAGATGCTGTAAAGCCTGCCGAGCGGCCGGCATTCCCCGACAAGACCGGCGTTTCCGACACGTTTGGCTATCTCACAAAGTTCCTTCCGATCGCCGCGATCGCATTCATCGTCGAGATGGTCTTGCCGATGACGATCTGGCTCTATGCCTACTACACGCTTTTCTGGCAGGCCTATCGCAACAATCCGCCCGCGCCCAGGCGGGTTCGCAACGAAAGCGGCTTCGGCAATCTGCTCGATGCGCCCGATTTTTATCGCGCTTCGGACGATTACCCGTCAGACCCGAGCCGCGCTCCGCAGCCCGATCTTCCCGATTATCGCAACGGCAAGTCCAAGCCGAATGGACGCGCCAATGGCTGGCTGGGGGAGTGATCGATGATTGGCGACACTTCCCTCCCAGCGATCGGCGGTATTGGCATTCCGATCGTTGCCTACGCACTCCTGTCAGGTTTTGTGACCGGCCCGCTGGTCGCCGAACGCACCATCGAGAACTCCGGCTGGCACGCTCAGTGCCGGCAGACGCTGGCGACCGAAGCTGAGATCAGCAGGCCTGCTTCTCCCGCGATGCCGAAACTCAATTGCAATTCCCTGATGGGCCTTTTCGGAGATGACGGCAATGCTATTTGCCGCGACTACGGCAACTGGAGCCTGCCCTTTGCTGACCAGATCATAGCCGAGCGTAATCGCATCGAGGAGCTTCAAAGCAAGCGCTTTGCGATTGCCGCGGCGCAAAGCGGAACCAGATGCGATTGTGCGGCTGCCGTCATGACCGAGGAACATCGGCTGGTCTGGGGTCTTCACGCGGGTTCGATCAGGATCGTCACACCGCCATCGGTTCGCAATCTGCAATCCGGCCTTGTGTCAGCGCTTCACTCGCCCTGGTGCGCGGGAGGTGCCTCATGAACGGCTTCGTATTCGGGTCGGTCGATCTGCGCGACCATACTGTGGTGACACATCGGGATTCCTATTTGCTGCGCAATCTGAGCGTCGTCAGCGTCCGCCGTCCCTTGCTGCCAGGTTCGTTGATGATCGGCGGCGGCCTGATCGGTTTCACCATCGCTTTCGGTGATCTTCTCTACGTCCGCGAGATGGCCGTCATTCTTGGCGCATCCGCTGTCTCTCTGCTTTTCGGCACGATGCTTGGCCAACTCAAATTGCTGTCGCGCGATCTGCGCGGCTCGGAGCTTTCCGGCGTCGTCTGGGGGCATGCGGGCTCTCTCAACACCATCCGTGCACAGATCGTCGAACGCTTGGCAAGCGCCAAGAATTCTCCAACATCGGAGGACAGGCCATGACCTCCTTCGGACAATCGATAGGCCAAGTGATCCTCATCAATCTGAGGCTTGCCTATTCGGCCTGCCTCGCCGGCTTCGCCTGGACCATCTGGCCGACCGATAATCCTGAATGGTGGGGGCTCGGCATGATCAGCATTTTTCTCGGTCTTGCCGCGCTCGCCCAGACTTTGAACGCCCTTCGCGACGCAATGAAGCTTGTTGTTCGCGAACGCGCCGCCGGTGCCTACGGCAAGCGTGGCGGCCAGCCAAAATCAGCGAAGCTTGCCGGTGACGATGACCTCAAGCAGGCGGGGATGATGTGATGCTGGCGTTCCTCAAAAAGTTCTTCCGCCGAACCGAAACAAACCGCCACAATCGCCGCGCTTTTCAAGGTCGGATCAGGCGTGTGCTGGGATTGAGTCTCAAACTCGGCAGGCCGATCTTTGAGCCTGACAGCACGACCTCGTGGATTGTCTATGCCGCAGCAGGAGGCGGCAAGACGACCTGCGTTGCGGTGCCTGCCGTCCAGGCTCTGCTTGCCGATAAGCTTCGCGCTATCGTCATCAACGACGTGAAGTCCGGAGAGATCGCCTTTCAGATCGCCGAAATGTGCCGCCGCCATGGGCGCAACTTTGCTGCAATCGATGACAGCTTCGTCATGGGCGCAGATTACGCGTATCGGATCAGTGTCAACCCACTCGACAATCTGGTGGCTGCCTTCGAAGCCAAATCGCCGACGCTCTTGATCGAAATTGAAAACGCCTGCCACACCTTCATCAAGGAGCCTGACGGCGGCGACGAGAAAAATCTGTATTTCCGGCAGGTACCGCGCGAGATCATCGAACTCGCCATCCTTATCCTGCTTACTCATAACGCGCGCCTATGCACGCCGGGTGGCATCGCCGCATTTCTTGGCGATC
>JAGRLL010000450.1 GCA_020441855.1 Nitratireductor sp.
CCGTCAGCAGGTCCTCGATATGGGCAAGAACCGAAAGGGCGGCTGCACCGTGCAGTCGCGGATCGGTGTCGCGGTAGATCGCCGCGACGATTTGCCTGATGGTCCGGTCGCCGCCGGAAAGCCGCGCCATGATCGCCGCTTCGCGCATCTTGCGGTGGGTTCTCAACGCGCGCACGAATTCCCGGGCGTGCTCGAGCTGACCGCCATGGCCCGGCAGATAGGTGTGCTCGGACCGTTTCAGCAGCAATTCCAGGGACGCCATGTAATCGGCCATCGAACCGTCCGGCGGTGCGACGATCGAGGTCGCCCACGCCATGACGTGGTCGCCCGAAAACAGGATGTCGCGCTCCGTCCACGCGAACGACATGTGATTGGCCGCATGACCCGGCGTGAAAACAGCCTCGAGGGACCAGTCTTCGCCCTCGATCAGGTCGCCATGCTTCAACTGGATGTCGGGCGAAAAGTCCCGGTCGCCCGAGGCGTCCAGCGGGTTGATTTCGCCGATATGCAATTCGCGCGCGGCACGGTGCGGCCCTTCGCCCAGAACGGGTGCGCCGGTGACCTCGGCGAGGCGACGTGTCAGTGGCGAGTGGTCGATATGGGTGTGCGTTACCAGGATATGCGACACGTCGCGCCCGCCGATCGCGTCCAGCAGGGCCTGCAATTGAACGTCGTCGTCCGGTCCCGGATCGATGACCGCAACACTTTTCCCGCCGACCACATAGGCATTCGTGCCGTGGAAGGTGAACGGTCCGGGATTGGGCGCGGTCACGCGCAGAATGTTTTCGCCGACACGTACCGCTTCGCCGTGCGCCGGCTCGAATTCCGTTTTGAAGGATAGTTTTTCCATGCCTGTCCGTCGTTGTTCCTTCGTCCGGCGAAATGCCGGATTCGGGTTGGGAGCGCCTGTCCGCGGAACCGGGTTATCATGCCTTGCGGAGCGTCGGGCGAAGCAATATACCGTTTGTCACCTACGATACAGTCACCGGAGAACGAAATGACGACACTGGCCGCTGGCAACACCCTCGCCGCAAGCTTCGCCTCGCAAAAGCCCGCCTGGCGTTTGGCTTGGTATGCGTTTCTTGCAATTGGCGGAACGGTTGTGATCACGCTTGCGGCCAAGACGCAGGTTCCGTTCTGGCCGGTGCCGATGACCCTGCAGACCCTCGCGATCCTGGCGCTGGGCGCGGCCTATGGTGCGCGGCTGGGCGGTGCAACCCTTCTCCTTTATCTCCTCGAAGGCGCCGTTGGCCTGCCGGTTTTCGTCGGCACGCCGGAAAAGGGCATCGGCCTTGCCTACATGATGGGTCCGACGGGTGGGTACCTTCTCGGGTTCGTCCTCCTCGCCATGATCGCCGGCTGGGCCGCCGACCGGGGCTGGTCGACCAACCCGTTCAAGCTGGGTGCCGCCATGCTTGTCGGCGAAGTGGCCATGCTCGTGCTGGGTGCGCTATGGGTCGGTTACCTTTTCGGCGCGGACAAGATCCTTGTCTATGGCGTTGGCCCGTTCATTCTCACCGATCTGGTCAAGCTCGCGATTGCCGCGGCGCTGATTCCGGCACTTTGGACGCTTGCCCCGCACCGCGACGACCGCCAGGTCTGACCGCCGAACTGACAATACCTGTTTTGTTGAAGGCCGCGGTTCAACCGCGGCCTTTTTGCATGGTTTGGTGTGCGCGCGGGTTCACGACCCGTTAAGGTTGATCAAGCGATAATATTCCCCATTCTTGCCGGGCCGCCGCAGCCGATGCTTGCGGATGCGGCGGCCGGCGGTTTTCACGTACGGCGTCTTTGCGGCATTGCCGGGGGAATCGATGCGCGAATTCAAAAAGGCCATCATCGATACCCATGGCGCCGAGCGCGCGCTCGACCTGCTCTTCGGTCTGCTGGACGATCTGCCGGTCGCGATATCGCTCGAAGATTCCTCACTGCGCGAGACCTACGCCAATCGGGCGCAAATCGAGCTTGAAGCGGTTCGCGGCGATAGCAGCGAAACCATTGCAAGCAATGATTCCCTTGATGCGACGGCCTTTGCAGAATTGTTGCGCGGCGACCATTCGGGCATGGAAGCGGCGGACGCTGGTCTCGAGGGTCACACGCGGCAGTTCGATCTGGGCGGGGGTAGTGTCACCGCGAGCATCAGTATCGACCCGCGCACGTTCGCGCGGCATGTGGCCGAATTGCACCGGCTGTCCAAGGAAAACGAAATCTATCGGTCGCTGATCGAGAACCTTCCGGTTTCGATCTATGTCCGTGGCGCCGACATGCGGCTCGTCTATGCCAATCATGGCTGGACGGAATTGACCGGCATCGAACTCAAGGACGGTCTTGGGAAGACCGACACGGAAACCTTTGGTGCCGATGGCGAGGTTTTCGACCGCGCCAACCGCAAGATATTGGCGACGCATGGCAAGCAGACCTTCGAGGAGGTCGTCACCCGTCGCGATGGCAAAACTCACTATCAGGTCGCCCGCAAGAAAGCGCTGAGGACTTCCGATGGCGCGGAATACATCATTGGCTCCACGACTGATGTCACCGAGTTGCGGCAACGCCAGGAGGAGTTGCAAGACCTGCGGGCGAAGGCAGATTTCTCTGCCGGCCTGCTCAGCGAGGCCACCGCTGCCATGGCGCAGGGAATGCTCGTTTTCGGTGCGGAAAACATCGAGTTTTCGACTCCACGTGTCGCGGAACTGATCGAGGTTCCACCTGAAATCGTCGCAGCCGGCAAGCCTTGGCGCGACTACCTGCAATTCCTCTTCGAGCGCGGAGACTATGGCGAGGGAGAAGAGGCGCGCGTCAAGCTGGAAAGCGTGACTTCACAAATCCGGCACGGCGAAAGCCGCACCGTCGAACGTTCGACTCCATCTGGCCGTCGATTGCTGATCGAGGGCGAGCCGCGCGAAGGCGTCGGCTCCGTGGTCACCTTCTCCGATGTCACCCGGGACAGGGCCCGCGAGGCGGATCTGGAAAAAGCCCGGCGAGATTTCGCCGGCACCAACCACATGCTGACTGCCACGCTGGAATCGCTTGACGTTGCCGTGGCGGTCTTCGATCCCGAAGACGCGCTGCTGCACTTCAACGTCGCCTATTGCCGGCTGTTTGGCTCCAACGCCAAATATTTGAAATCCGGTCTGCATCTGCGCGATGTGATGCGGCTGCTGGTGACGGGCGACCATTACGGCGTCCCGGAAGACAAGGCCGACGAAGCTGTCGAGAAGTTCTCGGCGAGAGCCTATGACGTGCTCGAAAGCGAGGATGGCGCCGAACTCATGTGCGACGGCAAGGAATGGTTCGTGCTCGGGCTGTGCCGCACGCCTGCCGGCTACATGATCGCGACCCGGCAGGACGTAACCGAGTTGATGCGCGCCAAGGAGGCCGCTGAATCTGCGGATCGTGCGA
>JAGRLL010000008.1:0-655 GCA_020441855.1 Nitratireductor sp.
GTCGCAATGCAGCGGTCGAAATCGATCTCGCCGCCATTGACCTTCTCGAACAGATCTTCCGCGCCAACGATGTCGGCGCCCGCCTTCCTGGCTTCCTCGGCCTTGTCGCCCTTGGCGAATACGGCGACGCGCACCGACTTGCCCGAACCGCTCGGCAGCTGCACCACGCCGCGAACCATCTGGTCCGCGTGACGCGGGTCGACGCCGAGATTCATCGCCACTTCGACCGATTCGTCGAACTTCGCCTTGGCGCGTTCCTTGACCAGCTTGATCGCCTCTTCGAGCGAATAGAGCTTCTTGCGGTCGATGCCCTCACGGGCGTTGTTGATACGTTTTCCGCTCATCGCCTCAGCCCACCACTTCCAGGCCCATAGAACGGGCCGAACCTTCAACCATGCGCATTGCCGACTCGATGGTGTCGGCATTGAGATCGGGCATCTTCTTTTCCGCGATCTCGCGCACCTGAGCGGCGGTCACCTTGCCGGCGAAGCCGCCCTTGCCGGGCGCGCCGCTGCCGGATTTGACGCCTGCCGCCTTCTTCAGGAAGAAGCTCATCGGCGGCTGCTTCATTTCGAAGGTAAAGGACTTGTCGGCATAGATCGTGATCACGACCGGCACCGGCATGTTCTTTTCCATGTCCTGCGTCTTGGCGTTG
>JAGRLL010000008.1:666-3927 GCA_020441855.1 Nitratireductor sp.
CCATGATGTTGAGGCCGCGCTGACCCAGTGCCGGCCCGATGGGCGGCGAAGGGGTAGCGGCGCCTGAGGGAACCTGAAGCTTCAGGTAACCCGAGATCTTCTTGGCCATTGCTCTCTGCCTTCTGTATCGGCCGGCGCTCTTGGCCCGGCCCGTTCAGTTTGTCCCGGAATGCTGCCGGGACGGTGCAGTTGCGTGGTGCGGAATGACAGGCCGGCTAAGCGCCGCCACGCCTTCCACGCTTCGGATGCCCTCCCCGGCCCCAATCCGGGCCGCTTCGCGCATCCACCCGCCAATGCCGAAGCCGGCGGAATTCTCGGTGTCGTCCGCCTCGGACGACAGCCGCTAAAGCTTCTCGACCTGGCCGTACTCCAGATCGACCGGCGTTGCGCGGCCGAAAATCGACACTTCCACCTTCAGCCTCGCGCGCTCCTCGTCCACTTCCTGGACGATGCCGTTGAACGAGGCGAACGGTCCGTCGGAAACCCTGACCTGCTCGCCGATCTCGTAGGAGACGGACGGCTTGGGCCGCTCGACGCCTTCCTGCACCTGCTGCAGAATCTGCTGGGCTTCCCTTTCGGAGATCGGCATCGGCTTGTTGTCCGAGCCGAGAAAACCGGTCACCTTCGGTGTATTCTTGATCAGGTGGTAGGTCTCGTCGGTGAGATCCATCTTCACCAGCACGTAGCCCGGAAAGAACTTGCGCTCGGCATCCACCTTGCGGCCGCGCCGCACCTCCACGACCTTTTCGGTCGGCACCATGACAGCCTCGAACTTGTCCTCAAGCCCCTTCTGCCGCGCCTTTTCCTGGATCGATTCCGCCACCTTCTTCTCGAAATTCGAATAGGCGTGAACGATGTACCAACGATGTGTCATGTTCAGTCAGGTTTCCCTCGTAAGACAGGCACCGGCACCGCCGGCACCCGCCCGTTTCCGCATCATCCAGCCAGGCTGAGAAGCTCGCCCACGCCCCAGCCCAAAATCTGGTCGACCGCGAAAAAGAACAGCGCCGCAAGGATCACCATCGCAAAAACCATCAGCGTGGTGATCATCGTCTCGCGGCGGCTCGGCCAGGTGACCTTGGAAACCTCCGACCGTACCTGCTGGAAAAAGGTAAAAGGGTTGGTCCTGGCGGCCATGAATTCTTCGCCTCTAGCCGGCCTCGACGCCGGAAATCCGTTATAGATTGACGTGAAGCCCTGCCCCGTCTCCCAATCCAATATCCCGGGAGGCGACAACGCTCACAACCGACAGCAAAAATCGCGCCAAGCCGAATCACTCGGCTCCGCGCGCTCGCGGGTCTTGGTTTGTGTAAATAGAAGGTAAGCCGCATACTTGCAAGAGGCCGCGCCAAGAATTCTTCCGTCGACATGCCCTGCCGCCCCGCACTCGTGTGAACGGCGGCGTTTTGCTGCGGCAACACGCTGAGGACAAAACCCCGCGCGCGATTTCCAAGCTGTCAATTCGCCGGCCACGCGCTAGTATGCCGGCGGGACGCCAGGCAAAACGGCAACCGGGCGATACGTTATGCAGTCAGGGTAGCGGGCCAGATGGTGACAACCGGGGCAAACCGGCGGATCGGGCGAATGATTGCGGCTTTGCTGTGCGCGAGCATCTTCGCGACCGGCGCCGGCGCACGCGCGGACGATGGTCAAGGCGTTCCCGACTGGACCGGTTTTTATGCCGGTGGCCACGCCGGTCTCGGTATCGCCCATTACGGCGGCATATTCGACGGAGACGAAGCTTTCCCCGCCTTTTACCGCGAAGGCAGCGTTTTCGGCGAAGATTTCAATGTCAGCGGCGGACTTTTCGGCTTCCATACCGGCTACAACACGCAATCCGGCAATTTCCTTTACGGCGTCGAGGCCGACTGGACCTATTTCGGCCGCTCCGACCGCGTCTACGACGCCGAGGATGAAGGCCCCTTTGGTCTTTGGACCGACAACGCGACGGCCGAACTCAACTGGCTCGCTTCGCTGCGTGGCCGTCTCGGCCTGGTGTCCGGGCGGTCTCTGCTCTACGCGACCGCTGGTCTGGCCTGGGCCGATGCCGGCTATTCCGCCCAGGACAACGACAATGGCGGGCCAGAAAACTCCATCTCGTTCTCCGGGGCGGGTTTCGTCGTCGGCGGCGGATTGGAACACATGCTTGCGCCGAACCTGTGGCTGCGCATGGAAGGTCTCTATTACGGCTTCGATCTGAGCAGGGACACTTCCACGTTGACCCTGGATTCAGACATCGGCGATTCCGTCATTCTGGACGATGTCCTTGTCGCCCGCATCGGCCTGACCTGGCGATTCGGCGCTGATGCGCAAACCGGAGCCGGTCAGGCCGCGAGCAGTTACGCCCCCGATGCCGGGTCGTTCTGGAACGGCTTCTACGCCGGCGGCCATGCGGGTTACGGCACGATCGATTTCGACAGTGTCTTTGACGGCGACGAGATCTCGAATCCGTTCGACAACGAAGACAGCGTGCTTGGATACCTCTTCGATCTCGACGGCGTGACCGGCGGCATACAGGCCGGTTTCAATCACATGTCGGGCGATTACATCTTTGGCGCCGAAGCCGACTGGACATGGTTGGGCCGATCCGACCGACGCCAGGACCCTGACGGCGATCCGGTCGGCAACGATTCGGCCGCGACCTCGATCGACTGGCTGGCCTCCCTGCGCGCGAAGGCTGGTTATCTCTCCGGCGCAACCCTGTTCTATGCCACCGGAGGCATTGCCTGGGCGGGCTGGAGCTACGACGTCGTTGACGGGATTGGCGGATTTGGCACGGTCGATGCCGCGGGCTTCAGCCGTGTTTCAACAGGTGCCGTGGTCGGCGGCGGTGTGGAACACGCTTTCAACGAGCACGCCTCGTTCAGAATGGAAGCGTTGCACTACATGTTCGGCAACAAGGTCGACACGAGCTGGCTGGTAGTCGATTCTTCACTTGGGGACTTCGCCGAACTCCGCAACGTCACGGTCTTTCGCGCCGGCCTGAACTTCAAGCTGCCGATCCGCTAGCCGTTCTTCGTCGGCCAGCCGTTCTTCGTATCTTGCGATGGAAAGAAATGGCAGGGGCAGAGGGGCTCGAACCCCCGACCTGCGGTTTTGGAGACCGCCGCTCTACCAGCTGAGCTATACCCCTAACGTGCCCGAAACCGGGTGCGTCGTTTCCTAGTCCCGATATCCGGCATCTTCAAGGAAAAACCGCACACACCTGCCGGTCGCGCGGTTTCCCGGTATGCGACCCCGGCAGCACGTTGGTGCTGCCGG
>JAGRLL010000112.1:0-216 GCA_020441855.1 Nitratireductor sp.
AGCGTTCGGGGATGGTAAGGTCGGGGGCGCGCTCGCGCGAATGCCGCTTCCATTCCGGTTCTGAAGGAACGAAGCCGACCAGGTCGGCGACGACATAAAGCGCGGCCGCAAAGGGCAGGCCGTCGAGATGCTCGACGAGACGAAAGACGTCGCCCTTGGCGTCGGACAAGGGATCGAACCAGCCCTGGCCATCATGGATGACGATGATGATCTCGT
>JAGRLL010000112.1:344-2656 GCA_020441855.1 Nitratireductor sp.
ACTCTCCGCGTTTCGCGCGGTCCTCTGTCCGGTTTCCGCTCCCTATTCTTAAGGGGCGGCAATACGGAGGCCGCGAAGAGCAAGGCAGGACAAGGGCGCGGATGGCAAGCCGGCAGTTTTGCCGGGTCGCAGTCATCGCCGCCGGAAGCGGCGAAGCCTCCCTTGCCGGCCGCAGCGCGCAAGCGGCATCAGGGGTGTTTTCGCAGTTCTCCAATCCTTCCGGCCGCCCCTCGGCGTCAGGGATGGCAGCCCGGATGGGGGAAGACCGCTTGTGGGCTTCAGCTCTGCCAACAGCCCGGCCCGAAGGGCGACGCCCAAACACCAATCAAACGCAAGCACCAGCCGGTTAAGATAACTGAGAATTATGGTGACGACTGCCCACCTTCTTCAGACCGTCGGCATTGTAGACACCGATCCTTAGATGGCGGAGCGTCACCGGCTTAACAACGCGTTTGCCGATGATCAAAATCGCCGGAAGGAACGGACCCGCATTGTCGGGTTTGTCCGTAAGGCGATGAATCCCGAACGCTTCGCCCGCTAGCTAAAGGACGATCATTGAAGCGTGTATACTAGGCACCTCGGCCCCAGAGGGAATGAACCAGACGGCGAGCATCATCATCTGCGCAGAACTCGCAGTCCGGCACTCGCGGGCGCAACCGTCGAAGCCGGCCTATGGGCGCCCCCCAAGGATCGACCGTCCAGTAGTTGGTTGTCGCGGTCTGGTGATTGGTGCGCAAGAGCTCAATCACCAGCAGCACGCCCGCGAGAGCGGATACAAAGGCAAACGGTGCCAACACCTGTCGGCCCTCCGGCGTAAGAAGCGCTTGCGCGCTGCAAAGCTCCTTGAAGAGCGTGTCGTAGGCCTTACCGATGATCTTGCCAGCCTCGACCGAAGGATGTGCCTTTGCGATCCGGGCTGCCGCATCCGCGGTGATGAATCCTGCCCGAACCGTCTCGATCTCGATGCCGAGCCCCTCGGCAATCGACCGTTCCCGGGCGTGCTCGTCGGGAACGTGACGATAGATGCAAGCGAGGCACGCATCATCCGTCGGCTGACTATGGCTGTGGACGATGACGGCTCTCGCATCGGTCGTGGACGCATCGATAACCCTTCGCGGAATCTCCTTCTGCAAGGACCGTCGGGCGCGGCGACTGTCCACCGTCACGATCGCGGTATCGACCAGCCCGGTCTTAGCGACGAGCTCACCGAACGTGCATGTGTGAGGCTTGAGTTCCAGGTCGGGGAAATCCGGCTGGGCCGCTTGTGCCAGGATTGGCGCCTTTGGCAAACCTACGTCATCACTGGTGAAGTAGAGGCAGCGATTAGGGTTGCCCTCTCCAACGACCTTCGGATCAACAACTGGCAAAATTCCTCGAACCGGCACGTGGCGGAGCGCTCGCAAGAAACCGTTTCCGACGGCGCCTCCTCCTACCAGCACCATACCGGAAATATCGAAGGGCGTCGTAAGGCTGCCCTTGGGGATGCCAAGCTCCGCGAAATCCACGGACAGCGGAAGGGAGAGACGCGGCAGGCTTGACGACCCGATGACACGATGCAGCGCGGCCGCCGCAATATGGCATGCAGCAAGCGCCATGAGCAGCGGATGAATGCACTCATTCGAATGACGCAAAGGAATCGCATCGACGATGACGCCACGCTGAGTCAGTGAGGCATAAATGTGTGGTCCGGGCGTCGCAGGTTCGGCGGGCCCGATCACCAGCTCAAGATCCGGCTCGGCCTCATCCAAGTCCGCCACGCGTATGGTGCGATCGAGGAGATCCCGCACCTCATCGCCTGCTACCGCAAACCCGGCAGCCACCGTTACCCGTACCGTCTTGTCGAGGCGTTCGGCCGCATCCGCCTCTTCGATCCCGAGGAGCGAAGCGAGCATCCGTGCATTTTCCTGACCGACAGTGGCCATCAGCAAACCTCCAACACGGACGCGCCAAGCGCTTCTTCCCAGTTGTTTCCAGTCGACAGGACGTAGGTGGCCGCGAGGCTCAGGAAATTGTCGACCGTCGCCTCTTGGGCGAACCGCGGCAGCACCAGCGACAGGGCGCCCGCATGTCGTACGATCGCCCACTCATTGTCGGCCTCGGAGTGGAAAGCCCGGCCAGGATGCGAGTGGACCTGGGCGAGCACGCGCAGGCGCTTTTCACGCAGGTGCGCAAACAGCATCTGCATGCTCTGGCTATCGAAGTAGAACTGATCGGCCCGTGTCTGTTGTCGCGGTTCGTAAAGTTCATCGATGCGCTCCGCGCCCTTGCCGAGCCAAAGCACAGCCCTTTCGTGGCCGACGCGTCCGCCGTCC
>JAGRLL010000451.1:0-1106 GCA_020441855.1 Nitratireductor sp.
CGCAGGCCTGGCCGATGATGATGGGTCCTGCGCCGATGATGAGAACGGCATCGATGTCGGTGCGTCTGGGCATGCGTTGTCCGGTCTTTTCACTGCGGCGCGCGTACCGACAGGGCGGCTCTGAAGGCGCCGCCCGGCACGTCACGCATCGATTGCTGGCTGAAGCGGCCTTATAGGGCAGGAATCGGGGCTATGGAACCCCCGGCAAGCGGGAAGTTTGGGGAGATCGGCCGCAGATAAACCAGGACCCTATTCCGCCGCTTCCACCTTGTCGTCTTCGGAGTCGGATTCATCTGAATCTTCAACGGAATCCTCGGACTGAATGTCGACAACCGCCGGCAGGTTGCGGAATTCCTCGGGCACGGGTTCGGTAGCGGTGCCGTCGAAACCGCCGATACCGGTGGAAATCGCGTAGCAGGCGAGTTCGACGGTCGTGGGGATGCCGACGGATTTGCCGTCGCGCTTGCCCTTTTCGTAATACTGGATCACCCGCTTTTTCAGGCCGAGCAACTCGGCCGCGTCTTTCTGTTTCAATCCCAGGCTTTTTCGCCAGGACCTGAACTGGGCGGGTGTCATCGCAATTCAAACTCCAAACAGTCCGCGCACCGATGCACCAGAGTGCTCGTTTGCGCAACCGGCAATGCATAACCCGGACGCCGGCAAGTCATCAGCAGAATTGATAGACAAACGTTTATTTTTCCGGTGCGCAAGAATTAAAATGCACATTGTGCACCTTTCGCCTTGACAGAGGTGCACCAGGTGCACATATTGCCTTTCAGAACGCACGGTGTGCGCATTGAATCGGCAAACGGTGGGCCTTTTTCGATCCGCAAGGATCCACAGTTAACCGTAAATGCAGGATTGGTGAACACACTGGGCGGAGTGGGAACGCCGCAGAAAGGACCATTTTAATGCTTTCGGATCTGTATCTCGGCAGAAGCTATATTGTCCGGGAAAAGATGGACATGCATCGTCACGCCACCTTTTCTTGCGGATTGGCCAAGTTGGCTGCGCGGATGAAGGCGATTTTCGGCCGCCACTGACCAGCAGGTCTGCCGTATCATCAAAAGGGCCGCGGAATTTCCGCGGCCCTTTTGATTCAGATA
>JAGRLL010000451.1:1198-3733 GCA_020441855.1 Nitratireductor sp.
GTTTGCAGCTTGCGTCACACAGACTGGCGGCGATAATGCTAACCCGAGGTTATGCTGCGGTCGGACAAGTCCGCCGCATTTGGTGTGGCAGACGGAGGACGAACCGATGCGCTGGCGCGGCAGACGGCAGACGGACAACATTTCCGACATTCGCGGACAGGGCGGCGGTCTTGGCGGCGGCTTCAGCCTGCCCGGCGGTTTCGGCAGCGGGAACGGGCCGACGATCCGCATCCCGACGGGCGGCAGCAGAAGCGGCGGTGGCGGTCTGGGTTGCGGCACGCTGGTCGTCATCGGCGTGGTGATGTGGCTGCTCGGCATCAATCCGCTGGTACTGCTCAACAGCCTTGGCGGCGGCTTGGGCGGCGGACTCGGTCCTTCGGTCACGCAGCAGCGTGCGCCAACGGGCGCCGGCCGGCAGGGCGGGGCGAGCGAGGACGAGATGACCCAGTTCGTGCGCACCATCCTCGCCTCGACCGAGGATGTGTGGTCCGGCATCATGAAGAGCTATGGCAGGAGCTACCAGCCACCCGAAACCGTGTTGTTTTCGGGCGGCGTGCGCTCGGCCTGCGGCATGGCGTCGTCCGCCTCGGGGCCATTCTACTGTCCCGGTGACAAGAAGGTCTATATCGACCTGTCCTTCTACGACACGCTGGCGCGCCAGTTCGGCGCCAAGGGCGATTTCGCGCAGGCCTATGTCCTGGCGCACGAAGTCGGCCACCACATCCAGAACGTGATCGGCGTGCTGCCGCAGTTCAATCGCATGCGCCAGTCGATGGGCAAGCTCGAAGCCAATGCGATGTCGGTGAAGGTNNGAATTGCAGGCCGATTGCTTCTCCGGCGTCTGGGGCCACTATGTCGCCAAGGAGGGCTGGCTCGAGCGCGGCGACCTGGAAGAGGCGATGGACGCGGCCAGCAAGATCGGCGACGACAACATCCAGAAGAAGACGCAAGGCTATGTCGTGCCGGACGGGTTCACGCACGGCAGTTCCCAGCAGAGGCGCAAATGGTTCCGCCGGGGTTTCGAATCCGGACGCATCGAATCCTGCGACACCTTCAATTCGAGCGACCTTTAGGCTTTTGCGGCCGGCGGGGGATGCGGGTCAGGCCGGTTGCGGCGTGTGTCACGGGCTTGCCCCTTTCTCGGGCTAATCGGTGCGGCACAGGCTATCGGATGTGAGGGAATTCCTTGGGGCTGCTGTCTAAGGGCGTCATCACCACGAGCGCTGCGCTCGGTCTTGCGTTGTTTTCGCAGGCGCCTGAATTCGCCCAGCAATACCGCCAGCGCCTTGGCGGCGCGCTTGAGGAATTGCGCACCGTCGTCAGCGATTTCGACCGCGACGCCGACGCCTCGTCGATGACCCGCGAACAGGCGCTCGAACAGATGCAGGCGGCAGGCGAACGCTTCACCCGCGACCGCGGCGCGAGCATGGCGCGCACCGTCGAGCGCTACGATACGCTTTCGGGGCAGCAAATGGCGATGGAAACTGCCCAGCCGATCGCCCGCCCGTTGCTTGTGTTGCGCAATCCCGATCCCCGCGTCATCGAGGGCGCCTGGGGGATTTACGAGCCGGCGCTGCCGCTCAACCTGCCGGGCGCGCTGTATGGTGGAACCGGGGCGCTGCTTTTCGCCATGCTGGCGCGTTTCGGTGTGCAAACGGTGCGCTATCGCCGGCGCAGACGCAACGACCGCATGATCGGTGTCGGGGAGGGCGCGAATGCCGGCCGGGACCAGTCAGCGCCAGTCGGGGACAGCCGGGCGAATGATCAGAAGTTGTAAGGCGGGCGAAGGGCGCCGATACGCGGCGGAAACGGGTTCTCGGCCGGTCTGAGCTTCGGCTTCATCAGCAGGTGGCGCGCTGCCGGAGAGGGCAGGGCGATCAAGGGCGAGCGCATGGCAATCGCCGCCAGGGCAATCGCCAGTCTGGCGCGGTCTTCCCGCTTCGAAGTCGCACCCTTGAGTGTCGAACTGACCATTTTCACGCTCCATTGCTTTCGGGCAGAATCGAACTGCCAGAGCCTTAACTGGAACCGTGTCGCTGCAAATTGTGAGCATTTCATCACAATGCGGCGCAAAATGCGATCAAATTCCCGTAAGGGCGGTTCGTCGGGGTCGCGTGCGGGCCAATGCACCCAGGACACATCACACGCGTCCTGTGCGCCGGAATTGGCGCGTTTCCATTCGCCCCAGAATTGCAGAAATGCGCTATCTGTCTGTTTTGGCTTGTATTCTTGACCGAAAAGTCGACCAACCTTTCGGGAATGTGCTTCAGCGCTCGGCCAGCGCCGGCATGCCCTTGTTCTCGCGCATGAGATTGGCGAAGCGGCGGAACAAATAATGGCTGTCCTGCGGGCCGGGCGAGGCTTCGGGGTGGTGCTGGACGGAAAAGACCGGCCGTCCCCTGACCCTCAAGCCGCAATTCGAACCGTCGAACAGGGAGACGTGCGTCTCCTCGACAGTTTCGGGCAGGGTGGAAGCATCGACGGCGAAGCCGTGATTCATCGAGACGATTTCGACCTTGCCGGTGGTGTGGTCCT
>JAGRLL010000113.1 GCA_020441855.1 Nitratireductor sp.
GGCGGCGAGTTCGGCATGGGCGCGGAGATCGGCATTGCCACCGGGAAGATGCACGCACGGGGCCCAGTCGGCGTCGAGCAATTGACCTCGTTCAATTACCGCGTCCGCGGCAACGGCCAGACCCGCCCCTGAATGATTTCCAATTGATCGGCTCGCTCCCCGCCCCGTATCTGCGCATTCCCAAAGCCGGCGACGGCCTGTCGGTCGGTCTGTTCGGCGGCTCGTTCAACCCGCCGCACGACGGTCATCTGCATGTCAGCGAACTGGTTCTTGCCCGGGCGCGCCTCGACCGCATCTGGTGGATCGTGACCCCGGGCAATCCGCTCAAGGAGCACGGCAACCTTGCCCCGCTCGCCGAACGCGTTGCCGCCTGCCGGCGCATTGCGCGCCACCCCCGCATCGACATCACCGCCTTCGAGGCGCGCTTCGACACGCGCTATACGGCCGACACGCTCGCCATTTTGAAGCGGCTGCGCCCGCGCCTGCGATTCGTATGGATCATGGGTGCCGACAATCTCGGCAATTTTCACCACTGGCAGAACTGGCGCGCCATCGCCGATACCCTGCCGATGGTCGTGGTCGATCGGCCGGGCGCAACCTTCACGCTCACTTCCGCGCCGGCGGCCATCGCGCTGTCGCGCTTCCGCATCGACGAAGGGGACGCCGCGCTGCTTCCTTCCATGAAGCCGCCCGTCTGGACGTTTGTGCACGGGCCGCGCTCGGCGCTGTCTTCCACCCGCATCCGGGCCTCGAAGGGAAACCGGGGGACCGGCCCGGCCAGTTCCGGGGCCCTCGGGCAGGGTTAACCAACGGTTAACGAACGCGTCTTCATAGTGTTACGGAAATTCGGCACTATTGAATTCGTCAAAGACAGTGTACATTTGTTCCTGGTTCCCGTGGACGATGCGTACTGCACCTTGCTGATGTCGTCTGCTGGAACGACTGGCAACCTGCGAAGCGAGGAAAACGCTGACTACTGCAATGCAGACAAGGCACGCTGAAAAGGGCGCTGCCCATCCGGCATCCGCAGCCGTCGAAATATCGGTGGCGGATGTCCTCGAAGCGGTGATGACGAGCCTTGAGGATTCCAAGGCGGAATCACCTGTAACCATCGATATCCAGGGCAAGTCCGCGCTTGGCGATTACATGGTAATCGCCTCGGGGCGGTCGCATCGTCATGTCGGCGCCATTGCCGACCATTTGCTGCGCGACCTGAAGAATCTCGGCCTGGACAAACCACGCGTCGAAGGGCTGCCCAATTGCGATTGGGTGCTGATCGACACGGGCGACATCATCGTCCACATCTTCCGCCCGGAAGTTCGCGAATTCTACGGCATCGAGCGCATGTGGCTGATGCCGGACCATTCCGAAGTCCACTGACCCCTGATTTCAGGGGTCTGGAGCGCGACAGATGCGGCTTGTAATCGGCGCGGTCGGCCGGATGAAGGCCGGTCCGGAGAACGAATTGCTCGATCGCTATTGCGACCGCGCCCGCAAGGCCGGCAAGGCGATCGGCATTCCCGAACTTGCCATCCGTGAAATCGTCGAATCGCGCGCGGCCAGGCCGCAGGCGCGGCGCGACGAGGAAGCGTCGACCCTCGTGGCGGCCCTTTCCCCCGACGCAATCGTCGTCTGCCTCGACGAACACGGCCGCGACGAAACCAGCGAATCGCTCGCACGCATGATCGAAAGGCGTCTTGGCGACGCCACGCCCGAAATCGCCTTTCTTATCGGCGGACCGGACGGCCACGGACAGGCGGTGCGGGATCGCGCCACGCTGACGCTCGCCTTCGGAAAGGCAACCTGGCCGCACCAGCTCGTGCGCGTCATGCTCGCCGAACAGCTCTACCGCGCCGTGACCATCCTGACCGGCCACCCCTATCATCGCACCTAGGCTTGCCCCACAGGGACTTGCCCCACCGGGATCTGGCTCATCAGGGCCGGTCTCCCCTCAAAAGTCCGCACTACGCACAGCCGGTTCGCTTGGTTGACAAATGGTTAACCCATGCGCGCCTAGGATGGTCCCTAAATGCGAATCCGGCACCGGGATAGCGGCCCGGATTCGCGGTGGAGAGAAGGGACCAGCGGCTTTGCTTCCAGCAGGAGGACGCCTGACGGATTTTGGCGCCACAGGCTGCGTGCGGCGGCTTGCGTTCGCCGGCCTTCTCGGCGTGCCGATGCTGTTTCCGTCGATGCAGCTTCCGGCCGGCGCGCAGGAACTTGGCCATCGCCAGGAAACCTCGCGCCGGGAACTGGCGGCGATCGAGCAGGAAATCAGGTTGACCGACGAGCGACGGGAATTGCTCGCCGGCGAGATTGCCAGGCTCGAGAAGGACCGCGCCTCGATCAACAATTCGCTGATCGAGTCCTCGAAACGCGCGCGCCGCCTGGAAGACCGCCTCGCCGCTAGCGAGGATCGCCTCGTCGATCTGCGCAAGGAACTGGACGAAACCCGCGCCTCGCTCGGCGAGCGCCGCGAATTGCTGGGCGAAGTCATCGCCGCCCTGCAACGCCTGGCCATCAATCCGCCACCTGCATTGCTGGTGACGCCCGACGACGCGCTGACCTCGGTGCGCTCGGCGATCCTGCTCGGCGCGGTCGTTCCCGAATTGCGCGCCGAGGCATCCGTGCTGTTGACCGAATTGCGCGAACTGACCCGCATACGCGGGGATATCGACGCCGAACGCCTGTCACATTCTCGCGATCTGATGCAGCTCGCCGAGGAGGAGCAGCGCCTGACCCTGCTGCTCGACGAGAAGAAGAACCTGACCGCCGGCGCACGGCAGGAACTGGCGAGCCAGAGCGCCCGCGCCGCCGAACTGGCCGCGAAGGCCGGTTCGCTGACGAAACTGATCGATTCGCTCGAAACGCGCATCGCCGCCGCGCGCGATGCTGCCGAGGCCGCCAAGAAGGCCGAGGAAGATCGCCGCCGCAAGGAAGCCGAGAAACTCGCGTCGGCGCGCGAGGACATAGAAAAGAACGATTTCTCCGATACCGCACGCATTGCACCGGCCATGGCCTTCGAGGCGGCAAAGGGTTTGCTGCCGCGGCCGGCAGCCGGGGTTGAAATACGCGCCTTTGGAGAGGACGAGCCACTGGCAGGAACCTCCAAGGGGCTCTATATCGCAACAAGGGCATCGGGCCGCGTCGTTTCGCCGGCGGACGGCTGGGTGGTCTACGCAGGGCCGTTCCGCTCCTACGGCCAACTCTTGATCCTGAACGCGGGCAACGGCTATCATGTCGTACTTGCCGGGATGGATCGCATAGACGTCCAGATGGGGCAGTTCGTTCTTGCCGGCGAACCTGTTGCAGTGATGGGAACGCGCAGGATTGCAAGTGCAGGCGCGGTAGACATGGAGACGACGCGACCCGTTCTCTATGTCGAATTCCGCAAGGATGGTAGTTCAATCGATCCGGCACCCTGGTGGTCCGAATCTACCCTGAAGAGAGATGCACATGATTCGTAAGCTGTCGTTCCTGCTCGCCGGAGCCGTAGTCGGCGCCTCGACGGTGCTGGTCGCCACGACCGGCCTTCCCGGCCCTGGCGCCGCCAATGCGGCCGGGGATTCGACCTATCGCCAGCTATCCATTTTCGGCGACATATTCGAGCGCGTACGCACGCAATACGTCACCCAGCCCGATGACCAGAAGCTCGTCGAAAGCGCCATCAACGGCATGCTGGGTTCGCTCGATCCGCATTCCTCCTACCTCAACTCCAAGGATTTCTCCGACATGCGCGTGCAGACGCGCGGCCAGTTCGGCGGTCTTGGCATCGAGGTCACCATGGAAAACGAACTCGTCAAGGTCGTCACCCCCATCGACGACACGCCGGCAGCCAAGGCCGGCGTCCTTGCCGGCGACATGATTTCCAAGATCGACGGCGAGGAGGTGCGCGGCCTGACGCTGCAGGATGCGGTGGAAAAGATGCGCGGTCCCGTCAATACGCCGATCGTGCTGACCGTTCTGCGCGAAGGTGCCGACAAGCCGCTCGACATCACCATTATCCGCGACATCATCAAGGTCAGCTCCGTCAAATCGCGGATTGAAGGCGAGGATGTCGGCTATCTGCGCATTTCGAGCTTTACCGAACAGACCTACGACAATCTCGAGCAGGCGATCCGCAAGATCCGCGATCAGGTAGGCGACGACAAGCTCAAGGGCTACGTCCTCGACCTGCGGCTCAATCCCGGCGGCCTGCTCGATCAGGCGGTATCGGTTTCCGATTCCTTCCTCGACCGCGGCGAGATCGTCTCCACGCGTGGACGCAATGCTGATGAGACGCGGCGCTACTCGGCCCGTCCGGGCGACCTGACCGGCTCCAAGCCCCTGATCGTACTGATCAATGGCGGCTCGGCTTCGGCGTCGGAGATCGTCGCCGGCGCGCTGCAGGACCACAAGCGCGCCACCATTCTGGGCTCGCGCTCCTTCGGCAAGGGTTCCGTCCAGACGATCATCCCGCTCGGCTCCAATGGCGCGCTGCGCCTGACGACGGCGCTCTACTACACACCGTCGGGTACCTCGATCCAGGCAAAGGGCATTGAGCCGGACATTCCGGTGGCCCAGCCTCTGCCCGACGAGTTGAAGGGCAAGGTGGAAGCGCGCGGTGAATCTTCTCTGCGCGGTCATATCACCGGACAGGAAGAAGACGATGCAGGCTCCGGTTCTTCCGCCTATGTGCCGCCCGATCCCAAGAACGACCTGCAGCTTCAATACGCGCTCGACCTGATCCACGGCGTGAAGATGTCCGAGGCGTTTCCGCCCGACCCCAACGCCGCGATCCCCAACTGAGCCGGTCGCGCCGGCACGACACGCCGGTAGGGCGCAATAGTTGACATTTGGCGCCGGGGGAGGTCCGCTCCCCCGGCGCCTTCTTTTTGGGACCGCTGATTCGCATTGGCCGACGAGGCTCGGTCGAATGCTATCCGCCACATAAATCGCCGCCGGAAATCCCGGACCGCCCTTGCGTTGACTGGAAGCCATGACAGACGAACTGACCAGACCGCTCGGATTGGATACCGGCGACCGGTTCTCGTCCCGCGCTGGCCGTCTCGCGGGCGTGGCAGCCCTTGGCCTCGCCGTCTTGGCTGGCGGCTGTCTCTACTGGTTCGCGCCGGGCCCGAACGATCCGGAGACGGCGACGATCGCCGACAATACCTCCACGGTCGCATCGCCGCCCGACCGGCCGCAGATCCCCGCCGATTTGCGGCAGGATACCGTTTCCGTAGCCGAACAATCGCGGGATGCGACCGGCTCGTCTTCCGAACCGATGGTCGCGCTTGAACCGACAGGTTCGATCCGGCCCAAGAATCCGCTGCCGGAACTTCGACGACAGGAACCGACCCTGGCCCATTTGCCGGACCCTGCCCTCTCCGAAAGGGGCGCATCCGGCGTCATCCCGAAACGCTCGCCAGACGGCCAGCGCCCGATGGACGTCTATTCCCGTCCGCCCGATACCGAAGGCAATTTCGGCGTCGCGCGCATCGTGCTGATCGTCGGCGGTCTCGGCATCAGCCAGACAAGCTCGCAGGACGCCATCCGCCGTCTGCCTGGTTCCGTAACGCTTGCTTTCGCACCCTATGGCAACAGCCTCGCGCGCTGGATGCAGGCAGCCCGCAAGTCCGGCCACGAATTGCTGCTGCAGGTGCCGATGGAACCGTTCGACTATCCTTCCAACAATCCCGGCCCCCATACCCTGCTGAGCGAAGCCGG
>JAGRLL010000114.1 GCA_020441855.1 Nitratireductor sp.
CGCGCCAGCCAGTTGCCGTAGGGGTCCTGCTGGTGGTTCACGAAGTGCTCGGAAGGCGTGACCTTCAGCGAGTGCGATATGACCCGGGTGCGGCTGTGCGGCGCCGGGCGCAGACGGATGATCTGCGGACCCAGCGAAACCGGTCGGTCATATTTGTAGTGGGTCAGATGGTGGATGGCAGCCTTGATCGACATCTAGCTTGGCATTCCCTTCGGCGTTTATGCGAAGGTTCCACAAATTACTGCGGCGCACAAACCGTTTTCGAGTGCTGCCGCAGGCACGTTCGGCGTCACGAAGACCGATCGGCGCCGCGTACGAGCCGCAGATCGTGGAGAATGGCAAAGACGGCCGGTGTGACGAAGAGTGCAAGAAGGGTGGCTCCCGTCAGTCCGAAGGCGAGGCTCGCCACGATCGGCCTGAGGAATTGCGCCTGTGTCGATTGCTCGAAGAGCAATGGTCCCAGCCCCGCCACCGTCGTGAGCGAGGTGAGAAAGATTGCGCGGAAGCGGTCCCGCACGGCGCTGATTCCGGCTTCCAGCACATCCGAGTTCGTCTCGAAACGCTGCTTGAAGAATTCCGCAAGCAGGATGGAATCGTTCACCACAACGCCGGCCAGCGTGGCCAGACCGACAAGGCTCGGCATCGACAGCTCCAGACCGAGCGCCAGATGCCCCCATACGACGCCGACGATCCCGAGCGGGATGGCAACGAACACGGCAACGGGCTGGATGAAGCTGCGAAACTGGAAGGCGAGAACCAGATAGACGCCAACCAGTCCGACCAGGAGGTTGCGTAAAAGCGATTTCCCGGTCGTGGACGTGTCCTTTTCCTCGCCGACAAGGACCACCCGCACTTGCGGACGCTTCTCGGCAAGCTGCGGCAGATATTCGGCCTTCATTGCGGCGATCAGTTCACGCGCATTGGCGACTGCCGGGTTGATGGAACCCACGACGGAAATGGTGCGTTCGCCGTCGATACGCGTGATCCCGGAATAGCCGCGCGTTTCGGTGATGTCTGCAATGGCGGAAAGTGGAACGAGCGCGCCATTCGTGCCCGTCACCCTGATGGCGCCGATGTCGCCGGCGTCGGAGCGGTCGGGGCCGGTCAGCCGCGCTACGATGTCGAGACGCCCCAGATCGTCCTGTACGGAAAGCCCCGTATCGCCGTTTAACGCGGCACGCAGTTGCGCGGCGACATTCTGCGCGGAAACGCCGAGCGCGGTGGCCGCGTTCGCACGCAGTGTCACGACATATTCCGGCTTGCCTGGCCGAAGATCGTACGTGACGTCGCGCACGCCCTGAAAGCCGAGGAAGAAACCGCGCACTTCACGCGCGCTCGCCTCGAGCGCGGCCAGGTCGGCGCCCTGCAGGCGAATGTCGATGGGCTTGCCGCCGACGCCTCTCTCCTTGTCGGTGAAGCGCAGCGCCACCATGTCGGGCATCGGCCCCGTCATTTTCTTCCAGCGGTCGAGGATGTCGGTCACCGACGTCGTTCTGGTTCCCGCCGGCAGCAATGCCGCGCTGACGGTTGCGACATGCGGGCCGCTGTCGCCGACATCGGCGTTGGTGCCGAAGGAGATGGTCACCTTCTGCACCAACGCCTGACCACCGGGCTGTCGGGGCGTTTCCTCGGCATCGAGTTTTTCCAGCGCCTTCGTCACCTTGCGGACGCGAGCCTCGGTAAGACTCATCGGCGCGCCTTGGGCGAGCAGAAGACGAGCCTCGATTGTGTCGCTTTCGAGCGTCGGGAAACTGCGGAATTTCAGGAATCCGCCGGAAATCGGCGCAATAGAGAATAGCAGCAGGAACAGCGCCAGCCCCAGCGTCAGGTAGCGGAAGCGGATCGCCAGACGCGCCAGCGGAACCACGGCACGGTCGCGAAGGGCATCGAACCAGTGATTGACCGAGCGGGCGACCAAGCCGCGCCTGGGTTCGCCGGCGAGCGCGTGCCGGAGATGGTGGGGCAGCACGAGGAAGGCTTCGAGCAGGCTGTTGATCAGCGTAATCGTCAGCACGATCGGCATGAATTTCAGCACGGCGCCGATCTGGCCGGCCATGAGACCGAGCGGCCCGACGATCAGCACGGTTGTCAGAAACGAGGCGAATACGCCGGGCGCCACTTCCAGCGCGCCGGCGATTGCGGCCTTTGCGGGATTGTCGCCCAATTGCCTGCGGCGCACGATGTTCTCGGCGATCACGATGGAATCGTCCATCAGCAGACCGATCGCAACCAGCAGTGCCACCATGGTCATCATGTTGATGGTCAGTCCGAAGAGCTGCATGGCGAAGATGGTGCCCAGGAACGATACCGGCAGGCCGACCGCCACCCAGAAGGAAAAGCGGAAGCCGAAGAACAGCCACATCACCACGAGCACGAGTGCGAGGCCCTGGATGCCGTTCGTCTGGATGATCCTGAGCCGCTCGGTGATGTTCGCCGTGCTGTCCTGCGAGATGTCGAGCGAAACGCCCTGCGGCGCCTCGGCGCGTGCGCGGTCGAGTTCCTTTTGCAGCGCTTCCATGACGCGCAGCGCGTCCTGGCTGGCGGTCTTGGTCACGCTGACGAGCGCCGCGCGTTTGCCATTGAAATAGGTGGCGATGGAGGGATCTGAAAATTGCTCGGTGATGGTGGCGACGTCTCCGAGCCGTACTTCCGCGCCCGATGCGGAGCCAACCAGCGCGATGGTTGAAAATTCCGCAGGCGTACGCCGTTCACCCGAAAAACGCACCAGGGCATCGCCGCCATTACCCTGTCCCGCGCTTTCGAGCGTTCCGGCGGGCAGATCGAGGCTGGAGCGGGCAAGCACGGCCGAAACATCGGCGATGGTCAGTTCGTGCCGGGCGAGTTCGGTCGGTGACATCTCCACCACGATCTCACGATCGGAGAACCCCGAAACCGAGACCTGCGAAATGCCGGGATTGCGCTTGAATTGTTCGGAAAAGCGTTCGGCATAGGCAAGCAGAACCAGCGGATCGGAGGGTCCGGTGATGGCGATTGAGGCAACGCTTGCGATCCGTTCCACAATGCGCGTTACCGGCGTTTCCACCTTTTGCGGCAAGCCCTTCGCGCCTTCGACCGCCGCCTTAACGTCGAGGAAGAAGCGGTCCATGTTGGCCCCCTCGACGATCTCGGCGCTGAGCACGGCAATGTTGTCGCGCGCCTGACACTGCAATTCGGCCAGGTTTTCCACCGCGCGGACAGGGTCTTCGAGCACCATGCAGATGCCGCGCTCGACTTCGGCGGGCGCCGCGCCGGGATAGGCGACGCGCACCTCCACGTCGCTCGGCGGTATCACGGGAAAGGTATCGCGCCGCAATGTCGGCAGGGCCGCCAGACCGAGCCCGATCAGCGCCAGCATCACGATGTTGGCCGCGGTGGCGTGACGCGCGAAAAAAGCGATCATTCCACGGGTTCTCCACCCGACGCAGTGCGCGCAATGGCGCTATGCAGATGCTTGTCTTCCATCGGCCTGACCGTCATGCCGGCAATGGCAATCGAGGGATCGCTGACAACCAGCCTGTCGCCTGCCTGCAAGCCCTGCCCGACGACGACGACATCGTCGATCGAGAAGGCCGTCTTCACCTCGCGCTCGGCCAGTCTGTCGTCGGCATCGACCACGAGCGCCCTGCCGCCCTGAACGGCGCCGGCCGGGACGACGAGGGCCTCGCGCGGCGGAGCCGACAATTCGACCTCAACAAACATGTTGCGCCGAAGAGGTGGACGCACGCCGGCTTGCGCCTGTTCCAGAGGCCGTTCGACACGCACCACGATCTGCCCGCTTTGGGTTCGCGTGTCGACCGTTTCGGCCACCCGCTCCACCTTCGCCGGCCATTCGACCGTGTGTCCCGGCACGGCAAGGCGAACGACGGCTTTGAGATCCAGTACGCTATTGCCGGGTTCGAGTGCGCGAATGACCGGTCCCATCAGGCCAATGGGAAATTGGGCGGTAATTTCGACCGCCTCCGTTCCATCGCCGGTTACCAGGGTCGCGCCACGCGTCACCACCTGACCGAGTTCGGCGCTGACGGCGCCGATGCGCAATTCATAAGGTACGGCAATCGTCGTGAATTCCAGATTTCGCTCGGAGATTGCTCTTTGCGTCGCCAGGACTTCGCGCTCGGCGGCGTTGAGCGCGAGCTGGTTCTCGATCTCGGTGACCTTGGCGCGCGCGGCAAGGGCCGAACGTTCAGCCTGATCGATCGCCGCCTGCGTCGCCACGCCCCGGTCCTTCAGCACACGCTGGCGTTCGAGATCGGACTGGTTGAGGGCAAGATCGGCCCGGTTGATCTCGAGGCTCGCCCTCAGGGTCTGGTCCTTGACGTCGAGCGCCGATTCCTGCGCGTCGGTCTGCGCCAGCGCCAGCTTCAAATCGGTGTCGTCGATCCGCAGCAGCACGGTGTCCGCCGGAGCGACATTGCCATTGGCCAGAAGCGGCGAGGTTTCGACGACCTCGCCCTCGATTCTGGCTATTGCGCGCCATTCCCTTGCCGGGGCGACGGTTCCGTAGCCCGTCACGCGTGGCACCACCTTCATCGGCGCCACGTTGAGAATGCGCACCGGGACGGCAGGCTTGCTTCGTTCCCTGTTTTCCGGCGCCTGGGCCAGGGATCCCGAAAAGACGATGGAGAGCGCTCCCAGCATCACCGGCACGACGACCGCGAGGCTGCGCAGAAGGATCAATGCGGCGGATTTCATGCGGTACTCCGTCCTGAACGCAACGAGCCGCCGGTACGGCAAGCGGGGGTTGCGCGCCAAGCCCTATTGTATTCAACAAAATGAATATGAATGATAGCAAGTCCTGAGTGCCGGCTAGTGGCATAAAGCCACGGTGCCGGTTTGCGCCCGTCTGGACCCGGCGACCATTTCGAACCATGGAATTGGACGAAAGTCGGCGCGAGGCAATCCGGAATCGAGGCTATGTTTCTGAACGGTCGGGCTTTCTTCCTGTCCCAAATCGTCTGATTTTGTGCAATTGGCCGGTTGCCCGATCCAATGCCACTGCTATGTTCATGCATGAGGGCAACTGAGGGGTTGCGCCTTAAGGGAGGAATGAATGTTCAAGAAATTCAGGTTCGCGGCAATTGCCGCAGCGATCGGGGCTGTCGCCCTTTCCGCCGGTCTGGCGAACGCACAGGGCCGCATCACGCTCGGCACCAATCCGCAGGGCTCGATCTACTACACAGTGGGTGGTGGCATTGCCGCAGCGCTCCAGGATGCGTTGCAGCGTCAGGTGACCGTCCAGCCCTATACCGGCTCGTCGGTCTATCTCCCGCTCGTCGCCAATGGCGAACTGACGCTGGGCATCAATTCGAGCCTCGACACGGGCGGCGTCTATCGCGGCGATTATGGCTCGCAAGCCGAACCCAAACTGCGCATGCTGGCGCGTTTGTGGCCGCTCAGGATCGCCTTCATGGTTCGCGCCAATTCCGACATGAAGGAAATCAAGGACCTCAAG
>JAGRLL010000009.1 GCA_020441855.1 Nitratireductor sp.
GACTGGGTGTTCTGTTTCATCGACGCATTGTTGCGGGAGCGGAAGGCTCCTTGCAAACGAAAAACCCCGACTGCTTCGCAGTGCGCGCGAAGTGCTGCCCGCCGGGCACGGTGAAGACGTGGCATTCGATGCGCATGGCGACCCCAGGCAAGTTGGGTAGTGGCGGCTTGTGTAGGAGTTCGATCAAAACTATCCTCTTCCGCGGACGATGAAATGATGACACGCGCCGCACAAATACCTGACAGGAGGCTCAATTTCCTGGTCGCCGGGGTGATGAAGGGGGGAACTTCTGCGCTGTGGAACTACCTTCGCCAACATCCATCAATTGGCATGGCGGAAAGCAAGGAACTTCATTTTTTCGACAATGATGCATTCGATTGGGCGAAGCCGGACTATGACCTGTTGCATTCCAACTTCGATGGTGTAGCCGATCACAAGCTGCTCGGTGAGGCGACACCCGGTTCAACCTACTGGCCACCATGCATCGAACGCATCCGGGCTTACAATTCAGGAATCAGGTTGATCGTTACACTTCGGGATCCGGTTGCCCGAGCCTACTCCCATTGGCGCATGGTAACGTCCAATAACAGGGAAACGATGAGTTTTTCTGAAGCGATCCGCGAAGGACGGAGCCGAATCTCCGAAAGCCCACGCATCTACAGCTATGTCGAGCGCGGTTTCTACGGCATTCAATTCGAGCGAATTTTTTCGTTCTTCCCGAGAGAGCAGGTACACATCGTCCGCCAAGTCGACCTGTTGCGCGACCCTGCCAAAACACTTTCATGTATAGCGGAATTTCTTGAAATTCCCTCGTGGCCGGAAATGCCGCAGCCCGAGAATTATTACTCTCTCGATGACGGTACCATACCAAAGGAAGACGACGTACTTTATCTGCGTCAACTCTATCGCGACGACATGGGCAAACTTTTCGAACTGACGGGTATCTCCATTCCGGATGAATTCTGACCGCTGGAGCCATGATGCGACCGAATTATTTCTGTTGCCCTGGGTCGATTTCCAGCTTGCCGCGACAGTCTGAGGCATCTGCTCGGCAGTCGGGTGCCAGACTGCCATAGAGCAAACGCAACGCATCTTTCCGGCGTGCCCAAAAAAATGCCCGAAATCGGCGATGTGGCACAGTTTGTGGCACAAAAACAAGCCGGAGGCGGCAATCCCGTTCCCGGCCACCTTCGAAATAAGTGAATGATTTCAATCATTCACATGTAAATGATATGTTTGTAGTGGTGCGGTCGAGAAGACTCACAAGAACGAAATTATGGCAAGTATTTCAAGGGCCATGTGTCCCACCGGGGCCGAAAAGCGAGGCGTTACATTCCAATAGCTTAGCGATAGGGTGTCCCATGGCCCCGAGGAAGATATCCACCAAAATCGTGATCTGTGGATTATGCCTGTTGCTGGCCCCGCCTGTCGCCGCCTTCGAGCCGGTCGCGACGATCGCCGGAAAGGCGTCGGTGCGCGACGGTGACGGCATCCTGTTCGGCAAGGTCGAAATCCGATTGCAAGGCATCGCCGCGCCCGAAGATGGCCCCGGCAAGCGACAGCCTGGCGGGGCAGAATCGACGGCAAGCCTTCGACGCCTGGTCGACGGCGCGATGCTCGTCTGCCGTCTGGACGGCACGACGGCCGGCAAGGGCAACCGGCCGGTCGGCATCTGCTATCTGGGGTCGCTCGATATCGGCCTGCATCAGGTTCGCAACGGGCACGCCCGCGACTGCCCGCACTTTTCCGGCGGCCGTTACGCCGAAGCCGAACGCGAGGCGCAGGCCGATGGCAAGAACCTCGCGGCGATCTACCCGCTTCCCCCTTATTGTCGGGACTGACAAAATAAGATTGGTGCGACTCTTGTAAATGTAGGTCTGTGGAACTACATATAAGGTGTAGCGAATGGGCATCGCGCCCGCCTCCAAAGGAGATGAAAATGACCGACACCCTTTCCAAAACCCCCGCCTATGTGCAGATCGGCAAGCGCCGGTTTGCCTTCACCACCTACGAAAAAGTTTCCGAAGCCTATTGCGAAACGCGCGACCGGCTCGACGCGACAGCGTCGGGCAGGACCGGGCCGCTTGCGCCGCAATGCACCATCCATGCCGGGGACGGCGAACAACTCGCCCACGTCAGTTACAACGGCAAGGTTTGGGCGGGCGACGCACGTGACTGGTTTACGGGCAAGGAACCGATTTCCAATCCCTATGCATGAGTGAGGAACCACGAACATGACGACATTGACCGACGATCAAATGAAGCTTCTCACGCGGCTGATCAATGCAGAGGAATGCCCGTTTTCGATGTGCTGCGGGCCGGTGCTCGACCATCTTGTCACCCACGGACTGGCGATCATCTACGGTACCGGAGACATGACCGTCGTTGCCGCGACGGACGCCGGGCGTGCGAAGCTCCTGCCACCTTCACATGAGGACGACGAAGCCGAAGCGCCCGATGTCGGAGAAATGCTGGAAGCTATCGAGGCGGCAATCGGCGCACTCGCCGAAGGTCAGCTTAAAGCCGTCGGCAACGACAAGACCGAAGGCGAAGATGCTGAACCTAACACGATCTTTTTCGACGCCTTGCGCAAATGCCGGTCGGTCAAGGCCGCCGCCGACGCCTATATGGAGGCATGACCATGGAAACCGCCTACACGGCCACCGAACGCATGGCCGAGCGCTTCGCCGACTTGCTCGCCGAGGAAATCGGCCCTGACAAGTTCGAACGCATCAAGGCACTGAACCGCACGCCCGAGTACGCCTCGCCGATATGCGCCAGCCACGACTTCTGCGACGCCAACATGGTGATGGCGCAGGCATTCGAGGAAGTTGCCGGCCACGCACCGGAAGCGAACAGCGAAAGCGATGCCGACATATGGAACGCGGCATGGGACCACGCTCGACAGAAGGGCCTGATATGACACCCGAGGAAGTTGGCGAGGCCCGGCGCAAGCTGGGCCTTTCGCTCGCCGAGTTCGCCCGGCTGATCGGCTATTCCGGCCGGCATGCGCGCACGGCCGCGCACAAGCTGGAGACGACGAAGCCGCCCAGCGGCACGATGCAAAGGCTGATCCGCGCCATTGAGGCGTTGCACGCCATCGCGCATGACGGAGGCTCGCCAGCGATCCAATTGCGCAAGATGGCGAGGGAAACGCTGGAAAGCTTCGCCGAAGAAGCCCATCGCGAAGACCGCGATTGATCCGCCAGACTAGCCTTGCGGCCATTGTGCCAGCACACGCGCTCCATGCCTTAGCCGCCACCAGCCTCCCGGTTCGTGCTCGACAGCAGCCCTGAACAGCGCCCTTGCAAGGATCTGGTTCACCGATCCTCCGACAGCCTCGTATGGCGCGCGGAAGCCTCGTGACCAGCGCTCGACCATGAAGGGGTAGGGATTGCCGTGAACGTCCAAGGGCGGGCTCCATCTGGCCCGCATGTCCGACCGCAAGCTAGCACCCAAGAGGCAAGGAGCGAAGCGACCGGGAAGCAAAAAAGCAAAAAAAGCCCCGGTCACCGTTTCCGGCGCCGGGGCAAGTCTGATTGGAAAGAAAGGGAAGCGCCGTTACAGGCGAAGATGGTAGGCCGGCGCTTCCCCGTCGATCGCGGGAACGGCACTCCTGGGCGAAACAATGCCGCCGGGAATTGCCGCCGGCACACTGACCGCGTCGGAAGCGGCGAGGATCGCCGGCAGCGCCACATCGGCCGTAGCCATTTCGGCCGGCAGCACAAGCCGCTCGGCCGAGGCATCAAGAGTCAGGGCGGGCGGGTGCCAGCCCGGCTCGATCACCGAAGCGGCGGCGGGCGCGGACATCACCGCGAACGCCATCGCCATGCCGGCGACGAAGATTCCAATTCTTCGCATGACAAGTTCTCCTTTGCTGTTCCGGGCATCCGCCCGGTCGGTTGCGCGCCATGACCCCGGCGGGCTGGGGAACTCGTGCGCCGCCGAGCGGCGGTCAGGATGAAATCTTCTTTGCCTGCGTGCGGCGCCTGGTCTTCGGCAGCATGTTCGTAATGGAATCGATGATCATCTGGCCCAGCCCCGCTATCTCCGCGCGAAGGCCGTCGATCGACGTGTCGAGATCCTTGATCGTCGCCTGCAACTCGTCGATTTCCTTGTCGAGTTTCGTGCTCGGCACGTAGTTTTCGGCGATCTTGAGTTCGAGCGCCACGACGTGCATGCGAACTTCCTTCGCGATGTCGAAGGCGTCCTGCGCTTTCTTCTCGGCCAGCGCGAAGCGCACCCGAAACGAAACCCAGAAGACGAGGAAGCCGGCCGACGCACTGATTATCGGCCCGACAAATGCGCTCCATTCGATCGTCATGCCGTCGCTACCTCCTGATTTCCGTGACGATGCCCGGCCCGGAATCGTACAGCCGGGCGCAGCCCTGTTCGTCGATCAGCACGAGCGCGCGTCTGGTGCCGCGCCCGTGCCATTCCTGCCAGCCACGAGCGCGGCCATACTCGCCGGAAAATCGATAGCCCTTGCCGATGAGCTGCGCCCCGATCTCGGCCGGCTGGCGGCACGGCTCGCCGATGGCGGGATAGGCCGGCGTCGGATAGGTGCACGTCGTCAGCAGAAAGCCGAGCGTGCCGAGCACCACGGCCGCGGCGAGCGCGCCGGCGGCATCCGAAAACCATGTCGGCTTGTCGCGGTCGCTCATCGATCCGCCCTCGCGTGGTCGGCCGTCTTTCGTGCCGAATGTCTGCCCTGCCTCTCGCGCGCGTTGACGGCGGCGGCGAGCGCTGCCTGGCGCTTGCGGCAATCGCCGGCCGTTTCCCGGTCAGCCGCCCACAGATCGGTGACGAGATCGCCGTCGTCGATCGTGATGTCGCGGTCGGGAATGTCGCTCACCGCCCCGCACGGTGCCTTCAGGTCTTCCCCTATCTCGGCAAGCTGCGGCCGGTCAGCGACCGATCTGGTTGAGGGCGTTTGACACATTGCGGCGGATAAACACACGACCAGCGCCGCCAGTGTCGCCAGCATTCTCGCGATCCTGATCATCGGACTTTTCCCTTCTCGCCTTTTCGAGTGCCTGGCGCGCGGCCCATGCCTCGATGCGCGAGGCGGCATAGGTGCGCTGGGCGTTGCGGATTTCCTGCTGGGCGGCGGCGCGCTCTTCGTCCATCTCGTCGCGCAGATCGTTCATCGCATTGGTCCAGACGAGACGTTCGGCGATCTCGCCAGCGGCATGGCCGGCGCGGTATTTCGTTTGCCCCCAGACGCCGATGCCGAGCGCGATGGCCAGCGCCAGCAACGCCCAGACCGCCCAGACCGGCACGCCGATCGCGCCGAAGAACTTGGCGATCATGCGTCCGTCTCCCGGCGAAGCGCGGCGAGCCGGGCGGTGTTGATTCCGGCCTTTGCGTCGGCGACGCGGGCCGCCTTGATCGCCTTCGCCGTCCTGGCCTTGCGCCATTCGATGTAGAAGATCGCGGCCGCCGCGATGATCGCCAGTGCGACGATGATCTGCACGATCACGGGGAGCTGGCCGAAATAGGGAAGCGCGGTCAGCCCGCCGCCGCCCGAAAGGAACGCCCATACGCGCGACCAGACCGTGCCGCCGGCGATAGCGTCGGCACCGGCGATCGTGCGACTGCCGTCGACGCGGAGCGCGGTTTCGATCTCGCCATCGGGAAGGTCGGCGAAGGCGACCGGGCGCAGCAACTTGGCGACATGCGCCTTGACATCGGCGCGCAGCCGGTCGCCGCAAGCTTTCGCGCCGCGAAGCGAAGTGTCGAAGGGCAGGACGGTGAAGTCCCACTTGCCGCGCTGCCTGATCCCGAGCGTTCCCTGAACCTCGGCATGCGACAGGACGGTGCGGGGCGTGACGGGAATGTTGTACGCGACGCAGAGTTCAGCCGCCTTTCGGCACATCGCATCCCATTGCAGCCAGGTCATGGGCGAGGGGCCATAATTGAGCGGGTTTTCCGTCGCGCCGCGCATGCACGCCATGGAAAGGCCGATCGAGCCGGAATTGCAGTGAAGGGTGTGCGCGGCATATGCGCCCCGGATCGGGCTGGCGTTGGCCTCGATCGGAAGATTGCCGACGACCTCGCGGCCATCCGCCTCGAAGATGAAATGATAGTGCTTGCGATCCGTGGCGGTCGCGCGGTGGGCGCCGGCCGTCCAATGGCAAATGATGCGTTCCATCAGCGTGATCCTTTCATGGTTCCCGGTCAGGGCTTCGCCCTTCCTCGCCTCTTGTTTGCTTCCCGTTCGGGCCTGCGGCCCTTCCTCGCCTCTTGTTTGCTTCCCGTTCGGGCCTGCGGCCCTCATCGCCTCTTGTTTGCTTTCCCGGCCGCGCTACGGCGCGGCTCGCCTCTTGTTCAGGAGCTTGAGGGCTTCGGCCTGGACGGCCGGGTCGGTCGTGATCTGGAGGTGGTCGAGATCGCCGCGCACCTGGATCGTGGCGCCGGTGACGGGCACCGCGCGCCAGTCGCGGCTCATGAACTCGGTTGCGTCGAAGCCGGTCATGTCGCGGTCGATCGTCGGATCGAACAGGAGCACGCGGCCGACGCGGATGCCGGCATCGCGCAGCTTGTGCGCAATGGTCTGGGCTGCATTGGCCCCGAGCGAGTGCCCGGCAAGGTCGACCGGCTCGGCGATCTCGCCGGCACGCACCGCCTGGGCGATCTGCGCAGCCTCGGCCGCGGCGAAGCACCACGACACCGTTTGCTCGCCGACCGCCTCGGCGATCTGCATGATGCCTGTGGCAAAGACCGTGCCGCACGGGTTCGGGATGGACAGGCCGCGCGATAACGAGACCTTGTGCGCCGGCGGCGGCGACACGAGCTGCGCCGGCGGCGGCGGCGTGGCGCAACTGGCGAGCGCGAGCACGCACGCGAGCAACGCCAGTTGTCGGGCTGAAATCATCGGGTTTTCCTCGGAGAAAAATTCGCTGCCAGCTAATTTTTCGCTTGCAAGCTTGTTGGCCAATAGCTAAATTATGGGCATGAAAAAGATCGCTTACAGCAAAGACGCCATCAAGACCTTGAAGCGGATGCCGGCCAACACGGCGAAGCTGATCCGGTCGAAGGTCGAGCAATACGCGGCCGAGCCGGCGCGCCTCGCCAACAATGTGAAGACGCTCAAGGGTGCGGAAGGCTATCTTCGCCTGCGGGTCGGCGACTGGCGGGTGATCTTTTCGGAAACCGGCGAAATAATCGCCATCGTCAAAATCGCGCCGCGCGGCGGCGCATACGACTAGGAGAATGCCATGAACGAACAGATCATCACCGCGCCGAACGGCGACCGTCTCGTCGTCGTGTCCGAAACCGAATACCGCGCCATGCGCGCCGCACTGGAGGATCGCGAGGACGTTGCCGCCGTGCGAACCTTCGAGCGCCGTCTGGCCGAGGGCAGGGAGGAGCTTGTCCCCGCCGAGTTTGCCAATCGCCTCGTTGATGGTGAAAATCCCGTCCGCGTCTGGCGCGAATATCGGGGCATGAAGGCCGGCGAACTGGCCGTGTTGGCCGGCATCAGCGCCGCCTATCTTTCCGAGATCGAAACCGGAAAGAAGGAAGGAAGCCTTTCGGCCATGAAGAAGATCGCCGTGGCGCTACGCACCGACCTCGACGATCTGGTGTGATTTCCCTTTCCTAGTCGAACAGCGAGGGAACGTTCTGCCTCGTGGCCGTCTCGGCCGGCAGATCGGGGATCTGTACTTGCGTGCCGGCGGGCAGGTACAGGCCGGCGGTTTCCAAATCCTGATTGAGGTCAAGCGTCGCCTCGACCAGCGTTCGGCCGCGCACGCCGTAAAGGCGGTGCAGCAACAGGTCGAGCAACAGGCCGTCCTCGATCTTGACCGTGACTGTTTTCATGATACCTCGCTCACGGGCCGCATCGCTTCGCTGGCCCTACGCGTGTGCGGCCTGACCGGCCGGCCCCTCTTCGGGGCTTGTTTGAGTGGGTAAGGCGGCGTCGCCGCGCCCGGCCGTGAGCGCTATTCGGGTTGCTTCAGTTCAAGCTTCGTGATCGACCCGCCCGAGCGGTTTGCGGAATGCGTCACGCTTTCGATGCGATAGATTCCATCCGCACCGGCGTCGGCGCCGGTCAGCGTGAAAATGCCCTCGGCCTTTGCCGTCACGGTCAGGTCGAGCGTCACCGAACCGTCGCCGCCCTCGCGCCTGTTTTCGCCGCCGCGGCCCTTGCCGATGCGTTGCGCCTGTTCGGCGTCCATGGCCCGGCTGCGCACGAGGTTCGAAGCTTCCCCGCCGCCCTCGATCGGCGTCTCGACCTTCTCTTCCTTTGTCTCGGCCGTCTTGCGGTCGAACCATTGCACACGCGCCTGGGCGAATTTCGGCCGGCCGGTATAGGGCGCGATATCCCAATCGATCACGTTGCCGGCCTGTTCGCGGCCGACGATGCCGGCGACGACCGAAAGGCCCGCCGGTTCGTCGCGAGGGGCGAGCACCGCCTTGTTGCCTTGAAGCTTGAACGTGGCGTTCAACTCGCGGGCGAGGCGCTGGCCGACATGGATCAGGCTTTCGCCGTCCGCCGCCCAATAGTCGCGCTCGATCGAGCCAAGATCGCCCTTGATCGACAGCGAGAAGCCGGCACTGTCGGCGACCTTGCCGAGGAAGGATTGCAGGCTTGAATCGTCCTGGTGAAGCTGCTGGGGTTCCTTCGCCTTCGAGCGCGGATCGAAGCCCTTGCCGTTGATCGCGATCTTTCGCCCGCCCGACCGCGATCCGCTGCACCGCACGCTGTCGATCACGCCGTTGAACACCGGCGCGCCTTCGAGAAAGATCACCAGCGGCGCGCCCTCTTGCGGCACGCCGGCGTGACCATCGGTGTTGTCGATCGAGATCGAGGCGGAATCGGAAACCGCGCCGGCCTTGTCCGTCACCGAAATGTCGAGCAGATAGGGCGCCAGCTTCGACGAGAAGTCGGCCCC
>JAGRLL010000115.1 GCA_020441855.1 Nitratireductor sp.
AGCTTGGTCATGTTGACGCCATTGGTGGCGAAACCACCCATCGCCTTGTAGAGCGCGGCGGGAATGTTGCGCACACGGAAGATGAATGTCGTCATCATCAACGATGCGCTGCCATGCTCCGCCCAGGAGCGGGTTCTCGACAGCACCACGAAGCGGGTAACGTTGTTGGCGTCGTCCTCGACATCGCGCGCGAGGATGTCCAGCCCATAGAGACTGGAGGCCAGTTCCGGCGCGAGCGCGGCCTGCGTCCTGTCGCCTTCCTCGGCGATGAGACGCGCCGCGCCGGCAGTATCGCCAGCGACGACAGGCTTCCAGCGATGCTTGCGGATGATCTTGCGGCACTGGCCCAGCGCATGGATGTGGCTGTGCACCGACTTGATGTCGGTCAGCGCCGTGCCGGGCAGCACCATGAGCTGAAAGCGGATCGGCAGGAAATATTCCGCGATGATGTGCAGCTTCGATTCGGGCAGCAGGTGATGGATATCGGCGACGCGCCCGGCGAGCGTGTTCTCGATCGGGATCATCGCGAGATCCGCCTTGCCGGTCTCGACCGCGTTGAAGGCATCCTCGAAGGTGGCGCAGGGCAGCGGCTCCATCGAGGGATACATGTTGCGGCAGGCGGTGTCTGAATTGGCGCCAGGCTCGCCCTGGAACGCTATTCTACCGGTCTTCTGGGACATGATTTGGATGCCTGAACGGGTTTACCGGGCGAGAATTTGCCGCGCCCGGTCGAGATCGGCCTGTGTATCCACCCCGAGCGGGACCGTGTCAACGATGGCGACGTCGATGCGCATGCCGGCTTCGAGCGCGCGAAGCTGTTCCAGCTTCTCGCGGCGTTCCAGCGGGGATGGTTTCAGCGCGACAAACTTTTCCAGTGCTTCGCGGCGATAAGCATAAAGACCGATATGGTGGTAGAGCGGCCCCTCGCCCCATGGCGCGGTGGCGCGGGTGAAATAGAGCGCGCGCAGACGGCTGTCGCCCAGGGGCGTGCCGACCGCCTTGACCACGTTCGGATTGGTCTTCTCCTCGTCGCGGGTGATGGTGGCGGCGGCCGTGGCGATATCGGCGGGCCCGTCGAGCAGGGGTGCCAGACAGGCGGCGATCGTCGACGGGTCGACCGTCGGCAGGTCGCCCTGGATGTTGAGGATGAATCGCGCCCTTGCCTGCGGATCGATCTTTTCGACCGCCTCCCAGATGCGGTCGGAACCCGATTCGTGGTCGGCGCGGGTCATCACCGCCTCGCCGCCATGCACCTCGACGGCGGCCCGCACTTCCTCGCTATCGGTAGCAACCACCGGCCTTCCGATGCCGGCCTCGGCGGCGCGGCGCCAGACATGGACGATCATCGGCTGGCCGGCGATATCGGCGAGCGGCTTCCCCGGCAGGCGCGTGGAAGCCATGCGCGCGGGAATGAGGACCAGCGTGTCACCGCCGGCGCTGTGGGGGGCCGTGTTCATGACCGTTCATATCCGGGTGGTTTTTTCGACATACGCCTTGACCGCGGCGTATTCATTTGATGGCATGGGCATGATGGATTGCGACGCATTCGCAAAGTGTCAAAAAGTCTCACTTGATCAAGCCATACAGGCGTTGTAACGCACGCGCAAACCAAATAGTTTGCCGGCCGATGGGCAGGAACCCGGCCAAGCGCCCGGGTCGGGCAGGAGCAGCGGAAGCATGAATTCCTTTAAGTTCAACAAAATCGCCATGGCCGTGCTGGGCACGGTTTTCGTGATGTTCGGTGTGAGCATCATCTCGGAAGCGATTTTCCATTCCGAAGCACCGGAGACACCCGGCTATGCGATTGCCGCGGTCGAATCATCCGGTGGCGAGGGCGAGGCCGAAGCATCCGGACCAGCTTACGATCCGGTAGCGCCGCTGCTCGCCTCGGCCAGCATCGAGGACGGCATGAAGGTCGAGAAGAAATGTCAGTCCTGCCATACCGTCGAACAGGGCGGCCCAAACAAGGTCGGCCCGAATCTGTATGGCGTGGTCGGCCGGCCGATCGCCAGCCATGAGGGTTTTTCCTATTCGTCCGCGCTTCAGGCCTTCGGCGCAGGCAAAACCTGGACCTATGAAGAGCTGAACGGCTTCCTGTGGAATCCGAAAAAGCACGTCAAGGGCACCGCGATGGGCTTCGCCGGTCTCAAGAAAACCCAGGACCGGGCCGACATCATCGCCTATCTGCGCACGCTGGCCGACAATCCGGTCCCGCTGCCGGAAGTCGGCGGCCAGACGGCGGAAAGCGCACCGGCCGCGGAAAGCGCTCCCGCCACCGAGAGTGCACCGGCAGCCGAGGCACCGAAGGCGGCCGAATAGCCCGTCGTTCCGAATTACAAGAATTTCCGAAAGGCCGGCATCAGCCGGCCTTTTTGTTTGGGGTGGCCAGTCTCAACAGAGTCTCGGGCGAGTATCGGGTGCGTCTTGAGCGAGCCTTGATTGCAGCACTTGCCTCGCCGTACTTGGCCGCTATCCTTGTTGCATGATTTGATGGAACAAGAGGCGGAACGGCATGCGAGTGACGGGCAGGTTGTGCGGCGTGATTGCGACCGCGGCATGGTTGATGCTGGCGCTTTCTCATCCGGGCGCGGCGCAGGAATGGCGCTATGGCGGCACGCTGTTCGGGGAACTGAAATACGGTCCGGATTTCGCCCATTACGATCACGTCAATCCCGACGCTCCGAAGGGCGGCACGCTTAACGAGGATGCGCTCGGCAGCTTCGACTCCTTCAATCCCTTCATCGTGCGCGGCCGCGCCGCGGCAGGTTTGACCTATTTCGGCGGGAAGCTCTATGACACGCTGATGGAGCAGTCGATCGACCAGTCGAGCGCTTCATACGGACTGGTGGCGGACGCGTTCCGTTTTCCCGACGATTATTCCTCCGCTACCTACCGGCTCAACCCGAAGGCGCGTTTCCACGACGGAAAGCCGATCACACCCGAGGACGTGATCTGGTCGCTTGAAGTTTTGAAAGAGAACCATCCGCTCTTCACCCAGTACTACCACAACGTGGTCAAGGCGGAGAAAACCGGAGACCACGAGGTCACCTTCACCTTCGACGTCAAGGGAAACCGCGAACTGCCGCATATCCTTGGCGATCTGCCGGTGCTGCCGAAACATTGGTGGCAGGGGACGGGAGCGGACGGCAAGATGCGCGACATTTCCCAACCAATCAGCGAAATCCCGCTCGGCTCCGGTCCCTATCGCATCGCCGAATTCGACATGGGCAAGTCTGTCACATGGGAACGCGTGCGCGATTATTGGGGAGCGGATTTGCCCATTCGCGTGGGGCGGTTCAATTACGACCGTATCAAATACACCTATTTCCTCGACGAAAACGCTGCGTTCGAGGCCTTCAAGAAGGGCGGCCTCGTCGACATGCGCAGCGAAAACGTGTCGAAACGCTGGTCGACCGAATACGATTTTCCCGCAGTCGAGCGCGGCGACGTTTCCAGGGAGGCCTTCGCAACCAGCGGATCGCAGCAATTCCAGGGCTATTTTTTCAACGTGCGTGTGCCGAAATTCCAGGACGCCAGGGTGCGCAAGGCGCTGACCCTGCTGTTCGATTTCGAGAGCATGAACAAGAACTTGTTCTATGGGCTCTATACCCGCACCGACAGCTATTTCGAGGGCGACGAATTGCAGGCGCCGGCCGGCGCGCCGCAAGGCCGCGAAAAGGAAATCCTCGAAGGCTATCGCGGACGAATCCCCGATTCGGTCTTCGATGGCGAGGCGCTGCTGCCCGTCTACGACACGCCAGCGGCGACGCGACGCTACCAGCGCGAGGCGCTCAAGCTGTTCCGGGAAGCCGGCTATGCCTTTGCGGACGGCAAGATGTTCGGCCCCGACGGCAAGCCCTTCACGATCGAAATTCTCGGGAACGGCCCCACCGACGAGCGCGTCGGCATTCCCACCGTTCAGTTCTTCTCCAAACTCGGTATCGAGACCACGATCCGCATCGTCGACACCGCGCAATACAAGAACCGGCTCGACAGCTACGATTTCGAGATGAGCATGCTTCAAAGCCGTCAATCGCTGTCTCCCGGCAACGAACAGCGCGAATACTGGAGTTCCGTCTCCGCCGACAGGGCGGGCGGACGCAATTATTCCGGGATCAGGAACGAGGCGATCGACGATCTGGTGGAACGCATCATCCATGCTTCGGACCGCGCGGAACTGGTGGCGCTGACGCACGCGCTCGACCGCATTCTGCTGCACGGCTATTACGCCATTCCGATGTGGCACAATCCGAGTGTCTGGTTCGCCTGGTGGAAGAAGCTGAAAATCCCGCCGAACCAGCCCCCTTATGTCGGGGTCGATACCGATTCGTTCTGGATCGACGAGAACGACACGGCGCAATGATGAAGGAAGCGCGAGCTATTGCCGGCCATTCACCCACGAGGCGGCCACCCACGAGGCGGCAGTTCATCGCCGGCAGCGCCGGTGCGGCCTTTGCCGCGCTGGCGCCGGCGCTGGCGTTTGCGCGCAATCCGGTCGAGACCAGGCTGCACGGGATTTCCTCGTTCGGCGACCTGAAATACGGCCCGGATTACCCGCATTTCGACTTCGCCGCGCCCGGTGCGCCGCAAGGGGGCAGCTTTTCCTTCCAGCCCTCCTACTGGCACTTCAACCAGAATTACCAGACCTTCGACACGCTCAACACCTTCGTGCTTCGCGGCGCCGCACCGCCGCGCATGCAATATTGCTTCGACACGCTGATGGTGCGTGCCTGGGACGAACCGGATGCGCTCTACTGCGCGCTGGCCAGCAACCTCGTCATTTCGGCGGACCGCAACCGCTACCGCTTCGAATTGCGGCCGCAGGCGCGTTTTCACGACGGCAGTCCCGTCACCGCCGAAGACGTCGCCTTCTCCTACATGCTGCTGAAGGAGAAAGGGCATCCCAGCCTCGCTACCGACCTGATCAACCTTGAAACCGTCGAGGTGATCGACCCGGGAACGGTCGAGCTCGTCTACAATGGCAGGCAATCGCCGCGCGCGATCCTTTCCGTTGCCGACGGCGTGCCCATTCTCTCGCGCGCCTGGTACCAAAGCCGCCAGTTCGAGGAGGCCACGCTCGAGGCACCGCTTTCCTCCGGGCCATGGCGGGTCGGCGATTTCAAGGTCGGCACCTATATCGAATACGAGCGGGTGAAGGATTACTGGGCAGACGATCTGCCCTTTGCGCGGGGCCTCGATCATTTCGACCGGTTGCGCATCGACTTCTTCCGCGAGCGCACGGCGGCGATGGAAGCCTTCAAGAAGGGGCTGGTGGACTGGCGCGAGGAACACACGGCCAAGTTCTGGGCAAACGAATACGATTTCCCCGCCGCGCGGGAAGGCAAGGTCAAGCGCAAGCTCTTCGAAGACGAACTCATCCCCTCGCTGCAGGCATGGGCGGTAAACACGCGGCGCAAGAAGTTCGCCGACCCGCGCACCCGCCAGGCGCTCGGCACGCTGTTCGACTTCGAATGGACGAACCGGAACCTGTTTTACGACGCCTATACACGTTCCAACTCGATCTTCGAGGGCTCCGACCTGATGGCGCGGGGCTTTCCCTCGGCGCAGGAACTGGCGCTGCTGGAACCCTTGCGCGACAAGGTGCCAGAAGCGGCCTTTGGCGAAGCGGTGATGCAAAATGTCACCGACGGCACGGGCAAGGATCGCTCGGTGCTCGCAAAGGCTTTCGATCTTCTCAGCCAAGCCGGCTGGCGCAAGCAGGACGGCAGGCTGGTCGATGAAAACGGCGAGCAATTGAGCGTGGAAATCCTGATCCGGAGCCAGGTCTTCGAACGCATGCTCGGACCCTATGTGCTGAACATGGAGCGGCTCGGGATAGAAGCCTCGATTCGCCTCGTCGATGCCTCGCAGCACCAGGCGCGCATCGAGGCATTCGACTTCGACCTTGTCGGCGTGGCAATGTCGTTCGAGCCCAACCCGACCGCCGAGGCGCTGAAGCAGACCTTCCATTCGCAATCGGCCAACCAGAACGGATCGCGCAATTATCCAGGCACGGCGGACCCTGCCGTCGACGCGCTGATCGCCCGTGTCGAGGCGGCGGAGACGCGCGAGGAACTGGTCGTAATCATGCACGCGCTCGACCGGGTCTTGCGGGCGGGGCATTTCTGGATTCCAAATTGGCACGCGACGAATCACCGGATCGCCTACTGGGACAAGTTCGGCTGGCAGGACCCCAAGCCCGACTATCTGTTCCCCGTCGAGCGCCTGTGGTGGTATGACGAGGCCAAAGCCCGGGCGATCTGATACGGCTTGAGCCCGGCGGGCGAACATACAGGAACGGTTCGGAACCCTTGGGAGCCTATATCCTCAGACGATTGCTGTTGATGATCCCGACCATGCTCGGGATCATGGCGATCTCGTTCGCCGTGATCCAGTTCGCGCCGGGCGGGCCGGTCGAACAGGTGATCGCGCAATTGACCGGCCAGGGCAGTTCGGCAACCGACCGCCTGTCAGGCGCCGGATCGGATTTCGGCCGCGAGAACACGCTCGACAAGGGCAGCGACGTCACCAGCAAATATCGAGGCGCACAGGGGCTCGAAGCGGAATTCATCGAAAAGCTGGAAAAGCAGTTCGGCTTCGACAAGCCGCCGCTCGAACGCTTCGGACTGATGATCTGGAACTACATGCGCTTCGATTTCGGCGAGAGCTATTTCCGCAAGGTGAGCGTCGTCGACCTCATCGTCGAGAAGATGCCGGTTTCGATCTCGCTCGGCTTGTGGATCATGCTGCTGTCCTACGGAATCTCGATCCCGCTGGGCATTCGCAAGGCGGTCAAGGACGGCTCGGCTTTCGATATCTGGACCAGCGGCGTCATCATCGTCGCCTATGCCATTCCGGGTTTCCTGTTCGCCATCCTGCTGCTGGTGGTGTTCGCCGGAGGCTCCTATTTCGACTGGTTTCCGCTGCGCGGCCTGATCTCCGAAACAGTCGACGCGGGCGCGTGCCTGCCAGGCGAGAGCTTCCGGCCGGGCTATTGCGTGACGACGGTCGTGCCGGACTATTTCTGGCATCTGGCGTTGCCGCTGACCGCGCTGGCATTGGCGTCGTTCGCCACGACGACGCTGCTGACAAAGAATTCCTTTCTCGACGAGATCCGCAAGCAATACGTGATGACCGCACGCGCCAAGGGGCTGACCGAGCGCCAGGTGCTCTACGGACACGTCTTCCGCAATGCGATGCTGATCGTCATCGCCGCCTTTCCCGGCGCATTCATCTCGGCCTTCTTCACCGGCTCGCTGCTGATCGAAACGATCTTCTCGCTCGATGGACTTGGCCTGCTCGGCTACAAGTCGGTGATCGAGCGCGACTATCCGGTCGTCTTCGCCACGCTCTACATCTTCTCGCTGATGGGCCTGCTGGTCGGGCTCCTGTCCGACCTGGTCTATACCTGGAT
>JAGRLL010000452.1 GCA_020441855.1 Nitratireductor sp.
CGAGCATGACATACATGCCGCCCTCCGAACCGCGAATGGTCACGCCCGCGAGCCCTTCCAGCGCCTTGCGCATGGTGCCTCGCCGCTGCTCGTAGATATCGACGATCTCGTCCAGACCCCAATTGTGGTCAAGCGCGGCGGCGGCCGCACGGCTGACGAAATCCGACAGGCCGTAGGTGACGACGAGGCTGAAGGAGCCGAGGTTGTCGATCACCTCCCTAGGCGCGCGCAGCCAGCCGACCCGCCAGCCGGTCATGCCATGGCTCTTCGACACCGAATTGATGACCAGCGTGCGCTCGGCCATGCCGGGAAGCGACAGCGGCGATATGTGAAGACTTTCGCCGTCGGGGGTGTGCCCGGCATGGGTCCAGTAGACCTCGTCGGAAATCAGCCACAAATCGTGATCGCGGCAGAAGCCGGCGATGGCTTCCATGGTCTGGCGCGAATAGACCGCGCCGGTCGGGTTGTTCGGCGAGTTCATCAGCAGCACGCGCGTATTGGGCTGCAATGCGGCTTCCAGCGCCTCGCGCTTCGGCTGGAAATCGTCTTCCGGGCGCGCATAGACGACCGTGTAGGGATTTCCCGAAAGGTGGAAGCAACCCGGATAGGTCGCGTAATAGGGCCCGATGACGATGGCATGTTCGCCGGGATCGATCGCAGTCTGGATCGCCGTGAACAAGGCGCCCTGCCCGCCAACGGTGGCGATGATGTTTTCCGGACCACTCGCGACTTTGCTGGAACGCTCGGTGATGCGCGCCATCGCCTCGCGCAAGCCCTCGAAACCGGCAAGGCCGGTGTAGTGGTGATGGCCGGCGCGCAATGCATCGACACATGCCTCGACCGTCTCGCCCGGCGTATGGAAATCGTGGTCGCCGATAGAGCACATGATGATTTCCTCGCCGGCGGCAAGGCGGCGTTCTGCTTCGAAGTGCACTTCCCAGCCGGTCTTGCCGGCCGGTGCGATCGAGGCAACGCGTTGCGACAGCTTGGGCATCGATAAGTCTCCCGGGAATTGCGAATAGCGGGCACTGCAAATGGCTTGCATGTGAATGGCGGAGGCCGCACCGACCGCCAGTCTCAACGGGCATGGCACGGCACGAGGCCCAAGCACAAGCCGAAGATGATGCAAGACAAAGATATTGATGGCAGATTCAAAATACCGCTTGCATCCCAAAAGCGGCCGATTATTGGATTTCGCGCCGGAGGCAATCGGGCCGCCGACATCCGTTACGGATATTGTGCTTGCTCGATCGTTTCCTTCGGGGTGTCCCCGCAGCTTTTCTCGCCTATGCCGCCTTCTCGTGTTCCGACGCCTTGATCAAGCAGGCGGGCATTCTTCATGCAAGCGTGTTCGAAATCGGCTTCTTCGTGGCGCTTTTCTCCATCATACCCGTCGTGGCGCTGCGCCCGACCGAGGAACGCTGGCGCATGATGCTGGCGATGAAACGCCCCCTGCTTGTGCATCTGCGGGGGATATCCGGCATCAGCGGCGGGCTGCTTTCGATCTACGCCTTCACGCACCTGCCGCTTGCAGAAGCCTATGCGCTGATCTTTCTCATCCCGATCTTCGTGACCGTCCTGTCGGTCGTCATCCTGCGCGAACCTGTCGGTTGGCGGCGCTGGCTGGCGGTCATCGCCGGGTTCGGCGGCATCTTGCTGGTAGTGCGTCCGGGTTTCCGGGAAATCACCATCGCGCATGCCGCCGGCATCGGGGTTGCCTTCTTTGGCGCGCTCACCATCATTCTCCTGCGCACGCTGGCCGGCTCCGAACGGCGTTCGACCCTGATGGGGATCATCATCGCCTACTCGCTGGTCGTGAACTTCGCAGGCATGCTCCCCGATTTCGAGATGCCCCGGCCGACCCTGCTCGCGGCGATGGGGGCGGCCGGCATCCTGACGGGGCTTGCCCATATCGGGCTTGTTCAGGCGGCGAGCGGCGCGCCGGCCAATCACATCGCGCCGGTTCAATACAGCCAGATCGTCTGGGCGATCCTGCTGGGCGCGCTGTTCTTCGCCGAAGTGCCGGATTTCGTCACATTCCTGGGACTGGGCGTGCTCGCGATGTCCGGTCTCTTCACCTTCATCCGGGAAGAGACAAGGTTCGGCTGGTCGCGACGCATACCCATCCTGCGCAATCGGCTTTGAACCGGAAAGACCTGCGGACTTTGCAGGCGCCCGCTACTGGCCGGCGTTCAACCGCTTCTTGAGAAGATCGAGATATTCTTCCTCGCCGGATTTGGCCGCCGGTTCCGCACCGGCGCAATCGAGCTTGTAGTCGAGCGCCATGCCTTCCTTGACGCAGACGCCAACTTGCCAGCCGGGCGGCAGATCGGTCAAATCGACGGACTTCCACTTGGGATGGCCCTCGGCCTTCAGCCGGTCGAGATTGGAGATCAACAGGCTGGAAAAATCCGCGACCGCCTTGCAGCTCTGACGATGATAGGCATTTCGGGTCTTGTCGTAGTCGAACGTCATCAGGACCGCCTTGACCGCAACGAGATCGACGTCGCCGGCCATGAACGGATAGGTGCCGGCGGCGATACGGGTCGGCGTGTAGGTCGCCTTGAGCGGCTCCTCGTTCATCGCGACCAGATGGAATTTGGTCGGGTCGATGCGGAGGTCCTCGAACAATTTGGCAGGCGCGCCCGCCACGTAGAAAAAGGCGTCGATCTCGCCCGCCAGCAGCTTCTCCAGAGCTTCGTCCGCACCGATCTTCACGCGTTCGGCCTTGTTCACGCGGAGGATGTCAAGCACCAGCGAGGCTGTAAGAAACGTGCCGCTGTCGGCTTTGCCGACGCCAACCTTGCGCCCGTCCAGGTCCTTCGGCGTCGCGATCTCCTTTCTGGCGAGAAGGTGCACCTCCTCGTTGTAGAGCGGGAACATGATGCGTACGCCATGCACCGCCTTCTGGATTTCTGGATCGTTCGCCTCGTAGGTCTTGAGATATTCCAGCACGTCTGACTGCACGATGCCAAACTGCGTGTTGCGACGGTTACGCACGCCGACGAAGTTTTCCAGGCTTCCCGCGCTTTCCAGCACGTTCAGCGTCTGACCGCATTCAGCGCCGAGCCCGGCGAGATCGCGGCCGATGCGGATGTAGGTGCCCTGGGGGCCGCCGGTCATAATGTTCTTCTCGAACTCCGCCGCCGAGGGCGCGAGCGTGGCCGCAAGCATGGCGGCACAGGCAAGGACAAGCGAGGCAATCGTCGCGATGAAGCGCATGGCAGGTTCTCCGGCGGACAGGTTCAGCAATCGGATTCGAGTGCGGCGATGAGATCGCGTACCGCAAGCGCGGGCAGCTTATCGAATACGCCGCCCAGCACCTTCGTCACGCACTCACCCTCGATCAGGCCCGTGGCGATGCGGTCGCGGTCGGCGTTGCCCAGAGCGTCGAGGCCGCGAGCGTCCTGCATGGCGCTGGCGACGCGCAACGGATCGCGCGGCGTGAGTTCGCGCGTGCCTTGTTTACGGGCGGGCTTGGCTTCGTTTTCCCCTGCGGGCTTCACGGTTTTCGCAAGGCGGGTATTCTCATCGCGCAGATGGTCGATTTCGGATTCGCGCTCCGCAAGGCTCTTGCGGGTCGTCTCGAGCGTCCGCTCGGTCTCGTCGAGCCGTGCCTGCAATTCTGCCCGCCCGTCGTTCGTGGATTTTTCCGCTTCGGCCAGCCTGGTGCGCAATTCGTCGACCTGTTGTTCATAGGTGCTCAGTCGGACCACTTCCGCATCGAGCTTCTGAAGCATGGAATCGCGCGAGGCGATCTCGTCGCCCAGCTTGCCAATCTGGTCCAGCGCAGCGGAGGTTTTCGCGCGCTCCTTTTCAATCGCATCCTGCGCGCGGGCGAGTTCGGCCTGTAGGGATTTGGCGACGCTGCCGGAAGCGCCGTCCGACTTCGCCCGTTCCGCGCGCAGGGCTTTCAGCTCGCTTTCAACGCCGCTCAGGCGCGAAACCTCGTCATCCAGCTTCCTCAACAACGCATCACGCTGATCGAGCCCGGCACGCAATTTGGCGATTTCGGCAAGGTCGGATGGCGCCGATTTCGGCGCCTGATTTTTCGACCGTGCCACCTGGTCCTCCAGTGAGGACAGGCGTGAAACCTCGTCGTCCAGCTTCTTCAGCATCACGTCCCGCGCCTCGATCTCCGCCTTGAGCGCGGGAATGTCGGAGTTGAACGCCCTGTCGAGCTGACTCTGCAAATCGGAGGTGACATCCTCCGCCAGCCTTAGCTGCGCGCGAAGGCGCGCGACCTCCTCGTCCCCGGCGGAGGCATCCCCCGCGGACGAACTGCGAGCATCCCCGGCAAGCGCCACCTGCCGTTCGAGCCCCTGGATCCGCGCCTTGAGCTGGTCGTTTTCGTTGCGCACCGACGCCGAGACCAGATTGCCGACGGGCAGGCCGTAGCGCGGACCGAAGACGATCAGGGCTGATGGAAGCGCGATACCGAGGATCAGGCCCGCCAGAAACAGGGGCAAGCGCGATCCACTCCGCCTGACAGGCGCCTGTCCCCTACCCCAATTGCTCACTTTGCCGCCATCCGAATTCGAGAATGTGCCATGGTCAAAGAGTTAGGGACAAAACCCGTCACACGCAAGGCGGCCCGCCGTCTTCGGGGTGCGCCTGGCGCAGTGAAAGACCTGCAAAATCGAACAATCCGGTATCGAGAAGATGGCTCGGGCGCACATGGGCGAGCGCGCGGATCATGGTGTCCTTGCGGCCGGGCATGCGCGCCTCGATATCGGCCAGCATCGCCTTCATCGCATTGCGCTGCAAGCCGTCCTGGCTGCCGCACAGGTCGCAGGGGATGATGGGAAAACGCATCGCCTCGGCGAATTTCGCCAGATCCGCCTCGGCGCAAAGGCTGAGCGGCCGGAGCACCATGACGTCGCCCTCGTCGTTGACGAGTTTGGGGGACATGGCGGCGAGCCGGCCGCCATGAAACAGGTTCATGAAGAAGGTTTCGAGGATGTCCTCGCGATGATGGCCCAGTACCAGGGCGGTACAACCTTCCTCGCGGGCGATGCGATAGAGATGGCCGCGCCGCAGGCGCGAACACAGCGAACAATAGGTCGCGCTGTCGGGCAGCTTGCCGGTCACCACCGAATAGGTGTCCTGATATTCGAT
>JAGRLL010000453.1 GCA_020441855.1 Nitratireductor sp.
GAGATCGGCGACGGCTTCGCCGCCGCGGCGCTGACCGGCGAAGAAAACGCCGACGAAATCCGCATCGGAAATGACGGAACGCCGCTCTTCCTGTCGAACCATGCCGGCGGGATTCTGGGCGGCATATCGAGCGGCCAGCCGGTGGTCGCGCGTTTCGCGGTCAAGCCCACTTCGTCGATCCTCACCCCGCGCCGCTCGATCAATGCGAAAGGTGAGGAAGTCGACGTCTCGACCAGGGGAAGGCACGATCCCTGCGTCGGCATTCGCGCCGTACCGATCGGCGAGGCCATGGTCGCCTGCGCCATCGCCGACCATTATCTCATGCATCGCGGCCAGACCGGGCGAATCTAGACCGGGCCGCACCAGAGGAAACGACAATGGGTTACAACCAGCCAAAGGTGGTCGCCGCCATCCGCGCCTTCGAGGCGGGCGAGATCGTCGTCGTTACCGACGATGACGACCGCGAGAACGAAGGCGACCTGATCGTCGCAGCCGTCCACTGCACGGCGGAGAAGATGGCCTTCATCATCCGCCACACGTCGGGCATCGTCTGCGCGCCGATGACGGGCGCGGAGGCCAAAAGGCTGAACCTTACGCCGATGGTGGCCGAAAACGATGCGCCGCACGCCACCGCCTTCACCGTCTCGGTGGACTACAAGCATGACACGACGACAGGCATCTCGGCGGAGGAGCGCACCTCAACGGTGCGTGCGCTCGCCAACCCGAATGCAGGTGCGGGCGACTTCGTGCGCCCGGGCCATGTCTTCCCGCTCGTCTCGCGAGAAGGCGGCGTGCTGATGCGTTCGGGCCATACGGAAGCCGCGACCGATCTGTGCCGGCTCGCCGGACTGCCGCAGGTCGGCGTCATCTCCGAACTGATGAACGAGGACGGCACGGTCATGCGCGGACCGCAAGTCGCGGAGTTTGCGGCGCGCCACGGGCTGATGCAGGTCTCGGTATCCGAACTGATCGCCTACCGCCAGCGTTCCGAAAGCCTGATCGAGCGCATCGGCGAGGCAAAGATCATGACGCTCGGCGGGCCGGCGACCGTGATCACCTACACCACGCCATGGGACCCGATGCATCATCTGGCGATCGTCTATGGCGACATTCGCGACGGGCGCGACGTTCCGGTCAGGTTGCAGATCGAATCGGTGCTCGACGACGCCTTCGGCGCTTCCGACACCCTGCCACGCGTCATGAAGCGCATGGCCGAGACGGGGCGCGGCGTGATCGTCTACCTGCGCGAAGGCTCGGTCGGCGTCGCGCATGTCGAACGGCGTTCGCAAGCCGGCATGGACAGCGAGGATCACTCGACGGCCCGCGACCGGCGCAACGAATGGCTGGAGATCGGGCTGGGCGCGCAGATCCTGCGTGATCTCGGCATCGAATCGATCGATGTACTGGCATCGCGCGAACGTCATTATGTCGGCCTGGAAGGTTTCGGCATCGAGATATCCAAGACCATCTTGTTCGAATAGGACCGACAAATCCCATGCGGCTTGCGGCGGCCATCATTATCCTTATCGCGCTTACCGGCTCCGCCGGCGCGGCCGAGCGATGGCAGGCAGCCCGGATCGAAAAGCCGGACGTGCCCAAGGAGATCGTCGCCCAATCGCTTCAG
>JAGRLL010000454.1 GCA_020441855.1 Nitratireductor sp.
GCGGGACTGAACTGCCATTCATGATACGGGCGTCGACGGCCGCAGTCAGGTTCGAAGCTGCCCTTTGTGCATGACGTAGCATGATGCTCAAGCCCAAAACGAAGGGGGAGACGTTATTCGCTGTTGTCCAAAGAACCTTGGTTGATGAAGCCGAAGCAGAAATACGGTTCACCGTTTTTTGATAAGGCGATTGGGGGTTACAGAGCTGCCCTGCAAATCCAGGCTTCAAATGCCGCAACTGCGGTTGTCGGCTCTTTGTTGGAAAGCCGGGTGATCCAATACCGTCCGGTTGTTACTTCCGTGTCGAACGGGCGCACCAGCCGGCCTTCAGATAGCTGCGCCTGAAACATGGCATGGGGCAGAAGCGCCACGCCTAAGCCTTTTGCCGCCAATTCTGCCATGGCGACAGAAGAATCGTAAACCGGGCCTTCAATGTAAGGTGACACCATACCTGCTTTTCTAAACCAGATGGGCCATTCATCAGCGCGATAAGACCTGAGCAGATTTTGGCTCAGCAAGGCTTCGGGCGCTTTTAGGGTCGACGCCACAGATGGTGCGCATATCGGGGTCAGCGGTGTTTCCATCAGGGGCTTTATGGTCAGCCCGGGCCAGCGCCCGGTACCGAAACGGATCGCCAGATCAAGACCCTCCCGGGCGATGTCTGCCCGGTTATTGTTCGTAAAAAGACGAATGCTGATGCCCGGATGGGATTCCTCAAATTCAGCCAAACGCTCCGCAAGCCACCCGACGGCAAAAGTCGTCACAATGCCCACATTGATCGTTTCATGATAACGACCATCCGTGAACCGATCCAAAACGCTGCTGATACGATCAAGGCTGGCGGTCAGGACCGGTAGCAACGCCTCGCCTTCCGGGGTGAGCAGCAATCCTTTGGACGTCCGGTGAAACAGCTTTGCACCAAGCTGATATTCCAGACGCAAGATCTGATGACTGATAGCCGCCTGGGTCACGCAAAGCTCTATGGCGGCATTGGTGAAACTGCCCTGACGAGCAGCGGCCTCAAAGCTGCGCAGCGCGTTGAGTGGGATGTTTGGACGATCCATTGATATTACTTTTTCTAATGCGGCACCTAAGAATTAGTCGTTTGCGGGCCGAATAAAAAGGAATTAGTGCCGCCGCCATGAACTGGATCAATGCCAGTTCAGGAAAAACAGACCGACACATCCTCTCCGAAACCGAAGTGAGCTGCCCTTTCCGCCCACCTGAAGGGTTGAGATTTTGTGTCCATCACAAAGAAGAATGGAAGACCATGAAGGCATATGTTCGAGCACTCCTGAGCGCGGCTTTGATCGCGGGGACTGCGACACCGTTGTTGGCGCAGGACCTGCAGGCGACAGTCTCCGCCTGGGAGGAGCGTCTGGACGCGCGTATCGGGGTAGTTCTGCGTGACGCGTCCTCCGATTGGGAAATCGCGATGCGTGCAGATGAAAGATTTCCGATGTCGAGCACGTTCAAATCTCTCCTGTGCGGCGCAGTTCTGGCGCGTGTGGATGCGGGTCAGGAAAACCTGGATCGCCGCATAACCTACACAGCAGATGATCTGGTGACTTATTCCCCGGTGACCGAGGAACATTTGGATGATGGCCTGACAGTAAGTGAACTTTGTGAAGCGACAGTGACTCTCAGCGACAACACTGCGGGTAACCTGTTGCTTGAAGCTGTGGGGGGGCCTGAGGGGCTTACCACCTTCCTGCGCGGCATCGGAGATGAGACCACACGCCTTGATCGCTGGGAAACCGCTCTGAACGAGGGGGCAGTCGGGGATCCACGGGATACATCTACACCCTCGGCCATCCTGAACACATTGGAAACGTTGCTTCTGGGGGACGTTTTGACGCCCGCTTCTGCGGCACAACTGCGCCAGTGGATGATTGACGACGCAGTGGCGGACACGCTGATCCGGGCCCACCTTCCTGACGGCTGGGTGATTGGCGACAAAACTGGGGCCGGAGGCAATGGCTCTCGCGCAATCATTGCGTTCATTCAGCCTGAGGCTGGTGTTCACTACTTTGCGGCGATCTATATTACCGAAAGTGATGCCGATTTTGCCCTTCGCAATCAGGTGGTTTCAGAGATTGGTCAGGCAATGATCGCCGAGATAAACGCCCGATAAATACACGCAACTCAGGGGCCGCGATAAGCCCCGGTTTTTGAGGAGAGCCATTTTGAAGAATCTGTCCCGACGCTCGTTTGTCGCCGGAGCGGCATCTTTGCTTGCCTCCATGGCAACTGGCCAGAATGCCTCCTATGGAACGCGCGAATGGCAACCGCGGACTTACGATGACGGGCTGATCCCGCGCTTCTCATTCGAGGTCATCTGCCTGCAAGTCGATGGTGGTCTCGGCGTTTCGGTGCTGGACACGGAGACTGGCCGTGCGAGCGGATGGGACGAAACCTCGACCTACCCGCTCAACAGCACCTTCAAGTTGCTGCTTGCGGGGGCCGTTCTTCAGCGCGTGGACCGGGGGCAGGAAAGGCTCGACCGGCAGATCGCGGTTCGATCCTCGGATATTGTCGCGTGGTCCCCGGTCGCAAAAGAGGCGGTCGGCGGCAGCATGAGCCTGCGCAGCCTCTGCGAGGCCGCAATGACGCGCAGCGACAACGCAGCGACCAACCTGCTTTTGCGCAGTGTCGGTGGCCCCGAGGCCCTGACTGCGACGTTGCGCAATATGGGCGACCCAGTGACGCGGATTGATCGCTACGAGACCGAGATGAACGATGTGCCCCCCGGCGATCTACGGGACAGCAGCACACCGTCACAGATGCTGAAGACCATGGAGACGTTATTGCTGGGCGACATTCTGTCAGCGCGAAGCAAGGAACAGCTTGCGGCGTGGATGATCGCGAACACGACCGGAGGCGCGCGGATTCGGGCCGGTGTGCCATCTGGCTGGACGGTCGGCGACCGGACAGGCACCGGCCCCAGAGGGGAAACCGCGACCATTGCGGCGATCTATCCGCCAAACCGGAAACCCCTTCTTATGACGGTCTACATCAGAGGGTCGTCCCGGAACAGGGATGCGCAGGAAAGCACACATGCCGAACTGGCCCGCATTGCAACCACGAATGTGGTGTTGCCACCCTACGATCCCTATCCCAATGACTGATCGCCGCTTTCATTTGCTTCTCCTGTCGGTGGTCCTGCTCTGTCTCGCGCCTCCGGTGAGGGCGCAGGATCTGGAAGGCTTGACCTGGAGTGAGCAGAAATGTGTTCTCTACCAGAGAGCCGTCGACGCCGCGCTCGGGTTTCAAGGGCTGGACGGCCTGCGGACAGAATTTCTGACGCGGAATCAGTCGTTCATAGACAGCGGCTGCCAAGCCCCCGCCGATGTATGCCCGGTCACCGAGGCCGAACTGGAGTTGGCCAATCTGCTGACGATCATGACGATGAACGAAGGCATGGCCAGTACTTTCGTGCCGTTCAAATGCTCCTGACCTGATCCTTCATCTTGTGAAACGGCTACGTGGCAAACTTGCGTTCCAGGCGCAAGGCGCACCCATTTGGATTGCCACATGGCTGGCAGATTCCGCCACTTTGTATAGATCGCTAACTGCGCTTCGCTGCCATTCGAGCGAGGCGCAGCATTTGGTCAAGTTGGGCTCATTTGAGACCTTCGCCGCGACCGGGGCGAAGGTCGGAAAACGGAAGAAACAGGCGTGAGACGATAGCGCCCGACCGCCCCATAAGGCGGGGAGGGCGCGGGCCATCTATAGGCTGTGCCCTCGGTCGCGGTCACGGTCAGCAATGCTGTCCCGTTCCTTTTCGATCTCCTGCTGGCGCTCCATCTCACGCTCCCGTGCCGCGTCCTCTGCAACCTGTCGTTCCTCGGCTTCCCGGCCTTCGCGCAACGCCGCCGCACGATCAGCCAAGGCCTCCCGGTCGATCCCCTGCGCCGCCTCGCGCAACCGCGCCGCCAGGTCGTCGGAGGCGTCGCGTTCCGGCATAGCGGCTGCCGGTGTCTCCCGGTCGCGCTGTCGCGCTTCCCATGCCTCCTTGAGCCGCGAGGCAAGATCGGATTCCTGGTCCCGCCTGTCGCGGCCCCCGGCCAGCGCCAGCTCACCCTGCCCCGATCCCAGACGGTCCAGCACTCGATCCGCCGCGCGGTCAAGCCAGTCGCGGACATGGCTTGCCAGATCCCGCGCCAGCTCCATGACCTCGGCCGCGCGGGCCTTGGCCTCGTGCCAGGCACCGATCCGGCCGACCTCGATGCCGCGCTCCT
>JAGRLL010000116.1:0-178 GCA_020441855.1 Nitratireductor sp.
AGTCCATGTCGCCGAGATGGTCCTCATCGCCAAGGATGTCGGACAGGACGGCAAACTCGTCGCCTTCCTTGATCAGACCCATGGCGATACCGGCGACCGGGCTCTTGATCGGCACGCCGGCATCCATCAGCGCCAGCGAGGAGCCGCAGACGGTCGCCATCGACGACGAGCCGTTCGA
>JAGRLL010000116.1:280-5354 GCA_020441855.1 Nitratireductor sp.
GGCGAACCCATGCGGCCCGTCTCGCCGACCGAGAAGGGCGGGAAATTGTAGTGGAGCAGGAAATGCTCCTTGTAGGTGCCGGTCAGCGCGTCGATGAACTGCTCGTCATCGGAAGTGCCGAGCGTGGCAACGACGATCGCCTGCGTCTCGCCACGGGTAAACAGCGCGGAGCCATGCGTGCGCGGCAGCATGCCGACCTCCGACACGATCGGGCGGACCGTCTTGGTGTCGCGACCGTCGATGCGGTTGCCGGTCTTCAGGATCGAACTGCGGACGACCTTGGCCTGGAGATGCTTGAACACCTCGCCAACCACCTGCGCCTCATCGGCGGTCGATTCCTCGCCGAGAAATTCTTCCTTGACCTTCGCCTTTGCTGCGTCGAGCGCGCCATAGCGCTCCTGCTTGTCGGAGATCGTGTAGGCGGCGGCGATGTCCGCGCCGACGAGCGCCTCCATCTTGCCCTCGAGCTCGGAATGATCCGGCACGGAATGTTCGCGAGGCTCCTTGGCGGCCTTTTCGGCAAGCTGGATGATCGCGTCGATGACCGGCTGGAAGCCGCGATGACCGAACATGACGGCATCGAGCATGGTCTTTTCATCGAGCTGATGGGCTTCGGATTCGACCATCAGAACGGCATCGGACGTACCGGCGACGACGAGGTCGAGTTTCGATTCCGGCATCTCGTCGATGTTCGGGTTCAGCACGTATTCGCCATCGATGTAACCGACGCGGGCGCCGCCGATGGGGCCGAGGAATGGTACGCCGGAAAGCGTAAGCGCGGCGGAGGCCGCGACCATGGCGACGATGTCGGGATCGTTTTCAAGGTCGTGCTGCATCACGGTGGTGATGACCTGGGTCTCGCACTTGAAACCCTCGGCAAAGAGCGGACGGATCGGCCGGTCGATCAGGCGCGAGGTCAGCGTTTCCTTTTCGGAGGGACGGCCTTCGCGCTTGAAGAAGCCGCCCGGGATTTTTCCGGCGGCGTAGGTCTTTTCCTGGTAATTGACGGTCAGCGGGAAGAAATCCTGACCGGGTTTGGCCTGCTTGGCCGCGACGACGGTGGCGTGCACCACGGTTTCGCCATAGGTGGCGATGACCGAGCCATCGGCCTGACGGGCGACCTTGCCGGTCTCCAGCGTGAGGGGGCGACCGCCCCACTCGATTTCCACGGTGTGGATGTCGAACATGTTGTCTTAACCTCGTATGGCGGGCGCCCTGTCGATTTCTGCGGAATCCGAGTCGGGTTCGGAGTCGGATTCGGTTTGAGCCAGGGGGCTCCGCCCGGATAGCCATGCGTTTTTGGCATCCAATCCCTTTTCAAAGGGAGGGCAAGACAACAGGAGGTCCGAGAATTGGGCGCCAGTTCTGGCGCAGCCCGGGCATCCGGTAATCCTGCCCCCTTTACGCGGTCCCTGTAGTCGGGAAGCGCGTATGGACGCCGGTTAGGTTACGGTCCGGCCGGGACGCATGAGGAAAACCCGCCCGGACATGCAAACCCGGCGGCACACCGTTTGGGCATGCCGCCGGTAATTCTTACCTGCGCAGACCGAGACGTTCGATCAGCGACTTGTAACGCGCCTCGTCCTTGCCCTTGACGTAGTCGAGCAGGCGGCGGCGCTGGGAAACGAGCTTCAACAGGCCACGGCGGGAATGATTGTCCTTCTTGTGATCCTTGAAATGCTCGGTGAGATTGGCAATGCGCTCGGACAGAACGGCAATCTGAACCTCGGGCGAACCGGTGTCGCCTGCCTTGGTCGCATATTCGGAGATCAGCGCAGCCTTGCGCTCTGGCGTAATCGACATCGGATTTTCCTTGTTGTTGTACGGCGCGATTTCAAATCAGGCCGGAAGTTCGTCTTGCCGCCCTCAGCCGGGATGTCGTCCAGCAGGGGCCAATCAAACGAAAGCGGGCACACTTCGCCCGCCAATGTGGTAAATTTGAAATTCGTCTTTCTTTCCAGCCCGCTCCGATACGAATTTCAAATTTGAAAACCACATCGGGTTTCCATTTTTGCTAGTGTCCTTGCAGAACCAAAGTTCGTTACAGAGCAAGCTGGAAACAGGACGAACTTCGATCCGGAACACTAGTTGGCGCGCATATAGTCGATTTACGCCGCCATTGCCAGCAAATTGTCTCCTGCCGGCCTCAGACAGCGGAAACCTTGAACACGCGCCTGGGGTTGAACGACCCCTGTTCGACGGAACCGATGGCGACCAGTTCCTCGCCGTTCGTCGCATAGGCCTCGTCGGCGAAGGTGAGCGCGTCGGCGCCTCTCAGAAGGATCGAATTGCCGGCGCGAAGCCTGCTCGCCTGCGGCTGCGTGATCTGCACCTCGGGAAGTTCCTCCAGCGCGAGGCCAACGGGCAGCAACTCGGCGTCGAGCGCATCGAGATCGCCCTCCAGCCCGGTCAGTTCATCGAGCGGAATGAGGTCGTCCTCGCCGAACGGGCCGACGCCGGTGCGCCGCAATTTCGCGATATGACCGTAACATTCCAGATCCCGGCCCATATCGCGGGCGAGCGCACGCACATAGGTTCCCTTGCCGCACTCGCATTCGAAGGTCGCAGCATCCTCGCCGATCTCGACGAGGTCAAGGCGATGGATGACCACGGCGCGAGCCTCGATCTCGACCTCCTCGCCGGCGCGCGCCAGCTTGTAGGCGCGTTCGCCGTTGATCTTGACCGCCGAAAAGGCCGGCGGCACCTGCTCGATCTCGCCAACATAGTCCTGCATCGCATCGCGGATTTCGGCTTCCGTCGGGCGTTTGTCGGAACGGGCGACGACCTCGCCCTCCAGATCGTCGGTCGAGGTCTCCGCACCCCAGGCGACGGTGAAACGATAGATCTTGCGGCCTTCCATGACGTAGGGAACTGTCTTGGTGGCCTCGCCCAGCGCGATCGGCAGCATGCCGGAAGCGAGCGGGTCGAGCGTGCCGGCATGGCCGGCCTTGGCAGCCTTGTAGAGCCACTTCATCTTGGAAACGCATTCGGTCGAGCCGATCCCTTCCGGCTTGTCGAGTACGATCCAGCCCGAAATCGGACGGCCCTTCTTCTTTCTTTGACGGCTCATTCTTCTTCTTTGTCCTGATCATGATCGAGATCGCGCGCCACGAAAGGCTCGTGCAGCAACGCGTCGATGCGGGCGTAATTGTCGAAGGAGGTATCGGGCCGGAACCGGAATTCCGGCATGTAGCGCAACTGGCGCAGCGCCGGCGACAGACGACCGCGGATCAGCTTCTGGTGGCTGGCGAGCGCCTTGATGAAGGGCTGGGGATCGTCATGGCCGAGCGGCGCGATGAACACGGTGGCGATCTTCAGGTCGGGCGACATCGCGACCTCGGTGACCGAAATCACGGTTTTCTCGAGCAGGGGATCGGAAATCTCGCCGCGCTGCAGCAGTGCGCTCAGCGCGTGACGCACCATTTCGCCGACGCGAAGCTGGCGCTGGGAAGGGGGTTTTTGGCTCATGGGCCCGCCATGTCCTGCATCAAGGGTAGCGGGAGCGGCAACGCCGCCCCACGCAAACCAATGGATTTCATTCAAACGGTTTGCCGCCTCAGCCGGGTTGGGACCGGAAGGGCAGTTTCACTCCGCTGCGACGAAGCTCAAAGCGAGCGCTTGACTTCCTCGACGCGGAAACACTCGATGACATCGCCTTCGCGGATGTCCTGATAGTTCTCGAAGGCCATGCCGCATTCCTGGCCGCCCTGGACTTCGGAAACCTCGTCCTTGAAGCGCTTGAGCGTCGACAGCTTGCCNNGGATGACCACGTTGTCGCGCAGCAGACGCACGCCCGAACCGCGCTCCACCCTGCCCTCGGTGACCAGACAGCCGGCTACCTTGCCGACCTTGGACACGTGGAAGACCTGGAGAATTTCGGCGTAGCCGAGGAAGGTCTCGCGGCGCTCGGGCGCCAGCAGGCCGCTCATCACCGCCTTCATGTCGTCGACGAGGTCGTAGATGATCGAATAATAGCGGATCTCGATGCCCTCGCGCTCGGCGGCGTCGCGCGCCTGCTTGGAGGCACGAACGTTGAAGGCGAGGATCGGCGCGTTGGAGGCTGCAGCCAGCGACACGTCGGATTCGGTGATCGCGCCGACACCGGCATGAACGATGCGGGCCTGCACCTCATCCGTGCCGAGCTTGTCGAGTGCCTGGGTGATCGCTTCCATCGAACCGCCGACATCGGCCTTGACGACGACGGCGGCCTCGCGAAGATCGCTCGACTGAAGCTGCGTCATCATCTGTTCGAGCGAACCGCGCGAACCGGCCTGTCGGGCCATCGCCTTTTCGCGCGAGACACGCTGGCGATAATCGGCGATTTCGCGGGCGCGCGCCTCGTTTTCGACCACCGCCATGCGGTCGCCCGCCATCGGTGTGCCGTTGAGACCCAGAATTTCGACCGGCATGGAAGGGCCGGCCTCGCTCACCTGCGCGCCCTGATCGTTTACCAACGCACGCACACGGCCCCATTCGTCGCCGACGACCAGCACGTCTCCAGTCCTGAGCGTGCCGCGCTTGACGAGAACGGTGGCAACCGGACCGCGGCCCTTGTCGAGTTCCGCCTCGATGACGACACCTTCGGCCGGACGGTCGGGATTGGCCTTCAGTTCGAGCACTTCGGCCTGAAGCAGAATGGCTTCGAGAAGCTTGTCGATGCCCTTGCCGGTCTTGGCCGACACCTCGACGTCGAGCACTTCACCGCCCATCGATTCGACGAAGACTTCGTGCTGGAGCAATTCGGTGCGCACCTTGGAAGGATCGGCGGCAGGAAGATCGACCTTGTTGATGGCGACAATGATCGGCACACCTGCGGCCTTGGCGTGATTGATCGATTCGATCGTCTGCGGCATCACGCTGTCGTCTGCGGCAACCACCAGAATGGCTATGTCGGTCGCCTGGGCACCGCGGGCGCGCATGGCGGTGAACGCCTCGTGGCCCGGCGTATCGATGAAGGAAATCTTCGAGCCGTCCTTCTCGATCTGGTAGGCGCCGATATGCTGGGTAATGCCGCCGGCCTCGCCGGCAACGACATTGGCGTTGCGGATCGCATCGAGCAGCGATGTCTTGCCGT
>JAGRLL010000117.1 GCA_020441855.1 Nitratireductor sp.
TGGCGGCGCGTTCCCAGTTCTGCCCGTAGGCCTCGTAATAATTGAGCGCGGTCTCGATCGGGATCGCCAGTGGCGTCGAACCGGGGTCGGGTCGCAATCTCAGATCGGTCCGAAACACGTAACCGTCACCCGTGCGCTCCTGGAGAATGCGCACCAGCGAGCGGGCAAGCCGGGCGAACATGGAGGTCGGGTCGTCCGTTCCGAGCGTCATGCGCTCGGGATCGAAAAAGACGATCAGGTCGATATCGCTCGAATAGTTGAGCTCGCGCGCACCGTATTTGCCCATGGCGAGGACAATCAGGCCGCTGTCTCTTTGCGGTGCCTCGGGATACGGCAAGACGAGCTTGCCGGATTCGTGCAGCTTGCCGAGCAAAAAGCCGATCGTGGCCTGGAGCGCGGCATCGGCAAAGTCGGAAAGCGCGGCCGTCACCGTTTCGCCATCCCACCAGCCGCCAAGATCGGCGAGGCCGCAGGTCAGCGCGGCGCGGCGGCGGTTTATCCGCAATTGCCGCATCAGTTCGGATTCGCTTTGCGCAATTGCACCAAGCTCGCGGGTTTCGTCCACGAGTTCGGCAAAGCCTTGCTCGAAGGGGTGCGAGAGGACCTTGACCAGCGTGGAGGGATGGATCAGCGCGCTGTCGCGCAGGAAGGAGGACAGCGAGAACACCGCGCCAAGGAACGCGCGAATGTCCGCGCGCTTGGCCAGTGCCTGTGCAAAAGCATCCTGACCGTCTTCGGCAAGTTTTTCGTCAAGCTCGCGCAGCCATGTACCGGCGTCCGCCTTCGTCAGCGGCCCCGGGGCGGCCGGTGGCTGCCCGGGGGCGATTGTCACGCCCGTTTGCTGTCCCGCGGGACGGTTCATGCGTTCCTCCGCCGCAATATGCCATGTCGTCGGCGCCGTCACGACACCGGCTCCGCCGGCAGGACAAGGCTGGCCCTGAGACCCGGACGCCGAACGGGTTCGGGACCGGATTGGGTGCCGGAACCGGACCCGGAACCGGGGCCGGCGACTGACGACATTCCTCCATCGGCCGCATTGTCGGCATTGGCGTCGGCAAACTCAAGCGTCCCGCCATGCAGTTGCGCAACGGCGCGCACAAGGCTCAGGCCGAGGCCGTTGCCCGGCAGGGTTCGGCTTGCCTCCAGCCGCGTGAAGCGCTCGGTGACGCGTTCGTGTTCACTTGAGGGTATGCCGGGGCCGTTGTCGCCAACCTCGAGACGGATTTTGCCGTCTTCGCGCTTCGCGGAAATGGCGAGGCGCGCACCCTCGCCTCCCTCGACATGGCCGTATTTCAGCGCGTTGTCGCAAAGATTGGACAATGCCTGCGACAGCAATTCGCGATTGCCCCTGATCTTCAGATCCGGCTCGAGCGAGAGTTCGAACGCGAAGCCCGCCTCCTCGGCGACGGGCTCGTAAAGCTCGGCGACGTCGCCGACCAGCGCCGACAGATCGAGCGCCACGAGTTCGGCCGCCGCCGAGCCCGATTCGACGCGAGAAATCATCAGCAGCGCGTTGAAGGTCTTGATGATCTGGTCGGTGTCGACGATCACCTCCTGCAAGGCCGCGCGGGCGGCTTCGGAATCGCTCGCTCCGCCAAGCGCCTGATCGGCCTTGTTGCGCAGGCGCGTCAGCGGCGTCTTCAAATCGTGGGCGATGTTGTCGGAGACCTGTTTCAGCCCCTCATCCAGCCGGGCGATGCGGTCCAGCATGGTGTTGAGGCGCGTCGACAGGCGGTCGAATTCGTCGCCCGCGCCAGTTACCGGCAAGCGCTCGCCCACGTCGCCCGCCATGATGCGCTCGGTGGATTTGGCGACGAGGTCGAGGCGCTTCAGTGCACGGCGGCCAACCAGCAGCCAGGTGAGGATGCCGACGCCGACCATGAAGCCCAGGGACATGATCATGGCCCGACCGATCACCACCCGGAAGCGCTCCGGTTCGCCAAGATCGCGCCCGACCAGCAAGCGCATCCCGTTGGGCAGCGCCACGATGCGGGCGATGGCATAGTAATGGTGCCGGTCACCCTGATTGTAGCGCGTGTAGGCGAAGGGCCGCTCGGTCCAGCCATCGCTGCCAATGACGCCGCTTTCGATGTCGCGGATATTGGCGGCGATGATGCGGCCCGTCGGCTCGGTCAGGACGTAGAGATTGGCGCCGGGCGCGGCGGCGGCTCTTTCGAGCTTTATGAGCAGGCCGTTCAGGCCGTCATGCTTGTAGCTCTCGTCGAGGTCGGCGATTTCGGTGTTGATGGAATCCTCGATCTGACCGCGCAGGATCGAGACCGTGCTGTTCGTCATGTAGAGAACCAGCACGACGGCGACGATGCCGAAGATCAGCGAATAGGCAATCGACAGCCTTACGGCGGTAATCGCAAGGATCGTGCGCAGTCTCTGCATGTCATGCGTTACGGTCGAAGGGGCGCTCGGAAGCGGCGCCGGGATCGCGCAGGATATAGCCCGATCCACGCACCGTGTGCAGGAGCTGCTGATCGAAGTCCTTGTCGATCTTCGCGCGCAGTCGCGAAATGTGGACGTCGATCACATTGGTCTGCGGATCGAAGTGATAGTCCCAGACCTCTTCCAGCAGCATGGTGCGGGTAACGACCTTGCCGCAATTGCGCATCAGGTATTCGAGCAGGCGGTATTCGCGCGGCTGCAACGGAATGGAAATCCCGCCGCGCCGGACGGAATGGGCAAGGCGGTCGAGTTCGAGATCGCCCACGCGCAGCACCGTCTCGGTGTCCTCGGGGCGATGACGGCGCGCCAGAACCTCGATCCTGGCCAGCAATTCGGTAAAGGCATAGGGTTTGGCAAGATAATCGTCGCCGCCCGAGCGCAGGCCCTCTACACGGTCGTCGACCTGCCCCAGCGCGGAAAGGATCAGCGCCGGCGTGACATCGCCGGAGGCGCGAAGCTGCTTCAGCATCGAAAGGCCGTCCATTTTCGGCAGCAGCCGGTCGACCACCATCACGTCATAGCGTCCGGAGGCAGCCAGATGCGCGCCCTCCTCGCCATCGGCTGCATGGTCGGCGGTGTGGCCGGCCTCGTTCAGCGCGCGTGTCAGGTAGGCCGCCGCTTCAGAATCATCTTCGACAAGAAGTATCCGCATGACCTTGAATGTAGTTTCGCTGGGGTTCGGCGCAAGCATCTCGTGGATCCTTCGGAAACGAAACGTCCAGAAAGGGTCGGTGACGGGCCAGGATGGGAAAGGCCCGTCACCATGAACGCATCACGCCCGGGGGCGACCGATAAACGGCGCGATACGTTTTTCAGTTGCTCTGGTCGCCTCAGCCCTTGTCGAAGGGAATGGCGACGAAGCGCGAATCGCCGGAGCGGCGGATCTGGAAGAGCGCGGCGTTGCGGCCCCGGCTCTCGGCATTGCGCACGGCTGCGACGACGTCCTCGGCCGTGCCGATCTCCTCGCCATTGACCGAGACGATGACGTCGCCGGGGCGAACTCCCTTTCGCTCGGCGCTGCTGCCGGGCGCGACATCGGCAACGACCACGCCGTTGCCGCGATCGTTCGGCTCGACCTGGAGACCGAGGCTTTCGAGCGTCTGGCCGCTGCCCTGGTCCTGGTTGTCCTGTTCGAGGGAGGCCACACGCTTCTCGTCGAGCGTGCCGAGCGTGACTTCGACATCCTGGGTCTTGCCGTCGCGGAACAGCGTTACCTTGACCTTGGAATCGGGTGCGTAATCACCGATCTTGCGGGCCAGTTCGCGCGGGTTGGCAACCTTGACGCCGTCGACCGCGGTGATGACGTCTCCGGACTTGATGCCGGCATCGGCGGCCGGGCTGCCGTCCTGCGGCGCGGTGACGATGGCGCCCTCGTTCTCCTTCATGCCGATCGATTCGGCGATGTCGCTGGTCACCGGCTGAATCTGGACGCCGAGCCAGCCACGCACGACCTGACCGTTATGGATGAGATCGTCGACCACCTCGCTTGCGGTAGAGGCGGGAATGGCGAAGGCGATGCCGACATTGCCGCCGGAAGGCGAGAAGATCGCGGTGTTGATGCCGATGACCTCGCCGTTGAGGTTGAAGGCCGGACCGCCGGAATTGCCCTTGTTCACCGCCGCGTCGATCTGGATGAAATTGTCGTAGCGATTGGACGGAATTTCGCGGTTGGAGGCCGAGACGATGCCGGCGGTCACCGTACCGCCAAGACCGAAGGGATTGCCGACGGCGACAACCCAGTCGCCGATGCGCACCTTGTCCGGCGAGAACTTCACATAGGTGAATTTGCGCTCGTCCTTGACCTTCAGGACAGCGAGATCGGTGCGTGCGTCCGCGCCCACAAGCGTGGCGGGCAACTCGTCGCCATTGTCCATGACCACGGTGAATTTCTCGCCGTTCTCGACGACGTGGTGGTTGGTGACGAGGTAGCCGTCCTCGGACACGAAGAAACCGGAACCCTGGGACATGCCGAAGCGGCGCGGGCTGCGGCGGCCGTCGCGACCATCGCGATCATCGTTGCCGAAACGGCGGTCGCGCGGTCCGTCGCGGAAGAAGGGGTAATCGCGGAAGAACGGATTGTTCCGGAAGAACGGCGGGATCGCGTCCTCCCCGTCGCCATTGTCGCCACGGCGGCGGTCGAAGCGGGGGCCACGATCGTTTACCGGCTTGAATTCGGATTCGACGCGGACCGAGACGACGGCGGGCGATACCGCCTGCACGACATCGGCGAAAGAGAGCATTTTCGGCCCGTCGACGCGGACGGCGTCTGCGTGGGCCGGCGAGAAGACGGGCAGTTGCGCCGCGTCGAGGGCCATGCCCACGGCGGTCAGCGCCATTGTCGAAGCAATCGCAATGCCTGCCATGCGGCGGCGCGATCCGGTTTGGCTGGTTTTCGTCATTTCCTCATTTCCTTCCATCGGGCTTCGAAGAACCTTGAGCCGGCCCGAACGGGCCTGCGATGGAAGCAATATGGGACAGGCAAGATTACAGGCGCCTTGCCGGCGCATTAATCTTTGGTAATGCGCGCCGTTCCACGGCTTAAAGTTCTGTAATGTATAGTTTTTACCGGATGACGATCAGCCGTAGCGCGTGACGATCCTCGCACCGTGCTCAAGTGTGCGGTGAACCGGGCAACGGTCGGCGATCGCTACCAGCTTCTTCCTCGTTTCCTCGTCGATGTCGGCGGAGACCGAGACACGGCGCTCGAAACGGTCGATCCTGCCGCCGCCGGCGCGTTCCTCGTCGGTGCACTCGACGCAATCGGCGGCGTGGATCTTGGCGTGCTCGACCTCGACGGTGACCATGCCGATGTCGATCTTCTTGTGTTCGGCATACATGCGCAGCGTCATCGAGGTGCAGGCACCGAGCGCGGCGGCAAGCAGGTCGTAGGGCGACGGGCCGGAATTCATGCCGCCGACATGGGTGGGTTCGTCGGCGATGAGGCGGTGACCGCTGGCACTGACCGTGTTCTGGAACTTGCCATTGCCGGTCTCTGCGACGACGATGTGCTCCGGCCCGGCCACTTCCTCGATCGAATCTGCGGGCAGGTAGCGCTCGGCCCAGGCCGAGATCACATTCGCGGCGAACACGGCGTCGCGCTCGCTCGAAAGCAGATGGTCTGCATGGTCGAGCGAGACGAAGCTCTTGGGATGCCTCGCCGCCATGAAGATGTCGGCGGCGTTGTCGACGCTCACGGTCTGGTCGATGGGCGAGTGCAGGATCAGCAGCGCCTTCTTCATGTGGCGGATGCGCTCCGTCACCTTGCTCTTCTCCAGGTCTTCGAGGAACTGGCGGCGGATGCGGAACTGTCGCCCGGCCAGCGTGACTTCGGCCTCGCCTTCCTTTTCGATGCGGGTGAGATCGGCGGCGAAATTCTTCGTCACATGCTCGGCATCGGAAGGCGCGCCGATGGATACGACCGCCTTGACCTCCGGGATATCGGCGGCGACCGCAAGCACCGCAGCACCACCCAGCGAATGTCCGACGAGCAGGCCCGGCGCCTGATAATTGTCACGCAGGAAATCGGCGGCGCGCTTCAAATCCTCGATGTTGGAGGAGAAATTGCTCGAGGCGAATTCGCCTTGCGAGCCGCCAAGGCCAGTAAAGTCGAAACGCAGCACCGCGATGCCAAGCCGGGCGAGTTCGCCTGCGATGCGCCGCGTGGCATACAGGTCCTTCGAACAGGTGAAGCAATGGGCGAAAACGGCATAGGCGCGGATATCGCCGGCCGGAATGTCGAGACGTGCGGCAAGGGTAGCGCCCTGACTACCTTCGAATCCGACGCGTTGGCTGGTCGCGGTCACGGTTGCTACCCCTGTTGTTCAAGATCCGCGCCGCATATGGCCACGCGATCAGTCACCTTCACCCAGAATTTTCGTGAGGCGCTGTTCTTCTTCCGCAGACAATCGGGACGATCCGGATGCGAGCGCGGCCGAACCGCGCCTGACATAGGCAAAGAAACCCGCCGCGCCGATCAGCAGCACGATCGCCGGCATGGCCCACAGCAGCAGGTTGCGCGCCGAAAAGGAGGGGCGCAGCAACACGAATTCACCGTAGCGGCTGACGACATAGTCCATCACCTGCTCGTCGCTGTCGCCGGCCTTGAGCCGGTCGCGCACCAGCAGACGCAGATCGCGCGCGAGGTCGGCGTCGGAATCGTCGATCGACTGGTTCTGGCAGACCATGCAGCGCAGTTCCGACGAAATGGCGCGGGCGCGCGTTTCCAGCGCCGGGTCGGACAAAACCTCGTCGGGCTGGACGGCAAGGGACGCCGAGGCCTGGAAGACTAGGCCAAGAGCAAGCAGCGAGATGACGGCGAAGCTACGCATCGGCACCCGCCATCTTGAGTTTCGATTTCGAAGGCGTCGGCGCACCGACCCGCAAGCGCCGGTCCGACAACGAGGCGATGCCGCCTGCGACCATGACCAGCGTGCCGAGCCAGATCAGCGTCACGAAGGGTTTCCACCATGCGCGCAGCGTGATCGAGCCGTCACTCTCGGCTTCGCCCAGCGACAGATAGAGCTGCGAGAACCAGTAAGTCTCGATGGCCGCCTCGGTAGTCGGCATGCGGCGCGTGGTATAGACCCGCTTGGCCGGCTCGAGGCGATGGGGCGTCACCCCCTCGCCGGTCACCTGGAACACCGCGACGTCCTCGACAAAATTGGAGCCCTTGCGCGGCGACAGGCCTTCGAAGGTCAGCGTGTAGCCGGAGATGTCGACCTTGTCGCCCGGCGAGACGTGGCGGATCACCTCCGTCTGGAAGGCCGAAACGCACACGATGCCAAACAAGGTGACACCGAGGCCCGCATGGCCAAGCGCGGTGCCCCAGATCGAACGCGGCATGCCGGCGAGGCGACGCAAACCGACGGCGATACCGGCTTTCGGCCAGCCCGCGCGCGTGACGAGTTCGGCGAAGGCGCCAAGGAAGACCCAGACGGCGAGGCCGATGCCGAGCGCGGCAAGCACCGGCGCGTCGGTGGTGAATGCAAGCACGCCAACGACCGAGAGCAGCGCCGCACCCGCGACGAAATAGAGCCTTTGCAACGCGGCGATCAGGTCGCCGCGCTTCCACGACAGGAGCGGACCGAGGGGAACCGCGAGGAGCAGCGGGATCATCAACGGACCGAAAGTGGCGTCGAAGAACGGCGCGCCTACGGAGATCTTCTCGGCGGACAGCGCCTCGATCACCAACGGGTAGAGCGTGCCGGTCAGCACGGTCGCCGCCGCGGTGGTGAGGAACAAATTGTTGAAGACCAGTGCGCCCTCACGCGAAATCGGCGCGAACAGACCGCCCGATCGGAGCACCGAGGCACGCAGCGCGAACAAGGTCAGCGAGCCGCCAACGAAGACGCACAGGATGGTGAGGATGAAGATGCCGCGCGTCGGATCCGAGGCGAAGGCATGCACCGATGTCAGCACGCCGGAACGCACCAGGAAGGTGCCGAGCAGCGACATGGAGAAGGTGATCAGCGCCAGCAGCACCGTCCAGATCTTGAGCGCGTCGCGTTTTTCCATGACGAGCGCGGAATGCAGCAACGCGGTGCCCGACAACCAGGGTATGAAAGAAGCGTTCTCGACCGGGTCCCAGA
>JAGRLL010000455.1:0-2851 GCA_020441855.1 Nitratireductor sp.
GGCACCGTCATTGCCGGCCATATCGTCTTCTGCATCCCCTTCGCCTATCTGCCGATCCGGGCCCGTTTGCAGGGCATGGACCGGCGGCTGACGGAGGCCGCATCCGATCTATATGCAACGCCGGTCAGGGCATTCTTCCGTATTACCCTCCCGCTGATGCTCCCCGGCATCCTGTCGGGACTCGTGCTGGCCTTCATCATCTCCCTCGACGATTTCGTCACGACCTTTTTTCTCGGCGGTGCCGGTTCCACCACCTTGCCGATCTACATATTCGGCCTCGTGCGCACCGGCGTGACGCCGGAGGTCAATGCGATCTCATCCCTTATGCTGCTGCTCTCTCTCGCATTGGTGTCGTTGTCGCTGTTTCTCGGAGGCGACACAGGCCGGAAAAGACAGTCCCGGCCATCGTGAGTAACCGACTGTCCAAGAACGTGGAATGAAGCAAACCAAAGGAGTGGAAGAATGAAAGCAATGAACAAACGCACGTCATTGCTGTCGGCGCTGCTGGCGTCGGCGGCCTTCATGGGAGGACTGACGGTTCAGGCACAGGCCGACGAATTGCGTCTGTACAATTGGTCGAACTATTTCGCGCCTGAACTGCTGGAACGCTTCGAAAAGGAGACCGGCACGAAAGTGACGATCGACAGCTTCGCGTCAGAGGAAGACCTGCTCGCCAAGCTGCAGGCCGGCGGCGGCGGATATGACATCATTTTCCCCGGCACGACGACCCTTGGCATTATGGTCGACAAGGGCATGCTCGCCAAGATCGACGTCAATCAGATGGAGAACTTCAAGAACCTCCTGCCGGCATTCAAGTCCATCGCCGGCGACGAGAAGCGCGAATATTCCGCGCCCTATATGTGGGGCACGACCGGTTTCACCTACGACCCGGAAATGGTGCCGGGCGGCAAGATGGCGGAGAGCTGGGAGCCCATCTTCAAGCCGGCGGACGAACTCAAGGGCAAGATCGCCATGCTCAACGAGATGTCGGACGTGTGGAATGCCGCCGCCTATTATCTCGGCATCGACAAATGCACCGAGGACGCGGGGGAAGCGCAACAGATCCTCGACCTGCTGCTTGCGCAAAAGCCGGACGTGAAGCTCTATTCCAACGACGGTACGATTGACCGCATGGTCGCCGGCGAGGTTCCGGTGCACATGCAGTGGAACGGTGCGGCGCATCGGGTCAAGGCGAAGAAGCCGAATGTCGTCTACGTATATCCCAAAGAGGGCACGACCTTCTGGACCGACGTGATCGCGGTGCCCAAGGACGCGCCCAATCTCGAAAAGGCGAAGGAATTCGTCAACTGGATGATGAGCCCGGAAGTCGCGGCCGCGGCCTCCAATTATACGGGCTATTCGAATGCGGTGATCGGTTCGGGTGAGTTCCTGAAGGACGACCTGAAGTCGGATCCTGCCGTCAACATGCCCGAGGAATATGGCGAACGCCTGCGGCCCTACAAGGCATGCTCGCCGAAGTCGAAGGATCTGCGTGAAAAGGTCTGGACGAAACTGAAGTCCTGATGAAAATGGGGCCGGCGGCATCGTGTTGCCGGCCCCGTCCATTTATCCTTCCATCAATACGGCATCCCGATCAATGCAGCCGTTTTCCGATCGATATGGTTTCGAGCGATCGCAAGTGAGCCTCGCCAATTGGCGCGAACGGCCATACTCCACCTGGTCGTTCCAGCATGTCAGCGAAATCGTGCCCTCGGCGATCATCTGTGCCGATCCGCCGCTGCGCGATGTACAGCCGCATGCGCAACTGGAAGATCGCGAAATAACAATCGATGGCTCGACGACATCGCTTTGCGGCTTTCTCGCGCACAGTGAGACCGACGCCTTCGCCGTCTCGTTTCCAGGTACCCCGCTTGCGTTGTGGACGAGCCGGACCGTGGACCTCCGCCTGCCGCACCTGATCTTTTCGGTCTCAAAATCGGTGACAGGCATTCTGTCCGGCATCCTCGCCGATCTCGGCGAACTCGACACATCGAAGCCGGTGTCCCACTACCTGCCGCAAATGGACGGCTGTGGCTACGGCGATTGCCCGCTACAGCATCTGCTCGACATGCGCGTCAGCCTCAACTTCAAGGAAGACTATCTGGACAATTCCGGAGGCTACGCCCGTTACCGACGCTCAACCGCGTGGAACCCGCCAGTGCCAGGGGTGGAGCAAGAGGGAATGGTCGAATTCCTCGCCACGATCGCGAAAGGCGAAGGACCGCATGGCGGCAAGTTCCACTATCTTTCGCCCAACGCCGATCTCGCGGCGACCATTGTCGAAATGGCGGCCGGAACCTCATATGCGCAAGCGATGTCGGATCTGCTCTGGAGGCCGATGGGCGCCGAGGCCGACGCCCAGATCACCGTTGACTTTCGTGGAGCACCTAGAGGCAGCGGCGGCATATCGGCAACGCTCGGCGACCTTTCACGCCTTGGCCGCCTGCTGCTCGACGGCGGCGCATCCGATGGTCGCCAGATTGTCCCGCTCCCATGGCTCGACAAGCTGGAGGCGGGCGGCGACCGCGATGCCTGGCGCGATGGCGATTTCGCCGCCTTCATACCCGGAGGAAGCTACCGCGACTTCTGGTATCGCTCGGCCGGCAAGGCATTCTTCGGCATCGGCATCCATGGTCAGTGGCTGTATTGCGATCCCGAAAACGGCATGGTCGCGGTACGCCTGGCTTCGCAGAAATTGCCGCAGAACGACCGGCTGGACGCGCAGGTTCTCGCGATGCTCCGGCAACTGACGCCCTAGACCAGGCTGTTCGGCATAAACGCAGGCTGATCCCGCACTCGGCTCCCGCTTCCAAGGTGCCGGCACTCAGGCAATATCGGGATGGGACAGCCC
>JAGRLL010000455.1:2940-10777 GCA_020441855.1 Nitratireductor sp.
GCGCTTGTAGAAATGCATCGCGGCGGCATAGCGCATGAGCCCGCCACCTGGATGTCCTACCGGGGTAGCGAACAGTCGCTTCTGCTTTTCGTCTGCTTGAGATGCCTTGGTCATTTCGCTCAGAACTTCACCGGTGGCGTCTGCGTCCGCCGGGGAAGACGTACGAAGGGGCGCTCGACGACGCGCGCCTTCTTCTTCAGCTTGTGATAGCGCAATTCGCGCGGGGCGTAGATCTCGACCCACAAACCGTCATTTGTCTTTTCGCCAAAGGGCCGTTCGAGGCTGGCGAGCGCAATGTTGCGCTTGGCCGTGGGCGACCAGATGGCCGCCGTGACCACGCCAGCCTCGGTCTTGGCCCCATGGTAAACGATTGAGCCCGTCGCCGGTTCGTTGCCCTCGATCTCGAGACCGACCAGCACATGGCGCAGCGTGCCTGCGGCGCGGGCCGAGGCGATGGCGCGACGACCGTTGAAATGCGGCTTGGCCATGTCGACCATCCATCCCAGCCCGATCTCGTCGGGTTGGCGCGCCCGGTCGGCGCGCAGTGCGGTTTCGCTTGTCACGAAGTCGGCATTGGCCACGATGAAGCCCGCCTCGATGCGGGCGCGGTTCAGAGCGTCGTAGCCGATCGCGCTGATGCCGTGGACTTGTCCGGCATCCCACAGGCGGTCCCACAGGGACACCGCGACAGCTGTATCGAGGAACAGTTCATAGCCCAGATCGGCGGTGAAACCGGTGCGCGAGATCAGCAGTCTCGAGCCTTGATGGTCGAACTCGGCCAGAGCGAACGGCTTCATGGGCTCGATGTCGAAGCCGGCCGCCAGCAAGATCGAGGCGGAGGTCGGCCCCTGCAGGGCGAGCCCCGCCACCGCATCCGTCTCCTCGGCGATGGCGACGTCGAAACCCAAGGCCGTGTCGGCGAGCCAGGGCAGATGCCGCTCCTGGCAGCAAAGGCGAAACCGGTCCGGCGCCAGCCGGAACAGCGTGCCGTCATCGAGCACATGACCGTCATCGTCGCACCATGCGGTGTAGTGTACCCGGCCGGGCTTCAGCTTCGACACGTCGCGCAATGTCAGCCTGTCGAGAAAGGCTTCCGCCTCCGGCCCCTCGATGCGGTACTTGATCATCGGAGTCAGGTCGAACAGCGCGGCCTGCGAACGGATGGCGAAATATTCGAGCTCTTCGTCGCGGATCATCATGGCTGCGGCATACCCGGCCCAGTCGTACCAGTGCTCGCCTTCCATCAGCGCCTCGATGCGCGCATGGAACGGCGCATGCAAAAGCGGCGTGCGAAAATGTTCCCTGTTCGTCGAACCTGTCATCGCCCGTCGTCTCCGATGATCTGTCCTGCCGCCATGATGCCGGAAAGTCCGCTGATGCCGCCGCCCGGATGCGTTCCGGCGCCGCACAGATAAAGCCCGTCGACCGGCGTGCGGTAATGCGCTGCGCCGAAGACGGGCCTGAGCGCATAAAGCCGGTCGGCCTGCAATTCGACATGATGCCAATGCCCGGAGCCGAACAGCGCTGCGAGATCCGGCGGGGTGAGCGTCTCGCAGGCGACAACGGATTTCGAAAAGCCCGGCGAAAGGCTGTCGAGCCGGTCCAGAACCGCTTTCTCCAGCCTGGCCCGTCCCTTCTCCCACCCGCCATTGAGATCGTGCGGGACATTGGCGACGGCAACGGACACTACCGCGCCGCCAGCCGGTGCGAGGCTTTTGTCGAACGCGCTCTCGACCACTGCCTCGAAGGGCGGATCGTCGGGCAGTTCTCCGTATTTCTGGGGATTGAAGCTCGTTTCGACATGCCGGATCGACGGCGCATGGACAAAGCGCGCCGCGTTGTCTTCCGCAGCACCGCCAAATCGTGGCGGGGCGGAAAGGGCAATATTCAGCTTTGCCACATTGCCGCCGCCGCGAAGATGGCGAAGCTCGCGCGCGAATTCGGTGTCGAGATGGCGCGCGCCCACCAGGTCGAGGAAGGTTGACACGGGGCTCGTGGCGGAAAGCACCTTGTGTGCGCTCAGCACCTCGCCATCGGCGAAACGGACGCCGACCGCCCTGCCCGCCTCGATCTCGATGTTCGCCACCGGGCTCGACATCCGCAACTCGACGCCCGCTGCCTTGGCCGCTTCGGCAAAAGCGTTGGCGAGCCCCGCCATGCCGCCCTTGACAACAGCGAGGTTTCCGCCGCCAGCCAGCCGGTGATAGAGCCCGATGACCGAAGTCGGCGAGCGCGGGCCCAGCCTGATACCGAGCGTTGCGTCGAAGCCGATCAGGCCCATGAGGCGCTCGTCGGAGAGCTTTTCCTCGGCGATGTCGGCAACGCACATGCCCGCCATGCGCAGGAACTGCCGGAATTCCTTTTCCCCGGCCATGCGAAGTGAAAGTCCGGATGCGGCAAGCGCCAGCTTCTGCTTCAGGCTGGCATGGCCCGGCTGAACCGGCACAAGCCGGTCGAACTTGCCGAACGTGCCGGCCTGGAACAGCAGGCGCTTGCGCAACGCTGCCCAGGCTGCGGCCTGCGAAGGTTCCACCCCATCGACCGTCTCGCCCCACGCTCCTTTCAGGGTAAGCGGTTCGGCATCTGGTGAGAGGCAAACAGTCGCAACGCTGGCAGAGGCGTATTCCAGCCCATGCGCCCGCAGGCCGAGTTCGGAGATTACCCTTTCGTCGAGGCGATAGGCGAGATGCGCCGCACGCGAAACCAGATAGCCCGGTGCGATCTCGTGGCCGCGCGCCATGCCGCCCGGCGCATCGGCGGCCTCCAGAACGAGCACTTTTTTACCACGCTTTGCCAGCACGGTCGCGGCGGCCAGCCCGTTATGGCCGCCGCCAATGACGATGATGTCATATGACGTCATGGGCCGGACTCGCATGGTCGGTTCGACGTGAAAGATCGCGCAGGACCTCAAGCGCGGCATTGCGGCCCGGCGCACCCATGACACCACCGCCTGGATGGGTGGACGAGCCGCAAAGGTAAAGTCCGCCGACCGGTCCGCGATATTGCGCGTAGCCGGGGATCGGGCGATTGAAAAGCAGTTGATCGAAGGTTAGTTCGCCCTGGAAAATGTTGCCTTCGGTCAGGCCGACCTCTGCTTCCAGTTCGCGCGGCGTGCGCACCTCCATATGGATGATACGGTCGCGGAACCCCGGCGAATGGTCGGCGATCTGGCCGATCACTGCCTCGGCGAAGCCGTCGCGGTCGGCGTCGGTCCATTCGCGGCCTTCGATCTTCGGAGGGCAATATTGCACAAAGCAGCTCATGAAGTGCTTGCCCGGCGGCGCCATGGTCGGATCGAGCGTGGTCGGGATCATCATGTCGAGCACCGGATCGCGCGACCAATGGCCGTCCTTCCAGTCGTCATAGGCGCGCTCCATGCGCTCCAGCGTATCGGAGAAATGAATGTCGCCGCGGATCGCGGGGCAGTCCGGCGGAAGCGCGGGAAATTCCGGCAGGCTGTCGAGCGCGATGTTCACCTTTCCCGACGAGCCTCGAATCTTGAAACTCTCGACCTGCTCGACGAACTCGTCGGGCAGTTCCTTTTTGTCGACCAGCTTGAGATAGGTGCGCTTGACGTCGGCATTGGAGACAACCGTGCGGGCGTTGAGTTCGCGTCCGTCGGCCAGCACCACGCCCTGCGCCCGCCCGCCCCGGATGGCGACGTGATCGACCGCCGCGTCGGTCAGCACGGTGCCCCCGGAAGCCTTGAAAGAGGACGCCAGCGCCTGCGTGATGGCGCCCATGCCGCCACGCGCATAGCCCCAGGCGCCGACATGGCCGTCGACCTCGCCCATGTAGTGATGCAGCAGGACATAGGCCGTGCCCGGCGACATCGGGCCGAGCGCCGTGCCGATGATGCCCGAGATGGCGAGCGAAGCGCGCACCGTGGGGTGCTCGAAATATTCCGAGAGGAAGTCGGCGATGGACATCGTCCAGAAGCGGGCCATCAGCGCCTGTTCGCGCGTCGTCATTTCGCCCAGTCTGCGCGCGAGATACAGCATCTCGCCCAGATCGCGCGGCTTGAAGCTCGCCGGATCCGGTGCGGTGCGCATCAGAAGCGGCTGGATGAAGCGGCACTGGCGGGTGACGTCGCGTGAATAGCGCTCGTAGCTCTCCGCATCGCGGGGCGAGAAGCGGGCGAACTCGCGGCGGTGGGCGTGATGATTGCGGTAACCGATCAGGCAATCGCCGTCCTGCGTGAACAATGCGCCACCGTCATAGGCCACCACCTGTAGGCCGTGACGCGGCAGTTCGAGATCTCGCATGATCTCGGGACGGAACAGGCTGCAAACATACGAGCAGTTGGAATATAGAATGCCGGGGGTCAGTTCCCGGCTCACCGCGGCGCCGCCAATCCATTCGTTTTTCTCGACCACGGCGACGTTCAGGCCGGCGCGCTGGAGATAGCATGCGGCAACGAGGCCATTGTGCCCGGCACCGACAACGATGACATCGTATTGTGCTGTAGAAGCCATGAAATTCCGCGGCCGCCTGCCTCAAACCCTTCCGCCGGATGATCTGCCGCCGACGATGCCGCGCGACCTTCCGAGGGATTTGGCGACATTGCCACGGCAAACCGTATCGTGTCCAGTTGTTGAATGAATGTTCAGCAAATAAGTGTTGCAATCCTGGAGGTCGCGGCTATCATTCCCTTACCGGTTGCCGTGAGGGTGGGAACCGGAGCGCCCTGAAGAGTGGACGGACGGGAATCGGGCATTGACCGGCGAAGCGCATCAACCCGAATACGACGAACAGGCCATCGTCTTTCTCGAGGGGCTGTGGGGGGACGGCTTTTTGTCGCCCGGCGGACCGGAGGAGGTCGACCGCATCGTCGCCGGTCTCGATCTCGCCGGCAAAAAGGTACTCGATATCGGATGCGGTTCGGGCGGCATCACCCTGTTTCTGGCGCGCAATTATCCTTTGGCGCACATCACCGGCTTCGACGTTGAGCAGCCCGTCATCGACGCCGCGAACGCACGAGCGCGCGAATACGGCCTGACGGACCGGGCGAGTTTCCTGCGCGCGGATCCGGGACCGCTGCCCTTCGGGGATGAAAGCTTCGACATCGTTTTCTCAAAGGACGCGCTGGTTCATGTCGCGGACAAGGAGAGCCTGTTCGCGGACGTTTTTCGCGTTCTGCGTCCCGGGGGCAGATTCGCCGCCAGCGACTGGATGATCGGCCACGATGACGAGCCCTCTCGGGAAATGCGGGACTATCTGGCTGCGGAAGGGCTTTCCTTCGGCATGGGCTCGCCGGCGCGTTATCGCGCAGCCATGAAGAAAGCCGGTTTCGTCGACGTCGCCACGGTCGACCGCAATCCCTGGTATCGCGTCCGCGCCCGCGAGGAACTGGAGCAGTTGAAGCAAGCACGCGACGGAACTCTGGCGCAGAAGGTCGGCCAGGCGTATGTGGACAAGAACATACGAACATGGACGGCCATGCTGACGGTCCTCGACTCGGGCGAGCACAGGCCGACCCATGTTTTCGGCACGAAACCGGCCTGAAACTGTCGAGGAGCGAGACCATGCAAACTGCCGAACACAAGGAACTTGCCAGGAAGGTCTCAGCAGGCAATTCCGGCCGGCGCGCATCCAAGGAATTCCGCCGCGAGCAGCTGATCAACGCGACGATCGATTCATTGGCTGAGCGCGGTTTCGCGGCGACCACACTCGCAGATGTTGCTGAGGGCGCCGGCCTGTCGCGCGGCATTGTCAATTTCCATTTCGAGAGCAAGGAAAAGCTGCTCGTCGAGACGCTCGAATATCTGTCGAACGAATATACCGCCAACTGGAAGGGCGCACTGGCCGCAGCGGGCGGGAAACCCGCCGAACGGCTTCTGGCGATCATTCTCGCCGATCTCGACGAAAGCGTCTGCAATCCGCGCAAGGTCGCAGCCTGGTTTGCCTTCTATTCCGAAGCGGCGACGCGGCCCGCTTATCGGGATTTGTGCTGGGCGCGCGACGACGACTTCCTCGGCGAGCTTTTCCGGCTGTGTTCCGCGCTGCGCGAAGACGGGGAATACGATTACGACCCTCGCAAGATGGCCGATGCGCTGTATGCGATGCAGGAAGGGCTTTGGCTCAGACTGATGATCGACGCGCGCAGTTTCAAGCGCACCGATGCCGCCCAGTCCTCGCTCGCCGCACTCGCCGCGCTCTGCCCGAAACATTTCGAAGTCGACGGAAGCCTCCGGAAATAACAAGGCAGATCAAAACAAGAGGGAGTACCAACATGCAAAAAGCGAGCATCAGCAGATTATTGCTGGCCGGCGTGGCCGCATTGGCCCTGATGTCGGCGACGGCGAAAGCCGAAGACGGCGACCTGACGGTCTTCGACTGGTCCGGTTATGAAGATCCCGCATTCCATCCCGACTATGTCGAGAAACACGGCGACTCGCCGACCTTTGCCTTCTTCGGCGACGAAGAGGAAGCATTCAACAAGCTCAGAGCCGGCTTCTCCGCCGACGTCGCCCATCCCTGCGCCCAGAGCGTGCCCAAATGGCGCGAAGCCGGACTGCTTGAGCCGATCGACACGTCGCGCATCACCGAATGGGACAACGTACTGCCCGGCATCAAGGCGATGGCGGATTTCATGACCGATGCCAGCGGCACCGCCTGGGTCGTGCCCTTCGAGTGGGGCAACACCGCCGTGACCTACCGCACCGACAAGGTGGACGAAGCCGAAATCCAGTCCCTGCAGGCCTTCGCCGATCCGAAGTTCGAGGGCCGCGTCTCCGTGGGCGACAATGTCGACGACGCCTATGCGCTTGCGAGCCTCGCCATCGGCGTCAAGGACTGGACCAAGTTGACGGACGAGCAGTTTCAGCAGGCCTCGGATTTCCTGCGCAAGGTGCACAAGAATGTCCGCCTCTACTGGACCGACAATACCGAACTGTCGCAGGCCATGGCCGGCGGCGAGGTCGACCTCGCATGGGCCTGGAACGAGACGGCCACGACATTGCAGGCAGACGATGTGCCCGTCGCCATGAAGCGAGACACCGACGAAGGGCTGTCGACCTGGGTTTGCGGCTACGTCCTTCTGAAGGACGCCAAGGGCAACAAGGACAAGGCGTATGACTATCTCAACGCCATTCTATCGCCGAAAGTCTCCGAGTACATCGTTACCGAATGGGGTTACGGCCACGCCAATGCCGGCGGCATGGGCGCCATCGACGAACAGACGCTGACCGATTCAGGCTATGGCGATCTCGCCTCATTCGTGGACAAGACGCTGTTCCAGGCTCCGATGCCGACGGAACTGCGCCAGAAGATGATCGCGGAGTTCGAGAAGATCAAATCCGGCTATTGAGCGCTCGATAGCCGTTGGGTGAGGGCTGGGGCCAACCAACCCAGAAGAGCGGCGGGCTTTGTCCCGCCGCTCCTCTTTTACCGGCAAGGCAAGGCTGCAATCAGGCGCGCATGGCGATAAGCGCGTCGCGGTCATAAGCGAGGCGCACCTGCGAGCCGACGGGTATGTCGTCTGCGCCGAAATCGTTGGTTTCGACCACGGATAGCGGCGCTTCCTGTCCTTCGATGGCGACCACCAGATTGGTCATTTCCCCGTAATAGTGACGGTCGACCACCTGCCCGCGCAGTTCGCGTTCGCCGGTGTCATTGTCCCACAATATGCGAAGCCTCTCCGGACGAATGCCGAACGCGGCCTGCTGCGGTGCCTCCCTGAGCGCATCCGGCATGGGACACACCATGCGGCCGAAACCCGGAATTTCCGCAGATATTTCCGTGCCCGAGACCTTGATGTCATGCCACGCCAGAAAGTTCATGCCGCCCAGGAACGAGGCGACCGAGCGGTCCGCCGGCTTCTGGTAGATCTCGTTCG
>JAGRLL010000010.1 GCA_020441855.1 Nitratireductor sp.
TCGGCCATCACGATGACCGGATCGCAAAGCCGTCCAATGAAATCCATGTCGTGCTCGATGACGCAGAATGTGTAGCCGCGTTCCTTGTTCAGACGCACGATGGCGTCGCCGATCGTGTTCAGCAGCGTCCGGTTGACGCCCGCGCCGACCTCGTCGAGGAAGACGATCTTCGCGTCGACCATCATGGTGCGGCCCAGTTCGAGCAATTTCTTCTGGCCACCGGAGATGTTGGACGCCTTTTCATCGGCTAGATGGCTGATGGTCAGGAATTCGAGAACCTCGTCCGCCTTCCTGGAGAGTTCCTTTTCCTGGGCGGCAATCCGCCCCCTGTGGAACCAGGTGCTCCACAGCTTCTCGCCGGACTGGTGGGGCGGGACCATCATCAGGTTCTGGCGAACCGTCATGGAACCGAATTCGTGCGCGATCTGGAATGTCCGCAGAAGCCCCTTGAGGAAGAGTTCGTGCGGTGAAAGACCGGTGATGTCTTCCCCGGCCATGAAAACCTTGCCGGCGGTCGGCGCAAGCCGGCCGGCGATAACATTGAACAGCGTTGTCTTTCCCGCGCCGTTCGGCCCGATCAGGCCCGTAATCGTGCCCTCGCCGATCTTGAGAGAAGCATTGTCGACCGCGCGAAAGCCGCCGAACTGCTTCTGGAGATTTTCGACCACGATCATCGTTTCCCCCGGGGTCTTGCACGTCTCGGCTCGAGAGACGGTGCAAAGAAGACTTCGGGCGGCCAACAGTCCGGCCGCCCGAAACTCATGGCAGATGGATCACTTGTAGTAATCGGTGACCCGCTTGCCGTCCTTGATGGAGTAGATGCGATAGCTGCCTGCGCCGTCGCCGGCGCCGATCAGGCGGACGCTCGAACCGCCCTCGTAATCGACTTCCTTGCCTTCCGCGAGCAGCTTCAGGCCCTTTGCCAGTTCGCCCGGATAGATTTTCTCGCCGGGCTCGTTGGCGACTTCCATCACCTTGTCCTTGTAGTCGGCGCCCTTCGTCGACTTGGCTGCCTGGATGGCCAGCATGATCAGTGCGGCGGCATCGTAGGATTCCGGTACATAGGAGGAGGTGCCGTCAAAGCCGGCCGCCTTGGCCATTTCGACCAGCTTCTTGCTGCCGTCGGAATCCGAACCGCCGATATCGCCGAACGATCCGTTCATATCCGCACCGATGGCCTCGAGCAGGCTGTCGCCATACATGCCGTCGGGCAGATAGAACTTGTCGAAGGCACCGGCATCGAGCGCCGCCTGGATGATGCCCTTGCCGCCCTGGTCGACGTAGCCGGCAACCACCAGCATTTCGCCACCGGCCGAGGCAAGGGTTCCCACTTCTGCCGAATAGTCCGCCTTGCCGTCCTCGTGCGGTACGTTAGCGGTGACTTCGCCACCCACTTCCTTGTACGCCGCCACGAAGGATTCGGCCAAACCCTTGCCGTAATCGTTGTTGGTATAGGTCAGGGCTACCGACTTGATGCCGCGAGCCATGAGTTCCTCGGCCATGATGACACTCTGACGGGCATCGGAAGGCGCGGTGCGGAAGAACAGGCCGTCATCCTCTGCGGTCGAAAGGGCAGGCGATGTCGCCGAGGGCGAAATCATCACCACGCCGTTCGGACGCGCAACGCCCTGAAGCACGGCACCGGTCACGCCCGAGCAATCGGCGCCGACGATACCGGCGACGCCGTCGCTTGTGACCAGTCGCGTTGCTGTGGCCGTGGCCGCCGATGCATCGATGCAGGTGCTGTCGCCGCGGATCGCCTCGACACTGGCGCCATCGAGCAGCGCACCGGAATCGTTGACTTCCTTGATTGCCATTTCAGCGCCCTGGGCCATGAGCGGCGTGATCGATTCGAGCGGGCCCGTGAAGCCAAACAGAACGCCCAGCTTGACCGTCTCGGCCTGGGCGGAAGTTGCGAGCAGCGCAATCGCTGCCGTCGTTAGCAAGAGTTTCTTCATGATGATCTCCTCTTCAGAACCGGTCCGGTCTTCCGGACCGAAACCATTGTGGTACCTGTATAAACCCGAGCCGCTGGCTGCTCGGCAAGCCTTGTGACGATCGACCCTTGCCCGCCCCCGAAAAATGGGGCGAACAAGTTGGTTGGCGAAGCGTAAGAATATTCTGACGCCAGATCGTGCGGTGCGCCAGCATTAAGGCTGTCGCACCGTTAACGTCGCCGTGCAACCGTAACATTTCCCGTGCAGACGGCAATCCGGTCATGACGCGAGCCTGTCTGACTGGGGCTTTGATGTGATCCAGTCGCACGGCGTCGCGATGGTCTCGACCCTTTTTGCGGTCTTTGAAGGATCAGGTAAATCCGGGTGCGTCCGACAGGCCCATGCCCGCAAGGACGTCGGCGCCGGGCGGAGCGATGAGCCGGCCCGCTGCGATCTCATCCGATTCACGTCGAGATCGTATTGCTCGAAACGGTTCTTCGTGCGCATCTCGATCACGTTGTGGAAGTCTTCCTTCGTGACGAACGCGGTTCGGCCAATGCCGGCGCCGAGGCGGATATCCCGACCAATAATCAGGCCCGACCCCTTGCGGCCAGGGCGGCATCGCGCATCTGGCTCAGTGTCTGGCGTGGCGTAATGGCTTCCGGCGAAATGGCGAGATCGAGAACCGCACCGGTGCTGGACGCCATAGCCCGCTCGAACGCGGCCTCGAAGTCGCCCGTTGTTTCCACCCGCTCGGCATGAAATCCGTAGGCCTTCGACAGCGCCACGAAGTCCGGATTGACCATGGTCGTGCAGGAGACGCGGCCGGGATAATTGCGCTCCTGATGTGCGCGGATCGTGCCGTAGATGCCGTTGTTCAGTATCAGGATAATCGGTTGCGCCCCGGCCTGCGCCGCGGTCGCGAGTTCCGTGCAGTTCATCTGGAAATCGCCGTCGCCGGCAAAGCAGACGACCGTCTTTTCAGGCTGTGCTACCTTTGCGGCGATCGCGGCGGGAACGCCGTAACCCATCGCGCCCGATTGCGGCGCAAGAAGCCGCGCCTTGGTTCCGAACTTGAAGAACCTGCCCGACCACACCGTGAAATTGCCGGCGCCGTTGGTCAGGATCATGTCTTCGGGAAGGCGCTCGCGCAAATGGGCGGTCACCTTGCCCATGTCGACGGGCGAGTCCAGATCGGGGAGGTCGAAGGCAGCCTCGTAGGATGCCCGGCCTTGCGCGCGCCACCTGGCCCAGTCCCCCTTTACCGGTTCGAGATCGCCGAGCGCCTCGGCGAACGCATTGGGACCGGCATGGATGCCGAGCGTGGGCCGGTAGACCTTGCCGATCTCCAGATCCGAACCGTGCACGTGGATCAAGGTCTGTTTCGGATCGGGCACGTCGAGCAGCGTGTAGCCGTCGGTGGAATTTTCGCCGAAACGGCAATTGATGGCGAGAATGACATCGGCCTCGCCGATCAGCTTCTTGACCGACGCCGCCATGCCGACACCGGCTTCGCCGCAGAAGACCGGCGAATGGTTGTCGAACTGGTCCTGATAGCGAAAGACGGAAACGACAGGGATGTCGGAACCTTCCGCAAAACGGCGGATCGGCGCCGTGCCTTCTCCCCGCCAGTTGCAGCCGCCATAGAAAACGAGCGGCCGCTTCGCGCCGGCCAGCAGATCGCGCAGCTTCGCCATTGCCGCGGCAGACGGCGCGGGTTCCCCGATTTCCACGGGTCCGCTCAAGGGAGGCACGTCGGTCCTGGAGGTGAGCATATCCTCGGGCAGGGCGAGCACCACCGGACCGGGACGGCCGGAAACAGCCAGAGTCCAGGCTCGCGACACGATTTCGGGAATCCGGTCGACCTGGTCGATCTCCACGGCCCACTTGGCCATGGTGCCGAAAACCGCCTTGTAATCGACTTCCTGGAAGGCTTCCCGGCCCTTCATGTCGGTGCCGACCTGACCGACAAGAAGGATCATGGGAACCGAATCCTGCATGGCGGTATGAACGCCGATGGAGGCGTTCGTTGCACCCGGGCCGCGCGTGACCATGCAGATGCCGGGCGAGCCGGTCAGTTTGCCATAGGCGGCCGCCATGAAGCTGGCGCCGCCTTCGTTGCGGCACAACACATAGTCCAGGCGGCCGTTCGTGTCATGCAGCGCGTCGAGTACGGCCAGATAGCTTTCGCCCGGCACACCAAAGCTCTTTGTCGCACCAAGCGCGATCAAGCTTTCGACGAGGAGCTGTCCTCCATTACGTGTCATTCTTCTCTTGCCCTCGAATTGTCATGACGATGATGGCCGAACGCGCGCCGGAATTCATTTCAGCCAACCAATGATACCGGTTGCTCGTGCCGGGCGCCAATTGCTCGTGCCCGGCGATTCGGACCACACGGCACCCGACCCTGCCCGAGTCGGCTTTGCAGGCGCCAGCGACGGTAAATCTCAGATCCGGATGCCGTCCTCGCGCTCAAGCTCGTCAGCGGCCCTTTCAACGCCGTCCTGCCGCATGCGAGCGCGAATACCTGCCACCCCGCGCCTGCCAGTGCAACGACGATTTCGCTTGCGACGCCGCGCGTTGCGCCAGTGACGGGTATCGTTGCGGCGGTTTTCGCAGGGTTTCCCGTACCGCACCGGGCAACTGCCAGCATTTTCACTTCGCCTGGAAGTGGAAACGCTCTCCACGGCCTGGCGGTGAAGAAATGTCTATCGCAGCAGTGATCTGGGTCCCGGCGAGTATCGTCTCGTTCGAGGATCGTCAGCGTTATGTGCGCAAGGAATTCTTCGACAAGATGGGAGAGACCTACACCGCCCGCCAAGCGCTCGGCCTTGCCGGAATTTCGAACCGTCTCGTGGCATTCTTTTCCCGCGTGCCGGCAAGCGCGGAACCCGTTGGACCGCTTCTGCCGGAACTGAAAACTAGCCGGCCTTGCCCGAAACCTTCCAGTTCTTCGCCGAGGCCGGTTCCATTTGCGGAACGGCCTCGCGGATCGCCGCGATGAAATCGGCAGGTGCGGCGGTCAGCAGGCCCACTTCGGCTTCGTTGAAGAAACGCAGCACACGCTCCTCGACTTCTGCCAGTTCCAGGCCGCGCAACGCGGCTTCCAGGTCGAGCACGGTTCGTGGTGGGGTAACGAAGAAGTCGCCGGTGATGACGATCTCGCGCACGCGGTTCTGGCGCGGTCCCTCCAGCCGGACATGGGCATTGATGGTGCCGCCGGCGCCGGTATGGCTGCCCGAGCAAACCTCGGATGCCGATCTCGGGTCGTCGATCGAATACACGAATTCATCGGTGCCGATCTCCTCGGCGAAGATTTCCG
>JAGRLL010000118.1:0-599 GCA_020441855.1 Nitratireductor sp.
ACCGTTCGCCCGGTTTCCCGGGCGAACGGTCGCCTCCGGTCCTGTCAGTGGGGCCAAGACAGCTCCGAAGCATTCCCTTACGGAACCCATTCAAGTTAGCAGAGCGTGTGGCGCGGAATAAGCCCGTCACGTGTATTTTCACAGCTGATCACAGGAATGTGATCGACTGGCGGCCGGTTCTCGCGCCACGGTTGTCATGAGGCAATGGAGCATCCGCCATTGACGTAAATTGCGTTTGCGGCGATAAGGCTTGGCATGGATACGACCTTTGCCGCGGCGATTGAATTCGCTTTGGGCGGCTGCTGCAAAACGGTGATTATTATCGGCTAGCGCTTCGCTGGCCCGGTCGTTCCGTTCCCTTCCTGAAAAGACGAGAGTTCGAACGCCCCGGCCAGCAGGCCGCGCGGGTTTTCGCCTGCGCACGCCGCCAGAACGTGACAGAACGCGCCCGAACGCAACGGGACAGGCCAGGAAACGTAACGGAACAGGAAGTCGGAACCGATGGGCGAACCGATGCTCACCTTGTACAACACGCTGACGAGACGAAAGGAACCATTCGAGCCGATCGATCCGTCGAACGTGCGCATGTATGTCTGCGG
>JAGRLL010000118.1:677-1276 GCA_020441855.1 Nitratireductor sp.
CTGCTGCGCCATCTCTACGGCGCCGGGCAGGTCACCTATGTCCGCAACATCACCGATGTCGACGACAAGATCAATGCACGCGCGCTGCGCGATTACGGCGCGAAGATCAGCACCGGCGAGTTGAGCTTGAACGACGCCATCCGCCACGTCACCGAATCGACAGCTAAGCAATACCATGAGGACGTCGCGGCGCTGGGCTGCCTGCCGCCGACGGTCGAGCCGCGCGCCACCGAACATATCGGCGGTATGGTGAGGATGATCCAGCAGCTTCTCGACAAGGGTCATGCCTATGTCGCCACCGGCGGGGAGGGCGAGGAGATCCTGTTCGACGTCAACGCCATGCCGACTTACGGCGCGCTGTCGAAACGGAAACTGGAAGACCAGCAGGCCGGCGCGCGCGTCGCCGTCGAGGGCCACAAGAAGAGCCCGGCCGACTTCGTATTGTGGAAGGAATCCGCCGCCGACCAGCCCGGCTGGGAGGGCAGCTTCACCACCGATGCGGGCCCGATCACGATCCATGGCCGGCCCGGCTGGCACATCGAGTGCTCGGTCATGAGCGAGGCGCATCTGGGCAAGACCTTCGACATCCACGGCGGCGG
>JAGRLL010000118.1:1327-2479 GCA_020441855.1 Nitratireductor sp.
CCCATGACGGCGCGGTGATGGCGAATGTGTGGATGCACAACGGCTTCGTGCAGGTCGAGGGCAAGAAGATGGCGAAGTCGGAAGGCAATTTCGTCACCATCCACGATCTGTTGCATACGGAGAAACTGGGTGGACGAAAATGGCCGGGCGAAGTGCTGCGTCTCGCCATGCTGATGACTCATTACCGCGAGCCGATCGATTTCAGCGTGAAGCGGCTGGAGGAAGCGGAGGCCGTTATGGCCAAGCTCTGGCGTCGTGCTTCGCAATCGGATGAAACAGGCGAACCGGACGTCGTGGTCGATGCGCTTGGCGATGACCTTAACACCGTCGATGCGATCCGGGCGATGAGCATGCTTGCGGGAAACGTATTGCGTCAGGCGCTGGCTCTGCTTGGATTGCCACCAGACGCGCCGCTGGGTGACATCGATGTCGCCGCCATCGAAGCCACCATCCAGCGCCGGCTTTCGCTGATCCGTGAGAAGAACTGGGCGGAGGCCGATCGAATTCGCGATGAACTGATTGCCGACGGGGTTCAATTGAAGGATGGCAAGGACCCCGAAACCGGCGAGAGAACGACGACCTGGGAAGTGAAACGCTGAAGTTTCCTCCTGACAAAACCCTGTCAGGAGGCCCGTGCGAGATTGAGCGCGTTCCGCGCTGACCGTCGGCGCCAAAGGGGAGAGATGCCTTGAGTGAACGAATGATCGATCACATGAGTCTGAATGTCGCCGATTTCGAAGGCATGCTGGCCTTTTACGAAAAGGCGCTGGCGCCGCTCGGCTGCAAGGTGATGATGCGCCTTGGCAGGGAGATTACCGGCCATGTCGACGTCGCCGGTTTCGGCTCGACCAAGCCTTTCTTCTGGCTTTCGGCGAACGGGCAGACCCGGCCGATCCTGCACATCGCCTTCCGCGCCGAAAATCGTGCCGAGGTCGATGCGTTTTACGAGGCAGCGATCGCCGCCGGGGGCACGGACAATGGCGGGCCGGGCATACGCGAGATGTATCACCCCAATTATTACGGCGCCTTCGTCTTCGACCCGGAAGGCCATAACGTCGAGGCGGTCTGCCACAAGAGGCCGGATGAACTGGAGGCGGGAGAATGAGCAAGCCGCTCTTCACCGGCGGCTGCCAGTGTGGCGCGGTGCGGTTC
>JAGRLL010000011.1 GCA_020441855.1 Nitratireductor sp.
AGCGCGATGCCGGCCAGCAGCATGGTGGCCACCGAGGTCTGGCCGCCGCGTGTCGCGACACGGTAGAGAAGAAAGGTGGTGACCAACCCGCCGGCGAACGCGCCGAGCGGCACGGCATAGATGCCGAACAGGCCGACCAGTGGGGCGAGCACCCCGCCGCCCAGCACGATGAGCGAGATCGCTCCCAGGCCGGCGCCTGCCGCAACGCCGACAATACCCGGATCGGCGAGAGGATTGCGGAACAGGCCCTGCATCACCGCTCCCGAGACCGCCAGTGAGGCGCCGACCATGATGCCGAGCGCCAGTCGCGGCAGGCGGATGTCCAGGATGATGGTGCGATCGACCGGCGAAAGCGTAGCGTTTCCAGTCCGCCATCCGGCAAGATCGCCGATGACCGCCAGCATCGAGGCATCCGCCGCGCCATGGCCAAGCGCGACGAGGGAAGTGGCCAGGAGCGCAACGACCAGCAGGGCGATGACCATCATCGCCCGGCTGGCGCGGTCGCCCTGTGGCCAGCCTTCTTTGCGCCGGGTGTTGCCGGGACGGATGGATGTCTTGCCGGTCCCGCCCGTGGCTTTGGCGAGACCGTCCAGTCTGCGTATGGCTTCCTCGCTCATTGCAGGAGCGGCGGCCCGTCGAAGGCCTGTACCAGTTCGCGCACCGCCTGGGCCGTACGCGGCCCGAAGCCGAGCAGGAAGGTGCCGTCCATGCGCACGACATGCCCCGTTTTTGCCGCCGGGGTGGCGACAATCGCCGGGTGCGCGAGCAGATCGTTCTTGCCGAGGTGCTGGTCTCCCCCACGATCCATCATCAGGATGATGTCCGGCGCGGCGGCAATGACCGCCTCGTCGTTCAATTGCTTGTAGCCTTCGAAGTCGGCGAACGCGTTCTTCGCGCCCGCCATGGTGATGATGCCATTGGCCGCCGTGCCCCTGCCGGAGGCGAGAATGCGACCGCCCTGCATGGACAGGATGAACATCACCTTGTGTTGCTCCTTGCGTTCGCCGGTTGCCTGTTCGGCGTCGGCGAGATCGCTGCGGATCTTCTGCTCGAGAGTCTTGGCCTTTTCCTCGACGCCCAGCGCGACGCCGACACGCCGTACCTTGTCGGCGATGCCGTCGGCATCGAAGCTCTCCGGCACGCTGACGAAGGGAACTCCCGCGCTTTCCAGCACGCCGACGGTTTCCGGCGGGCCGGCGCCTTCAAGCGCGATGATGAGGTCGGGTTTGATCGACAGCACGCCTTCCGCCGACAAGGCCCGGATGTAACCGACATCGGGCAGGGCGAGCGCGGCCGGCGGGTAGACGCTGGTCGAATCGCGGCCGGCGAGGCGATTTTCCTCGCCCAGCGCGTAGACGATCTCGGTCAGCGAGCCTCCGATGGTGACGACCCGGCTGGCTTGCGGATGGCTGGCATCGTCCGCCCGCGCGCCGGCGACCGCCGTGACGGCCAGGGTCAGTGCTAGTGCGAAAAGCCCTGCAACCCGGCAATGATCGGGGCGCGGAAGGGTGCGCCTTGAGGTTATCGACATCATGATCCCTCACGCGGCCCTGCTCTGGGAAAGCCGCGGAAGGCTTTCCATGATCGCCCGCCACGGTTCTCGCTCGTCCTGGCCTTCGATGCGCTTGCCGAAGAACTGGATGATGAGTTCGCCGTCCGCGTCATAGGCCTCGTAGGAGGTGACATGCCCCTTGTCCGTGGGCTTGCGCACCGCCCAGCTCTCTGCGATGCGGTCGGTCCGCAAATGCAGGTGGAAGGTCGGATCCATGATGTTGAGCCAGGGTCCCATGGGCCGGATGGTTTCGATCGGGCCGGAATGGATCTGGATGCAGCCGCGCGAGCCGACAAAGCACATGAGCGGCAATTGCTCCTCGGCGGCGCGGTGAAGCATCTCGCCAACGCTGCCGCCGCTTCCGTTGTCGTCGAGCTGCCAGGCGTAGTCCTCGCCGACCGAACGTACCGCCATGTGGCGCGTCAGCTTCAGCTTGCGGATCAGCGGCACGAATTGGTGCGTGTCGGTCATGCCCGACCAGCGCGAGCGCAATTCGTCCACTGGAATGGTTTCGGGTGCGCCATTGCCGTCAGACTCGCCGGCCAGTGCCGCCTCGGGTGCGAGGCCGGGAACCTGGTCGTCCGAGACGAAGGCGTCGACGAAGCCCTGCCAGGCGGCGAGGTCGGTCGACGCGCGCGCGTGAATCTTGTGCATCGCCTCGCCGGCGCCGTCGAAGAATTGCAGCGAGCGGCGCACGCTCTCGCCGTCGTCCTTCTCGACCGCGAAGGCATGCTTCCAGTGCACGGGAAACAACCGCAGATCGATCTGGTCGCCGAGAAACATCGCCGCGTGCTTGCCGGTGTGGAAATTGTCGTAGACGCCGATCTTCTCGTGCACCGCATGCTCGTTGCGCGTCAGCGCCATCACTTCGCCCAACTCGCCCATGCGAGAGAACATCGCGTCGAAATCGAGGTCGAGGCGTTTTGCCGTGAAGCCGCAATCGGCGGCCACCAATTCCCCCTCGGAAATGCCGAGCTGGGTGGCGAGGTCGCGTTCGCGCATTTTCGGATTTTCCTTGCGCGCATGCCGGATCTCCTCCGGCGACGGCTTTGCCGCGCGCGGCGGCAAGTTGACGTCGGTCATCGTCCAGTTTCCCTATTTGTTGAGTATGAGCTTGCCCTGGCGGGTGATCTTCAACCGGTAGAGCGCGCCCTCATGGACGATGCCAACCTCGTTCGCTTCTCCGAACAAGGCTCCGCTATCGTAGACGGGCGGCTCGCGCCAATCTGCGTTTCGCGACGGCTTCACGGCAGGTGACGAAGCGATGCGCGTGTTCGGTCGGTCGACCGAATTCGTTCGCCGACCCGCGTCGTGCGGGGTCGTTTCATCGGCTTGGTTCGCCATGGCGCGGCACGTTCTCCCTGGTTCGCCGTGCTTGCGTCTGGCTGGCTGGGCGGTGGTCTTCAATGCTTCAGTTGATGTTGACAATCATTATCAGGTTTTATATCGAACGCAATACCGGAGTAAATTAATCCAGTTTAATACCGACAAGGTCTCTCCGGTGGAATCATGCCAGCAAGCGCCTACGGCCAGCCAGCGTTCAAGAGTAACAAGGGATTGGCAGGAGTGTAGGAAATATGGGGCGTTCGCTGAGAATGGCGGCCGTGCTGCGGGGCGGCACGGTACTTGGGCTGGGGGCATTGTATTGGGCTGCGGCGGCGCAGCCGGTGCTGGCGCAGCAGGCAAGTGACACGGACGACACGCAGGTCGTCGAGGACAACGGCGCCGACGCGAAGGTCACCGTTCTGCAAAGACTGATCATCGGCGCCGGTCAGGCGAAAGTGGCGATCGATACACCGTAGGCGGTCACCGCACTCGAGCAGGAAGATCTCGATCAGGAACAGGCGACGATGGTCGGCGATGCGATCAAGCGCATTCCCGGCGTCAACACGTCGGGTTCCGACCGCGCGTTCGGCCAGACCTTCAACATACGCGGCATCGGCGCGCCGGAAGCGGCGGGCGAGGAAGGCCGCATCATCGTCAATGTCGACGGTGCCAACAAATACTACGAGCAGTACCGCATGGGCGGCTTCTTCTCCGACCCGGAACTGTACAAGAAGATCGAGGTGCTGCGCGGGCCGGCCTCGTCGACGCTCTACGGTTCGGGTGCGCTCGGCGGCGTTGTCAACTTCGTCACCAAGGATGCCGAGGACTTTCTGGTCGATGGCCGCACCGGCGTGATCAAGCTCAAGGGCAGCTACAATTCCAATCGGAACGGCTATCTCGGCTCGATCATCTATGCCCAGAGAGTCAACGAGTATGTCGACATTCTGGCGAGCGGCAATTACCGCACGTCGGACAATTACGTCACCGGCAACGGGACGCAGATCAACAGTTCGGATTTCGAGGCCTGGTCGGGGCTTGCCAAGGTCACCGTCAGCGACGGCTATGAAGGCAAGTTGCGCCTGTCCTATCAGCACTGGGATTCGGATGCCAACGACCAGGGTTATGGTCAGGCCGGCACGGCGTCATACCTGGGAACGGTCGACCGTCATGTCATCGATCGCACGGCTGTCATTTCCTACGAGAACCCGTTCTCCGACAATCGCTGGCTCGATCTGAAGGTTTCGGCTTCGTTCTCGGACACGACCAATGAGCAGACAGATGCCAGCTACGGCGCCTATTGTTCCGTGTCGGGCTATGAAATGTTCTGCGACACGGATTTCGGTTACCGCACGTGGCAGTTCAAGGCGCAGAACACGATCGACTACATCGGCTCCGGGTTCGAGAACTATCTGACCTTCGGCTACCAGTTTGCGCTGCAGGAAAGATCGGCAGAGATCAAGCAATCGGCCAGCGTCTCCGCTTTCGGCTTCCACCCCGAGGGCACCGACACCAAGCATGGATTCTACATCCAGGACGAATTGGTCGTCGATGAGCGGTTCACGCTTATTCCCGGTGTTCGCTGGGAATGGCGCACGCTGTCTCCTGGCGGCTCCAACACGTCGGCCGTCGAGGTGGACGACTACGCACTGTCTCCCAAGATCGCGGCGCATTACCGTTTCAACGACAATTTCGCGATCTTCGGTTCGTTCGCCCACACCGAGCGCTTTCCGACACTCGACGAGGTCTATTCGACGACCGGCAACGGCACTGTCTTCCTGCCGAGCTACGATTTGAAGAAGGAAGAGTCCGACAACATCGAAGTCGGATTTGCGATTTCGGCCTACGACCTGCGCGAGCCTGGCGACAGCTTTCAGCTCAAGACGACGGCCTTCCAGAATGTCATCGAGAACCTGATCGACAACAACCCGGCAATTTCCGCGGCGACCAATCCCAATCCTTATCCGGGTTACATCAACATCGACAATGCCGAGATCTACGGCGTCGAGGTCGAGATGGCCTACGATTCGCAATATTGGTTCGCCTCTGCCGGCTATTCCTATTCGGTGGGACGCAATACCGATACCGGTCTGCACCTGACTTCGGTGGCGCCGCACGAACTCGCATTGACGCTGGGTGGGAGGCTCCCAGATCAGGGACTGGAATTTGGCTGGAAGAGCCGCTTCGTTTCCGATCCGCAGGATGATTGTCGCCGTTCGTCCTCGTCGGTCGTTTGCACGGGCGACAGCTCATCCGGATCGACGCGCTATGCCGAGGCATTCGACGTTCACGACGTTTTCGTGACCTGGCTGCCGCGCTACGGCGAGTTCAAGGGCTGGGAAGCGCGCTTCGGCGTCGAGAACGTCTTCGACACCCAGTACAAGGAATTCCTCCACAACGATGCGGCGCGCGGCAGAACATTCAAGTTCTCGCTGGCCAAGGCCCTGGGCTGGTGATTGCGATGATGGCGCGCCGGATCGCATTCAGGGCCCGGCTGACGGCAGCGATGGCTGCCGTCATTGCGCCCTTGATGACAATGCCGGTCTCTGCCGGTGACGCCGGCGCGCTCTCGATCGAACTGAACCGGCTCGAACAGGCCGGTTCGGCTTGCCGGGTCACCTTTGTCGCCGGCAATACACTCGGTGCCGATCTCGAGGGGATGTCTCTCGAGATCGTCATCTTCGACGACAAGGGATTGGTCCGGCGAATGACCTTGTTCGATTTCGGCGCGCTGCCGGCCGGCCGTCAGCGCGTGCGCCAGTTCGAACTGTCCGACACGCGATGCGAGACGGTGACGCGCGTGCTGGTGAATGGCGTTGCCGATTGCACCGGAGCAAATCTCGACAAAGGGACCTGCTCCGAGGCGTTGCGCCTGACCAACAAGACCGAAACCGAATTTGCAGGATGATGCCATGCTTGGCGGAATTGTCGAACGAATGGGTGCATTTGTGTCGCTGGGCGGGCCGGTCGTGTTCATCCTGCTTTGCGTTTCGGTGGTCTCGCTCGCCATCGCAATCATGAAGTTCTGGCAATTCGCCGTCGCGGGGGTGGGCCGCCACGCCGGCGCAGACGCAGCGCTGTCTCGTTGGGACGCGGGCGACACCAGTGGCGCGCTTGCGCGGATCAGGGCGGATCGGACGCTGCTCGGACGCATCGCCGCCAACGCCATGCAGGCAAGCAGCCGGCTTGACGGCAACGAGGACATCGAAGGCGTCAAGGAACGCAACGCCGTCGAGGCGGAGCGACAATTGCACGGGCTGGAGAAGGGCTTTCGGGCGCTTGACGCCATCGTTCAGCTCTCGCCGCTGCTTGGCCTTTTCGGGACGGTGCTCGGCATGATCGAGGCGTTCCGCAAGCTGCAGGATGCCGGCAATACCGTCGACCCCTCGCTGCTTGCCGGCGGCATCTGGGTGGCACTGCTGACGACGGCGGTCGGACTTGCCGTCGCCATGCCGAGTTCGCTTGTGCTTACCTGGTTCGAAGCGCGCGTGGCCGACGAGCGCATTGCCGCGGAGGCGGCAATCGCTGCGGTTTTTGCGCCCCGCGCCAATCATGTCGTGGAAGCTCACCAGCCGGCCCGGGCGGCGATGCCGGTTTCCGGGGCGGTGCCAGATGTCCTTTAGGGCGAAACCGTTCCGGCGCCGCGCCGTTACACTGACGCCGCTGATCGACGTCATCTTCCTGCTGCTTCTCTTTTTCATGCTGTCATCGACCTTTTCACGGTTTGGCGAAATCGAGATCGCGGGAGCAAGCGGTGGTGCCGCGTCGGCACAAACCCCTCCTGTGTTCATGCAATTGCGCGAAGACGGTCTGACGGTAAACGGCCGGCCGATGGAACCTGTACAGGCAGTCGCCGAACTCAAGCGGCTTGCCGGACAGGGGGCAGCCAGTGTCATCCTGTCCGTACGGGAGCGGGCCACCTCGCAACAGCTTGTCGACGCCGTAACGGCAATCCGGGCCGGCACCACGCTGCGCCTGTCGGTCATTCACTGAAGGGGGCGGGTATGGCACGCATAGCCGTCAGACGGGTTGCGCGACGCGGCGAGCCGACCATCGCGCTGATCAACATCGTGTTCCTCATGCTGATCTTCTTCCTGGTTGCCGGGACGCTGGCGCGCCCGCTTGACCGCGACCTCAAGCTGGTGTCGGCGACAAGACTGGAAGGACGCGCGCCGCCGGACGCCCTTGTCGTTTTCGCGGATGGCCGTCTCGCCTTCAGATACCGGGAGACGACGCCGGCAGCCTATCTTGCCCACCTTTCGCAGGAATCCGGAAGCGATGATACCGCGCCTGACGTGCGCATCGTGCCCGACCGCGAATTGCCGGCGGCCGATCTCGTCCAGTTGATGGCACGGCTGCGAGCCGAAGGTGCCGCAAGGATCTTCATCGTCACCGAAAGGGGGCTTGAATGAGAATGCTCCCGATGGCGCGTGTCGCGTTGGCGATCGGCATTTCGATGGCCATCCATGGCGCGGTATTCGCGAGATTTTCGCCATTGCCGCAGACGACGCAAGTTGCGGGCGGGGCGATGGCCGAAATTGCCGCGATTGGCAACAGCTTCGAGGAAATGGTGGCCGCCGGAGGCAAGCTGCAGCCGGTCGAAAGGTTCGAGGTCGACAAATCCGTCGAGCCTGTTCGCGATATCGCGAAAGCGGTCGAACCGCGCGACCGCACGACAGCCAGACCCGTCAACGCCTCGCCTTCTCCTGAGGTGTTGCCCGACAAGCCTGTGACGCCCCTGATGCCAACGGCGTCGATTGCTGTTGAGGAAACCGGGGTCGCGCCATCCGTCGTGGCATCGCTCGATGCTTCGATGACACAGTCGACCGATCCGTCACGGCGTATCGATCCGGTATTGCCGGAAAAGATGGCGCCCGTGCCGCAGCGACGGCCAGTTACGGCGGTCGAACCCCGGGAAACCAAGCCCGATGAGACGCCAGCCGAGACCGGCAAGGTGGAAGCGGAGCATGTCAGGCCCGTCGAGACCGCGAGTCTGGAAAAGCCGCTTCCCGAAAAGGTTGTGAAGAAGCCGAAGCAGGTTTCAAGCCAAGGTCCCGGAACGGGAAAATCCAGGCAGGATGCCATCAAGGGTTCGTCCGATGGGACGACAAAGGCGCGATCGGCCAAAAAGGGAAACGACAAGCGCAGCGCCTCGGCCCCCGGAAATGCCGCCGCGTCCAACTATCCGGGTTTGGTCTATTCCAAGATTCGCCGCACACGCCAGCGCCGCGCCGGCGGGAGTGGCGTCGTGCGCGTGCGCTTCTCCATCCGTGCCGATGGCCAGCTTGGTTCGGTCGCGGTCGCGCGTGGGTCCGGCACCGGCAGGGTGGACAAGACGGCGCTGGAACACGTCCGCCGTGCCGCGCCATTTCCGCCGCCGCCGCCCGGCGCCAGGACGCGCTTCGTCATTCCGATCGAAGTGAGGGGCTAAAGGCGTGGTTCGACCGGCCGTCCGCCGCGCTCTCAGAACCCGCCCGTCGACGGAAACCGGTCCAGTTCGCGGCGGCCGACAAAGGGCGCAAAGCCCAGTTCGCGCAGCCGGTCCGCCGCCTTGGCCGCAACCTTTTCATCCGTCGCATATTCGGTCGCCAGCAATTTCAGCCCCTGTTGCCTTGCGAGGTCGAAATAGCCCAGGCTCCAGGCGACTTCGTCCGGCTGGTTGAAACTGTTCCGGCCGTGCAGGCCGGTCAGCAGCGATTCCTTGTTAAGCCCGTCGATCGTGCGGCGATAGCGCCGGTTCTCGAGAAGCGGCTCGGCATTCTGCGGCACCAGCAGGAAGCCAGGACGTTGCGCGCGCGCCTGCCGGGCGATCGCCGAGATCAGGTCGACCATGCGTTCGGGCGCTTGCGGCTCGAGGGAGCGCCAGTCCTCGAAGGCGTCGACGCGGTCGAGCAATGCCCCGTCATAGCCGGTCGCCAGAAGGTGCTCGAGCTGCGACGGGCCGGGTCCCAGCAGCAATTCCTGCCACTCGCGATCCCAGTAGCGAACCGGGTGCGATCCGGGCCATTGCCGGTTTTCAGGTCCCAGCCAGTCCGGCGGATTGTCGCGCCACGCCTGCGGCCAGAACCAGCGTTTGGTGTCGGCTTCGCCGATGCTCATATAGCCAAGGACGATACGCCGGCTGCCATCGGGCTTTCGCTTGAGAGCTTCGACCTGGTCGGCGCTGATGAATTGCAGCGCATCGTCGTTAAGGCTGGGTTCGAGCACGATCAGGTCGAGATCGGACGCTGCGATGCGCTCGACATCGATGTTCTGGTACTGGCACCCCCATTTGCGAACGGCGTCGAACTGTTGCCGCAGCCCTTCGTCGCCGGCGCGGCTTGCCGCTCGGCCGCCGCGCGGCAGGAGGAAGGATGTCAGACCCAGCATGGCGGCCAGTATCCGGCGGCGAGTGGTGTCGGCACCTGGCGCATGAACGCTCATTGCCGCAGGCTTCCGGTCAATTGCCGTGCGTTCTGCGCCAGCGAGTTCGAGCCGGCCAGTTGCACGACGTCGCCCGGCACCAGCGCGGTGGTCGGCGAGGCGGGGAACATCACCGGACCGTCCGCCGTGCCGCGCACGATGGTGATCGCCATCGATTCCAGCTCCCTGGAACCGGCCTGACGGTTGATCGAAGAGGACAGCATGTCGCCTGCGACGGCCAATTGCGCCGTCTTGGCGATCTCCTCGTTCACCTTGACGAGATCGCGTGAGACCTGCGCGTCATGATCGAGCCGAAGCTTGTCTCCGGCATTCCGGCCCTGGAGGGCGCGTTGCGAGAGTTGGCGCGCTTCGCGCTTGTAGGCATCCAGTCGGCCTTCGAGCGAAACGATCTCGGTGCGAAGCAATGTCTCGAGCTTCTGGTTGGTCAGGCGCGGGTCCGGCTCCACGATCTTTGCAAGCTGCTGGCGTCGCGCGGCGATCTCGCCGTCCACCCTGCGAATGTCCTGATCGAGGCCCCGAAGCTCGGCTTCCGCCTGCGTTGCCAGTTCCTCGTACATGCGGATGTTGACGTTGCGGGCGTGATCGGCGTTGAGACGCGCCCGATGTTCGGCGTCGACCAGTGCTTCCGCCCTGTCCGAACCGATCAGGCTGGACAATTCGGGCGGCACCGAGATCAGCCCGCCCGATTGTTCGGCCTCGAGCCGGGCCTTGTGCGCCAGCAGCGTGGCAAGGCGGGTGCGCGCCTCTGCGGCCGAGCCGCTTGCCTTCTCGGTTTCGACCACTGTGCTCACCACGTCGTTGGGGCGCGCCATGCCGCCCGCGAGCGCGACGGCCTGAATGGCGACCATGCCGGGCACGAACTTGTATTGTCCGGGCGTGCGAACCGGGCCGACGACGTAAATGGGCTGACGCTCGACGACGGCGACATGCACGTCGCCGGTCTGGCCGATTTCTTCCTCATAGGCGGAGACGATGTCCGCCTTGACGTCGTCGTTCTTGCGGCCTGCAAAGACGATGCGTCCCAAACGCGGGATGTCGACGCTGCCGTCATTGTCGACAACGTAATTTCCGGTCAGGTCGAGCCGTTGATAGAAGGTCTTTACCGCCGTCGATTCCGTGCCGTTGGGAAGGTCGAGCTGGGCAAAGAAGCTGATCTTCAGCTTGTCGCCCACCGAATAGTCGCTCTGCGTCAGCGGAGGCGGCGAAGGCAGGACCCTCGTGCCGTCGGCGGCGACCGTCGCGTTGTTCTGGGTGGATGTGGCGGGCGAGGGCGCGGCGATGCCCATTGCCGTTGCAAGCAGCAGTACCGGCGTCAGACGCAGGCCACGCCCGGAAAACTTGTGCATGCTGGTCATGATGATTTCCTTCCATTGGACAGGTTCGGCATCGGAATTTTCATCGCTGAAAAGATCCGGTTTGTTGTTGTTGCAAGGATGCGGGCCGCAAAGCCCGGCACGAAGACGGGCTGGCGCGAATCCGAAAGCGCGTCCTCGAATGTTTCCTGGGTGAGCCGCTTCAGGGCGTTATTCAGCGCAAACAGCGCGGCGATGGCGCCGAGCGTTGCCGCGGCCAGATAGCCCATGCCCAGATAGGCCGTGGGCAGGGCCAGCGTCAGCGCCGTGGCCGAGACATTCAGCACCAGAAACAGCAATTGCAGACGCATGAAGGCTCTCTCACGCCCGCAATTGAGCACCAGCGTGGAAGCCACGAAGAACAGGACGTGGAAGAACGCGCCCAGGATGCCGAAACGCAGCGTCGACATCTGGACATAGGCGAGCCCGCTCGCCGGCAGGTAAACGGGCGCCAGAAACAGCAGCACGAGCGTTGCCGCACCCTGCACGACAATGAGGCGCACCATGCTGGAATTGGTCAGTTCGAGCAGATGCCCCGCCTGTTCCTCGATCTTGCGCAAGGTGCCGTGGCCTGCGATCGCGGAAAGGAACCTGCGGATCGCGCTGAACCAGCTCGTGTCGATGGAAACGAGATGGTAGATGAGGCCAGGCAGCATGGTCAGCCGCGCGATGAACAGCGCGCTGTCGTAATGGGGCGCCGTCGAAAGTCCGATCGACATCCGCGTGCCGTACGGGCTGGCCCACACGATCATCGAATCGGCCCAGATCGCCACCACCGACAGGCCGGCGCCCAGTATGATGATGCGCTTTCGATGCGCGGTGCGCGCAAGCTTGCGCAAAGTCGACCTCAATTCGCCTGCCGGAGAGACGAACGTGCGCAGTACCGCGAGCGTGATGAACGAAGCCGCCAGGCCCAGCCCGGTGGAAAACGCGAATGCCTGTAGTGCCGGATCGGCACCGATCCGCAACATCGCGAGCGTCGCAGCGAGCGCTACCGCCAGACCGACGAAGAAGCCGAAGGTAATGGTCTTGAACGCCTTTACCGTCGAGGCGAACGCAACTGCCGGCCACACCATGGATGCAGTGGCGACAGCCAGAACGCCAAGCAAAAGGTCGTTCGGGCCAAATCGGAAGAGGACGCCGAATACCAGGAGCCCGCCCGCGGCGCCTGCGGCGACGCACAGCACCACGGTCAGCAGGTAGACGTTGCGAATCTCCTCGAAACGGGAGGTGTAGAGTTCTTCGGCGACGAGGCGTTGCGATGCCGTGATGACGGGAGCCGTCGCGATCAGGGAAATGCAGAAGATGTAGATGATGATCGACTGCAGTGTGAACGCCTGCGGCGAGGTGGAGTCCAGCAGCCGTTGCAGCATCGCCATCGCAGTCACGGTGAGAAGCCACGGCCCCGCGACGACGGAAGCCCCGTGAAGCGCCGAGGATAGCGGCGCGGCGATGCCGCCCTTGGTCGAAAGACGCCTGAGTTCGAAGCCGATCCCCGCCATTACACGGCCCTCTGCAGGGTTCCGTCGGGGGAGGCATAAAGGGCGCGGTATTTTTCGGCGGACGTCTCCGAAGCATAGTCGCGCCACACGCGCGAGCGGAGGTTTTCGCCCAGTTTCGTTCGCAATTGCTCGTCGAGCAGAAGCCGGACCACATGTTCGGCAATTTGGTCGGCGGCCAGCAATTCTGCGATGAAGCCGCCCTCCCGGCCTGCTTCCCCCTCGATGATGTCCCGGCATGCGCCGACATCGGTGGTGACGCATGGCCGGCCGGCGGCGCCCGCCTCGAGGATCGTCAGGGGCTGCGCCTCGCTGAGACTGGTGAGAACCACCACGTCGGTCGTGGCAAGCAGGGTGGCGGTATCGACCTTGCCGGCGAATTCGACGGTTTGCGAAAGCCCCAGTTCCTCGACGAGGGCAAGGCATTCCGCGGCATAGTCCGGATCCTCGTCCATCGAGCCCGCGACGATGACGCGCGCATTGGGCACACGATCCCGGATGATGCCGGCCGCCGACACGAAGGTCTTGATGTCCTTGATCGGGACCACGCGTCCGATCAGCGAGACGGTAGGCGGATTGCCGGGCGGGCAGGTCGGCACCGCGCCGAAGCGGTCGAGATCGATGCCGTTGGCGATGATCGAAAGCTGGCTTTCCCTGGCACCCTGCAGGCGTTGCATCGGCTGGTTGCCGGCAAACAGGGTGGTGACGTGGTCGCAGGCCTCGTAGCAGGCCCTGGCATAGCTCTCGAAGGCGGTGATCCAAAGATCGCGCAGATCGCGGCGCCGATCCGCCATGGCCAGGCCCTTGTCCACCGTATCGACGATCCAGTCGGCCATCAGGATCTCGATGCGCCGTTCGTTGGTGTAGATGCCGTGTTCGGTGAGCGCGACCTGGCCCGCGCCATGCAGCGCCGCGCGCGCGGCGAGCAGGCCGGCATAGCCGGTTGAGATGGCGTGATAGGTTCGCGCAGGCGGGAGTTCCGCCTTCATGGTCGAGAACAGGCCGCCCATCAGCGCGTGCCAGGCCCAGAAGAAGTCCTTGAAGGGCGCATGTGGCATCAGCGCCTGATAGGCGGCGAGGCACAGACGCCATGCATAGGGACCGGAAACGAGATCGCGAAGCGAGATGCCGGCGTTCGGATCGTTGACCGCCTGCTCCAGCCTGGCGAGTGCACCGAGCCGGCCGCTTTCGAGGAATGCGACAGCCAGCGCGGCCAGTTCGTGTGCCGCCATGGCGGGCGTGCCAATTCCGCGTCTGCCCCGCGATTCCGGCCCGGCCAGCACGATTTCGCTGAAATCGACCAGATTGTCCGGAAACGCGTATTTCGCGCTGCGCGCTTCGCCCGGCGTGACGATGGAGCGGACCGCGAAATTGCTCGTCGGGCAGGCGCGCATCAGCCAGTCGAGCCAGGTCGAGACGCCGCCGGAAATGTGCGGATAGCATCCCTCGACGATGAGACAGACATCGGCGGGTTGCCCGGTCGGTTTGCTGAAGGCCGGGATGCTCATGACGGCACCCGTGAGGCCGTGGCGGCCTTGTCCGCCTCGTTGGCGCGCAGCTTGGCATAAACGGCCGCCGCCGAGGCGCGCACCGCCAGATCGGGACTGGTCAGCCCGGCCCGCAGCAGCGCAGGAGGATAGTTGCGATGGCCCCGTACGATCTGACCGAGCACATCCTGACGCTCGGCGACCGTGCCTCTGGTCATGATGGCGGCATAGCTTTTGGGTGCCGAACCCGGACGGAACGACCGGCCATGCGCAATCGCCTCGTACAAGGCTTCGGCCTGATCGGGCTCGTTCGAGCCGGCCAGCATTCGCAGCCACGCCTGGTTATCGCGATGCGAGTACGGCATCAGGTGCAGCGCCGCCATCTGCAGGATTGCGATCAGCCCGCCTGCGGGCCCCGCCAGCATCATGGCGAGGCCGCTCAACAGCGCGAATGTGGTGTCCCGTGCGCCGTGCAGCATCGCGATACTGGCCAGCATCGTGGCACCGGCATGCAGGGCGAAGGCAACAGGCAGCGCAATCGCCTGCCCCAGAACCGAGAGCACCAGAAGGCCGTCGAGCGTTCCGGCTGCAAGCACGATCGCGACGTCGCGCATGCGCGGGCCGGCCACGCGCGCCGGGTCGTTGCTCCTGGCCAGATCATTGCTCCTGGATGAACGCGGACGCATCAACGCCTTCCCTCCTCGACCTGGAGCAGGGAAGGTGTTGGTCTCGGCCTGTCTTCGGTCATTGCCGTATCTTCGGCGCGTGTGCCGTCTGCCGCGTCCGTGTCGGCGCGGGGTCTGGCGTTCGCCGTGGCGATCGCAAATTCCAGCCTGTCGACATGTTCCCGCAGGACGGTCGCATAATCGGCGATTGCCGAACGCTGCACGCGCAGCTTTTCGTTCTCGGCTTCCAGATCCGTGTATCGCTGTTGCCAACGATCGCGGGCTTCGCCCAGGCCGAGCCCGGCCAGCAGCCACAGGATCGGATCGCTCAGGGCGGAAAGGCCGATGGCGTAGAAATCCCCGCCAGGCGCAAGACCGTTGCCGTTGACAAGCGCGATGGCCGAAGCCGACAGCGCCGCCGCGATGCCGGGTCCCTTGCCGTAGACGATGGCGAAGACGAGAACCGGCAGCCACAGCGGATTGGGCGAGATGGAAAGCACCGGCACAAGCAGGCCGTTGATCGCCCACAGCGCGAGCATGCTTGCGGCGAGTTCGAGCATCCACATCCTGTTGCTTCGCCAGCTATTGCCGGGCGCAACGTTTTGGTCCTGTCCGGCGTGCGGATTAGGCGTCGGTCTCATCCGGGCGCTCCTTTTGCGCCAGGCAGCGCGAAGATCTGCGAGGAGAGGCGCGGGTCGCCAAACGCGGGGTCGGGCATGCCGGCGCGAACTGCCGTCTCGCGGAAAAACGGCACCAGCGCTGGCGCCAGCGTGCCCGATCTCCACCTCGCGGCGAGTTCGTCTGCGAGTTCGGCGACTTTGAAATTGGTCTTTGCCAGCCCGGCCCACAGGAGTGCTTCGGCCGGATCGAGCCGCGCCAGATCGGTTGACAGCAGGAAGTAGCGCGTGGCGCTCGGATTGAGTTCCTCGTTGGAAAGCGCGGCGCCGAGAAGCGGCTGGAGGGCGAACTGCCGGGCATCGAGCAGCGGCCGCACATTGGCGATCGAGTCGTAGCCGTAGATCTCGTACAGCAGGCGCGTCAGTATCATCGCCCGCGCCACACCGCTCTCGTCGCCGTCGGTCAGGCCGCGATGTATGTCCTGATAGACCGAATGGAATTCGTTGATGCTGCCGGCGATCTCGACATACAACCGCGCGGCCTTCAGCGTCGTCGCCGGATCGGCATGCGCCATCCATTCGTTGACGACCGTCCGGGCGATGTCGAGGCGGCCTTCGCCGACGAGTTCCCAGGCCAGGTTCGAGCGACCAGCGGGATCGTCCGGCAGTTTCGAGGCGAGCGTGCGCGCCGCGTTGTCGTCTCCCGCCGCCGCGAGGCTGAGCACGAAGAGCGCCTGTTCGGCGGGCCGCAGACCGGCATTCACCCACCGCGCCGCATGCTCGGCCGCTTGCGCCGTCTTGCCGTCGCGGACCAGGATGTCGAACAGGAGCGCTCTTGCGTCGCTGCGGGTCTCGCCCGGCACGTCGACTACCGGCTCGAGCGAAGCGATGGCCAGGCCGGGCTCGTTGTCTTCAAGGAGGTATTCGCCCAGGCGCACGGCCATCGCCTGCGACAGCTTTGCCTGCCGATTGGCAAGAAGCAGCTTGCGCTCCTTGTCGAACTGTCCCCAGAGCCGATAGATGCGCGCCAGTTTCTCGATATCGGCGGGGGACTTTGAAAGCGCGACCACCCTCTCGAGCATGGCGGTCAGGGCCGCGTTGTCCTGCATGTTTTCGTAATAGGCGACGGCCTTGCGCAGCACGCCGAGGTCGTTCGGATGCTTCGCCAGATAGTCGTCAATCGCCGCCGCCTCGGAGGTCGAGTCGCCATACTCGCGGTTGAGGTCGATCAGCATGTCGAGAAAAGCGGGGTCGCGATCCCCGTCGAGGCGCGCCTGATTGCCGACCCTGACGGCTGCCTCGCCGCGCCGGTCGCGACTGAGCATCGACATTGATTCAAAGGTGCCTGGCACGAACAGGATTGCGATGCCTGTTGCAGCAATTGCCAGACCGATGGTGAGGACGAGCGGGTTTGCCTTCATGACCGCGGCGCCTCGCCGGCAGCGCAGGCGACGGATACGTCGACAGGCTGGTTGCGCGCGTCGAGCGGCAGGTTGAAGGCAAGCGTGCCGCTATCGTCCGCGGAAGCCTTCACCTGTATCGTCGTGCCCAGATGGGATTTCGCGGTGATGTCGTATTGGCTGGGCGGCACGTTGGTCCATGTGAACTCGCCCATGCCGAAGCCGGTCGTGTTGAAGGACAGGGCGCATGGCGAGCGCCGCATCCCCTGGATCACCCAGCGGCTGTCGTGCAGTTGCGCTGTTTCGAGCCTGTCCGCCTTTCGCTCGCCGTCCGCCGAAGTGCCACCCTTTCGCGCGAGGGCGACGATCGCGGTAGCGACGTCGGCATCGAGCGCGACATAGAGCGATCCCTGATAGTGCAGGGAGCCCAGCACGCCTTCGCTGGCTTCCATGTCGAGTGCGAGGTCATCGGCGTCGTCGAAGCGCACCGTGTTGAGCCCGTCGCGTTCGGAAACCGTCCAGCGCAGCGGGCCGGTCTGTTCCATGCGGGTGCTGAAAAACCCGTCGGCGATCGCCGCGTAGTCCGAAGCATGGATCGGCGTCACCTTTTGTGTGCGGACCCAGTCTAGGTGGCTGCGTACGGCATCGAGCGAAGCGGCGCGCTCGGCGGAATAGGTGTGGTAGTACACGTCGATGCCGCGCAGGCGTATCGGGCTCTCGGTGCGCTTGAAAGTTTCTCGCGCCTGGCTGAAGCCGTGGAACCGGTCGGTCCACAGCATCGTGTAATTGTTCTCGTTGGTGTTGACCGCGTAGATCTGGCGCTCGGCTCCGACCACGCGCGACAGCGGCGAGATGTAGATGATCGACGGGTTCTGGCGGTCGAAGCGCGTGTCGCCGCCATTGATGTTACGGACGCCGGCCTGTCGCGTCGCCCGGATCGCCGCCTCGAAAGGCTGGGCGTTGCCGCTCCACTGGTAGAGCTTGATCTTCTTGCCCGGAGGGGCGAGCGCCTCCGTCTTGCGCAACGCCTCGCCGATTTCGCGGTCGAGATCGAACGGTTCCTTGGAATAGGCGCGCGGCAGGTCGTGATTGCTGGCAATGTACTTGCCGGCATTCCTGCCCGAGGTAAGCCCGAACATTGCGCCGAGCCTCTGAAACACGCCGGCCGGCTTGCGCGCCGCGCCCCTGTCGACAAGCGCGAGTTCTCGGTCGCGGTTGTAGCGTTCGAAGAACTGCCATTCAAAGGGATGCGTGTGCGTGTGGCTGGCGACCTCGACTTGCGGCAGGGCAAACGCCCTCTTGGCCAGTGCCACCGAATCCGGCCGTGCACCGTAGCGCGGATCCATGTCGGACAGCACCAGCGCGACCGAAATCGGCAGATCGGGATAAGGCTCGATGAGCTCGCTGATCATGGCTTCCGCAACGCTGACATTCTGGTTGCGGTAGCGTTCGATGCGCGTGACGCTGTTCCAGCCGTCGCCGTCGACCTCGCTGAAATACAGGCGCCTGCCGGACACGGTCGTAGTGTCGGGGATGGGGAAGGCGGGATGGTCCAGCGCCCGGCGGAAAAACTCGAACGGGTTGATCACCCAGCGCGCCAGGTTCAGCGCCGGATCGTAGTAGGAATAGAAGCCGCTGGCGACATAGCCGCCGCCCGGACCCGTCGCGACCACGACGCTGTCGTATCGCTTGCCCAGTTCGGTGATCGAGTAGCGGAGCCCGATCCGCGCCTGGCTTCCCTTCGCTGTCACGATGGCGTGCTGCGGCGGCACCGGGTCCGGCCGCGCTTCGAAGCCGATGAGATCCGGGTCCTCGGCGACGATGCTCGACTGGCGCGTATGGATGACGTAGTCGCCGGTCAGGTGCAGGCCCATGCGTTCGAAGACCGGCTGGATGAGCCTGCGGTTGGCGTTGTTCAGATCCCCGCCGATGACGCCCAGAATGATCATCCTGGGCAGTTTGTCCGCCTTGCGCGCCAGCCAGCGGTAATAGGCCGAGGGCGAGGAAATCTGCCCCCTGAACATCGTCAGGATGGCGACCTTGCCCTCCAGGTCTTCGTCGGTCGGCAGGCCGGTTTTCAGATCGTGATAGTCGACGACATAGCCCATGTGGTTGAGGGGCATGTCGGCGAAAGTGTGGATCAGCGTGTCCTTGGGCGTCGGTTCCTGTGCGCTGTCATAGAGCGCCAGCACATGCCGGTTGACCGGCTGCGCGTGGGCGCATCCGGCGTGAACCAGAAAAATCATGCATGCCGCAACGGCGCTTCTTATCAGTGACAAAGGGGACACCAAACGAACCCGCAAATTTCGACGGCCCAAACTGCCGTTGAAATTAATACAGAATTACTTATATTTCAAGTTATTGAAGTTTGTATCATTTTGGTACAAAAGATGTGTTATAATGAAACAATTTATAGTTTTCCAATAAAATCCAACATAAATTGATACATATTTACCATGATTGGTTACTAATACTATGCAATATTGTGAAATGGCGATCTGAGTGTAATATGCTGTGTATTGGGAGGCGTGCAGGAGAGTTCCGCGTCGCGTGCCTTGACTGCCTGGCGCCTGGCCTTTCGGGGTCCGTGCCATTCAGCCGTTGAAACGGACCAGGCGACGCGAGGAAACAAAAGGACCTTGTGTATGCGCGTATTGGTCACTGGTGGTGCTGGTTACATCGGCAGCCACACGCTGCTCCAGATTCTCCAGGAACGTCACGAAGCACTTGTTTTCGACAATTTCTCCAACAGCTCGCCCGAAGCGCTGCGTCGTGTGAGGCGGCTGACCAATGTCGATTTTCAGGTGACAAACGGGGATGTCCGCGACGAAGATGCCCTGCTGCGCGCAATGCGTTCGTTCAGGCCTGAGGCGATCGTCCATTTCGCCGGGCTAAAATCGGTCGGCGAATCCAACAGCCAGCCGCTCGAATATTATTCCCAGAACGTTGTCGGGACGATCAAGCTCCTGCGGGCGATGGAGCAGACGGGGTGCGGCACAATCGTCTTCTCTTCCTCGGCGACGGTCTATGGTGAGGCCCGGTACCTTCCCTATGACGAGAGCCATCCCTCCCAGCCAACCAATCCGTATGGCCGGACAAAACATTTCATCGAGAAGGTCATCTCCGACTGGGTGGCGAGCAGGCCCGAATTCACGGCCGTCGTGCTGCGCTACTTCAACCCGGTCGGCGCGCATCCTTCCGGACTGATCGGCGAACACCCCTCGGGCACGCCGAACAACCTCGTTCCCTATATCACGCAGGTGGCGGCAGGCAGGCTCGCCAGGCTGCGCATTTACGGCAACGACTATCCGACCCGTGATGGCACCGGCGAGCGCGATTACATCCATGTGGAGGATCTTGCCCGCGCCCATGTCGCTGCCCTCGACTACGCGTCGCGTTTTAGCGGCTGTGAGGCGATCAATGTCGGGACCGGCCGCGGCGCCACGGTGCTGGAGATGATCCGGGAGATCGAGGCTGCCTCCGGACGCAAGGTGCCCTACGAGATCGTCGCCCGCCGCGAGGGGGATATCGCAACCAGCATCGCGGATGTTCGAAAGGCGGAGCGATTGCTTGGCTGGAAGGCGCAATACGGCATTGCCGAGATGTGCCGGTCTGCCTGGCACTGGCAATCCAGAAATCCGAACGGATACGATTCCTCCCATGGCCCGGAAAACCATGGAGCCCTGCTGGAAGAAGTATCCTGACCGCCAGCCATCGCCGAGCGGGCCGGGCCGCAAGGCGAGGCGCGCGGCCCTGACCGGAGGTTCCGGTCTAGTCGCCGAGTACGGTCTTGACGGCGGCTGCGGTCTTGCCTGCGATCTCGTCGGCCTCTTCGCGGGTCAGGCAAAGCGGAGGCGCAAAGCCGAGAATGTCGCCTTGCGGCATGGCCCGCCCGATCACGTTGTGCCCGGCGAGTGCGGCGGCAACCCGGATGCCCACCTTTTCGCTCGCGTCGAAGAAAGTGCGGCTGTCGCGATCCTTCACGAATTCCACGGCGCATAGCATGCCTTCGCCGCGCACCTCGCCGACATGGGCGTGGCTGCCCACCGCCTCGGTCATGACCTTGTTGAGATAGGCTCCGGTTTCTTTCGCGTTGGCGACGAGGCCGAGACTGTCGACCAGCTTGAGATTGGCGACGCCCGCCGCCGCGCCGATCGGATGTGCGGAATAGGTCCAGCCATGGCCGATCGGACCAAGTTCGTCGCTGCCCTGTTCCAGCACCTTCCACATTCTGTCGGAGACGATGGAACCCGACAGCGGCGCATAGGCCGAGGTAAGCCCCTTGGCGATGGTGATGAGATCGGGCTTGAGATCGTAATGGTCCGAGCCGAACATCGACCCGAGACGACCGAAGCCGGTCACCACCTCGTCGGCGATCAGCAGGATGTCGTGGCGTTCCAGTACTTCCTGGATCGCCTTCCAGTAACCTGCAGGCGGCGGCACGATGCCGCCCGTGCCCAGAACCGGTTCGCCGATGAAGGCGGCGATGGTGTCGGCGCCCTCGCGCTCGATCATCCGCTCCAGTTCGGCAACGCACAGATCGGTGAAGCCCGTTTCGCTCAGGTCGGCATCGGCGCGGCGGTAATAATAGGGCGCTTCGGTGTGCAGCACCTGCGCGAACGGCAGATCGAACTTCTTGTGGTAGAGTTCAAGGCCGGTCAGCGAGCCGCTCATCAGGCCGGAACCATGGTAGCCGCGCCAGCGCGAGATGATCT
>JAGRLL010000119.1 GCA_020441855.1 Nitratireductor sp.
ATAGGAGAGCAGGCGGAATTCGTGGGAGGTAAGCTTGACCGAGTTGCCGTCGACGGTGACCTTCGACAGGCGCGTATCGAGCAGGATCGGTCCGCATTCGATCTGCGAGGCGGCGTGGCCGGCAGAGCGGCGGATCAGCGCGCGCACGCGGGCGAGCACCTCCTCGATGTGGAAGGGCTTGGTGACATAATCGTCGGCGCCGGCGTCGATGCCGGAGACCTTGTCCGACCAGCGGTCGCGCGCGGTCAGGATCAGCACCGGCATGTCGCGTCCCTCGCGTCGCCAGTTCTCCAGAACGGTGACGCCGTCCATCTGCGGCAGGCCGATGTCGAGCACGACGCAATCATAGGGTTCGGTATCGCCGAGGAAATGGCCCTGCTCGCCGTCGAAGGCGGCATCGACCACGTAGCCGGCCTCCTTCAGCGCCTCGCCGAGCTGGCGGTTCAAGTCTCGGTCATCCTCGACGACAAGAATGCGCATGGTCCCGCTCCGCGCCTCAGCCAGGCACGCTGACGGTCTGCCGGCGCGGCGGCTGGCCGGCGGCGCCCGGCACCAGCATGGTCACCACGCAGGTGCCACCGCGATCCTGCACCGAGAGGATCTGCGAACAGCCCGCCTGCGCGCAGGCCGCGCTCGCCGCCGATCCGCAATCGGCGGAAGCGGCCGCGACCGGCAGGGCGCAGGCAAGGACGATGGCGGCCAACGGCGCGCGCAAAAGGGAAAGCGGCGATCTCATGGGCCCCTGCATACCAGAAACGCCCTGAACTGAAAATGAACGGGGGAAACTAAGTCGGCCCGTCAGCGGGGAGTCGAAGAACTTCTTCCCCTGCCCCACACAAAGCTTCCCACACCGCGTTGTGCTCGGCGATCTGGTCGAGGGTTTCCTTCGTGTCGCGGGTGGACCAGCGGATAGGCTGGAAGGCGAGGCAAGCCCAGTTTTCAGTCGCGGCGGTATTTGTCGCCCTCGAACCCAATTGACAGGCCGTCAGCAGGAGGGCCATCGGCAGGAGTATTGCCGCCATCGCCGGTCGGATCGGCCTTGCAGCCGGTGGCGCGGGTGGCCGCCAGTCTTTCGCGCACCGCCTGCCGGACACGTGTAGCCCTGAAAAACTTGTCATAGCCTGAAGCCTTCGCGTCCTTCGCCGCGTCCTCGCGCCGGCGGCGGCGTTCGGCCGCGCCGGCGACAAGGCGGACGAGTTCGCGCAGCGCGGCCGCGAAGGCGGCAAGGGCGGAGAGCCAGCTGGCCGTCACACGATGACCCGTGTTGCGGTGAGCCTGCCGTAGATGGCGATCAGCGCGCCGGCAGCGCCGACGATTTCCACGGCGGCGTCGGCGATGGCGAGTTGCGATTGCGTGTCGATGGCGATGCCGAACGTTGCCGCCAGCGCCGCGGCAACGGAGATCAGCGATCCCCAAATCGTCTTCGCGTCGGACCAGCAGGCGCCGAACTGAAAACCGCGCAGCCCTTCCGGGTCGGCGGCGGAAAAGACCTGCCCGATCGCACCGCTCGCCGGCCAGTAGAGCTGGCGCAGCGACGGGCTCCATTGCGGCCGCTCGCGCGGGGATGCAATGGCGAGCAGGCCGGATTCGCCCTCGATCATCACGGCGCGCGCGTCGGCATAGGTCTCGCCGATCAGCGCCACACGCCCCGCCGCGTCGCCCGGATAATGCGGGTCGCCATTGGCAAGGCCGTTCAGCCACTGGGCGCCCGTGCGCGTCTTGCCGGCGCCGCGCCCGCCCAGCATAAGCCAGGTGCGCCAATTGCCCGGCGGCGGGGTCTGCGTGTCGCGCGCCCATAGCGGCCAGTCGCGCTCAATCCTCGTCAGTTCCGCCGGCGTCAGGATCGCGGCCAGCCGCCCCGCCCCGTCCGTCTTCTGCCGCAGCCAGCGCTTCAAGCTTTCGCGCAATCGCCTCGCGGTATTCCACAATGTCGCGGTAATCTCCGGTGCCGGAGTCATCTGCATTCTTTTCTTCTTGTTTTTGGACCATGTCTTCCATGGCCTGCAGGGTCTTGGTCAGCGCGATGAGCGCCTTGACGCGGTTGTCCGAATAACCCGGCTCGCGCTCGGCGATCTCGAGCGCGGCAATCTCCTCTTCCAGCATGAAGGCAAGCCGGCAAGCCATGCCCGCAAAGTCGGGAACGGCGAAATTGGAGCGCGGCGAAACGCCCGCCGGTGCTGGAGGGTTGGGCAACGTGTTGCTCCTTCAGGCTGGTTTTCGCTCTCGCTCCGCGAGAGCGAGCGTTCACGGGCTGGCGGATTGGTTAGCCACCAATCCTTGCCCTGCCACGCAGGGGTGGACTGATACGGCAGCGTTGTTGGTCAGTTTCTGCAACGCCTCCGGCAATGCGTCCGTTCACGGGCTGGCGGATTGGTTAGCCACCAATCCTTGCCCTGCCACGCAGGGAAGGAGGTATCCTCGCAAGTTCCGCGTCATGACTCCAAAGCGGCCGAAGAGGCCGCCGGGCAGGTCAGGACCGCGCACGCGCAGGCCAGCGGCGAAGCCGCGCTCGGCCGTGAGCGAAAACAAACTCCCAACAAAAAACCGGCGGGGCGAACCCAACCGGCTGTCTCATTCAAGGCCTTGGCCTGTCTCTCGTCCCATTTCTGCGACCGTAGCCAAAACCTACCCGATCACCGTTACGGTGTCAAGGATTATTTTCCTAGCTACATACTTGAGAAAAGTGAGCGCGATTCGCAGATAGGGGAAGACAGGCCGGCTACAAGTTTTTTTGTAAACGGGCAGTTTATGTGCCTGTAGGAATATGCCTATCATGCATACGTGCGTGAGACGCACAAAGAGTCGAGGTGGAGGCGGTGGGAATTAAACCCACTGGACCATGGATCGGAAGCCCCGGACCAACACCAAGCCGCCCCCAAATCGAGGAGTGGCCCCGGGTTGATCAAGCCCGGGACCGTACCGCCCTCGGCGGTTGCCGGGTTGGGCCGTAGATCAGACGGCTTTCCCCGGGAAGACGACTACCCCGGACGGATCGGGGTAGAAGGCACCCGTAGCAATACGGGGTGCGCCAGCCGGAAACCCGGTTAAGGGCGGGTGTGTTTAGATCGCGAGTCCAGGCACATCCGTCCGCCTTCCGGCAATGCAAATCGAGATGATTCGCACTTCATCAATATCGCATGTCGGGTGAGGTGTAGGATTTAGTGGCGCCTTGAGGACGGCCTTGCCCCGCAATCAACACAAATCCACAAGCGGTCCACTGAAAAAATGACGAACAAGCCACAACGCATTGACGAAGGTGAAACGGCAGTGCGCGGAAAGACAGATGATTCGGCTTTTGACCGCACCGTGAAGGGCATGCTCGCTACACCGCCGAAGCCGCACGGTAAGAAACCGTTAACCGAATCAGACCATCAAAAGAAACCGGGCGGCGCTCCCGCGAAGAAACACCGCCCGGCAAGCAGCAGCTAGGCCACTACTTCTTCTTGATGGTCTCCACTACATGAGTATTCTTGTAGCGTTCCGCCTTTTTGACCGTTGTGAAACGGCCAGTCTTGGCGGAGCGACCAATCTTGGTCTTGGACATGCGCATTCACCTCCTTTCTCGGGCAGTGGCCCGTCAAAGAGGCGTTTCCGAGAGGTGTGGCGAATCATGCCAAGACCATCGGAAATGTTATCCAATTGGATTACTTGGAGTCTAGGCGGCGTTTCTTGCGCTTGTGAATTAGTGCGCGAGCCTTCTGCTTAAGCGTTTTGGGCTTCACCAATCCGCCGATAG
>JAGRLL010000456.1 GCA_020441855.1 Nitratireductor sp.
GCCTCTGCTTCTTCTTTCGCCACCTCGGAATAACTGCCCGCAACGATGTAACGTGCGCCTGGTACTCCGGCCAGACCGTGGACAGCCTCAAAACCTGGCCAGCGCGCCTCGACCGAACCGGTGTCGGCATCCACAACAAGGATTTCTCCAGCGCTCCCCTCTGGAATGTAGACGGTGGTCGCGAATGTCGGCACGGTTCCGAGCAAAGTCAGAGTTGCTGTCGCTAACGCGAATTTCATTTCTGTTTTCATTTTGGTCTCCATTAATATGGCCGTGTTCAACAGAACCTGCGTGCCGCGAAGTAGTTGAAGAGAGGGCCGAAAATCAGCGCGACATACCAGCCGTAGGCAAATGCCTCGACCAGACCGAGCAGGAAGCTCGGGATACTCAACCAGGTGAATCCGGGAAGAAGTTTCAGCCATGTCTGGTACATCGCCATTCCCGGAAAGATGAGATCAAAGCCGACGCACAGGACGAACGTGATCGCCAGAAACAAGCCAAGGCTCATGCCGAATGCGATGACCGGAATACGCGGTGTGTTCGACACCTGCGGAGCGACCCTGATCGCGTAGCCCGGACTGGAGTTGCGTGAGTCAGCCATGAACAGCCTCCCCTGTCTCCAAGGTCGCAGTTTCCTGACTTAGATATGTATCAGGTGCCGCCTCAAAGCGTTCGCGGCATTCTCGCGAGCAGAAGTAGAACACGTGCCCGTCATGCACTGCGGACTTCGCCGCATTCGTATGGACTGTGATCCCGCACACGGGATCAATGGCACTTTCAGGCGCGATCCAGCGCAGATCAGTATTACTACCTCCCTCCGACTGCTTTGTTCGAGAGTTGTGGCCATGTCCCATTACATGGGCGCCACAGCCAAACCGCATCATGAGCAGGATCAGTCCGGCCCAGACGAGAAAATAAACTATTGCTTCCATTATCCGCTCCTTATGCATCGCCCGCACGGGCTGTTGCATTTTCGGCTTTGTCCGAACCGACAGGGGCGACGAATGCGAATTGCGTCCCGCATTTCAGCGGGCGCTATCGCAGATCCAACGAGGCAAGTCAGACTCTTGAGCTATTGCGGAAAGAGCCGCAGTGGCGCTCAGTATTCGCTCACGCGGGTTGGCGCCATCGTCAGCCGGACAGGGTTACCCTATGTTTCAGGCAGACTTTGGAGGGGGAGATGGAAACGACAGGAACAGCCATTCCGGAAGCTGTTTCGTAATAAAGTGCTGATGCTGACGACTTGCGTCAATGCCAGAAAATCCGGCCAGGAGAACAGCCGGTAACAGGCAATGACTGGCCGTACTGCATACCTTGGAATGAGCAGGTACAACGCGATTGCCATCGGAACCATCATATGAATGGCTCACGCTGATGACCGCGTGCAAACCAGTGTCAATGTTCTCGCTAAATTGGTGGAATAACGGCGCGAGGACGTAGAACATTGCTATCATCGCCCACAATACCGACCGCGAACGCGGCAGCGCTCTCAATCGGGCTTCTCTTTGGGCTTTGACGGTCATTTCATAACCTACTTTTTTTCAGCTTACTCGCAAAAACGAAGCGATCCTTGATCTCTATCAACGCGACCCTGACCTACCGTTTTCCGACCGGTGAAGGCTTTTAAATGTCGGCCTCCATTGGAGGTGGATTTAGTGGCTGCAATTACCTGCTGGCTTTTTCAATTGGTCGCTTGCAGGTCGATCTCCATGGCCAAGATCATCAAGTATCGGGCAGTCCGGACGATGGTCACCCGCACAAGCATTGACGAGTTCAGCGAGAGTGGCCCGCATGGAACGGAGCTGCGCGATCTTTTCGTCGATCCTCGCCAAATGGTCTTCGGCGATATGCTTCACGGCAGCGCTCTCCCGTCCATCATCCTCATAGAGAGCCAGCAGGTTCCGACAATCTTCGATCGTGAAGCCCAATGCACGGGCGCGGCCGAGAAACGCCAGCTTGTGCAGATCCTTGTCTTGGAAACTGCGATAGCCGTTTTCGCCCCTTAGCGGCCGGATGAGGCCGATGTCCTCATAGTAGCGTATGGTCTTCGCAGGCAGGCCTGAAATTCGTGAGACATCACCAATATTCATCGTCAGTTTCCTTCTCATTCGGCCGGCGCCGGCACGAGTTGTGCGGGAGTTGGGTGGGCAGAAGCCCTTTCATCCATTGCCGGAGCGATCCGTCGCAACCGCAACGCGTTCGTCAGCACAAAGACAGAAGACAGTCCCATGGCACCTGCCGCCAAAATGGGTGACAGAAGCACACCGAACGCGGGGTATAGTACGCCGGCCGCAACCGGGATCAGGGCGGTGTTGTATCCGAACGCCCAGAAAAGGTTCTCGCGGATATTGCGCATCGTCCGGCGGGAAACCTCGAACGCGTTGACCACGCCGCGAAGGTCGCCCGACATCAGCACGACGTCTGCGGATTCGATGGCGACGTCGGTCCCGGTTCCGATTGCGATGCCGACATCGGCATGGGCCAGCGCCGGCGCATCGTTGATGCCATCGCCGACAAAAGCGATCCTCTGACCCTTCGTGCGCAGTTCGTCGAGCGCAGCGACCTTGCCGTCGGGAAGAACTCTGGCGATCACATGATCGATCCCGGTCTCCCTTGCGATGGTTTCGGCTGTCTCTGGCTTGTCTCCTGTGATCATCGCCACTTTCAATCCGAGCTTGTGCAACTCTTGAATGGCCGCAGCGCTTGCGGATTTCACCGGATCCGCCACGCCGAATACCGCAGCCACCTTTCCATCAATCGCGGCGTAGAGGGCGGTATGACCGCGCCGGGCCAGTTGCGCTTCCTCGGCAGCCAGAGCGCCCAGGTCCAGGCCCTCGCGCTGCATCAGCCGATCGGCGCCTACCAGAACCTCGGTCGTTCCGACGCGGGCGCGAACCCCGTATCCCGTCATGGAGTTGAATTCCGACACCTCATGACGCGCTGCTCCTTCACGACGCGCGCCGCGCACGATTGCTTCGGCGATGGGGTGTTCCGACTGCTCTTCGACCATGGCCACGCGGCCCAGCACATCAGTGCGGTCGAAGCCTTCGGCCACGATCACGTCGACGAGTTCGGGGCGCCCCTCGGTGAGAGTGCCGGTCTTGTCGAATGCGACCACGTCGACCGAACTCAGGATTTGCAATGCATCGCCCTTGCGAAACAGAACACCCATCTCGGCCGCGCGTCCGGTGCCGACCATGATCGACGTCGGCGTGGCAAGACCCATCGCACAGGGGCATGCGATGATGAGGACAGACACGCCTGCCACCAGCGCAAGGGTCAGCGCCGGCTCGGGGCCGAAGATCAGCCAAATCAATACCGTCAATGCAGCGATCGCCATGACCGCCGGCACGAACCAGAGCGTGATCCGGTCGACGAGGCCTTGGATCGGCAACTTCGCACCCTGCGCTTCTTCTACCATACGAATTATCTGCGAAAGGGTCGTGTCGGCGCCGACGCGCGTTGCACGGAACCGAAAGCTTCCGGCCCCGTTGACCGTGCCGCCGGTTACTGGATCACCGGTTGCCTTGGTGACGGGCACCGGCTCCCCGGTGATCATGCTCTCGTCGACGTGGCTCTCGCCCTCGACCAGTTCGCCGTCCACGGCAATCCGCTCGCCCGGACGCACGAGGAGAACATCGCCGAGCCGGATTTCCTCTATTGCCACTTCCACCGGTTCGCCGTCCCGCAAGACGCGCGCGGTTCTGACCTGAAGCCCGAGCAATTTCTGGATGGCCGCGCCGGTGCGGCCCTTTGCCCGCGCCTCGAGGAACCGTCCCAGCAGTATCAGCACCACGATCACCGCGGCGGCCTCGAAATAGACCGCGCGAACCGCATCCGGCAGAAGCGAGGGCAGGAAGGTCGCAATGACAGAGTAGATGTAAGCTGCGCCGGTTCCGACCGCGACAAGGCTGTTCATGTCCGGTGCCCCCTTGATGAGAGCGGGGATGCCTCTCAGGTAGAACACCTTGCCTGGCCCGAGCAACACAGCGGTGGTCAGCAGGAACTGGATAACCCAGCTGGCCTGGTGGCCAATCGTGCCCCCGATGAAT
>JAGRLL010000120.1 GCA_020441855.1 Nitratireductor sp.
CATGAAGGGCAGCAGGATATGCGTCATGGCGATGATCGTGCCGGTCTGGTTGTTGATCATGACCAGCCGGTTGTCATCGGAAATGATGTGCGCCCACACGAGAATGTCGTTGATCACGCCTTGCTGCTGCAACAGCACCTTCCAGGCGGAGGTACGCACGAGCAGGCTGGTCCAGAACGGCAGCAGCACCAGGATCATCAGGAGATTGGAGGTGCGCAGCGGCAGATTGGCCATGATGAAGGCGACCGGATAGCCAAGCAGGATGCACGACACGGTGATCGCCATGGAAAGGTAGAAGGTGCGCCAGAACAGGAACAGGTACAGCCGGTCCGATTCAGGCTTCATCTCGATGCTTCCGTCGGCCACGTGATGCGCGTCGACGGCATTAAGGAAGTAGCCGTCCGTCAAGTTGCCGCTGAAGCGCTTGATGATCTGCCAGGTCTCGATTTCGCCCCAGCCGTTATTGGCCTCGATGAACTGGGCCTTGTAATCGCCGTCCGTCATCTGCGAGACTTTGCGCCCGCTGGAACGGAACATGCTCGACATGCCCGATTTTTCGTAGTTCAGCCGCGATCCGAGACGGGTGTGCGACTTGGCCTCCACGGCGGGAACCAAATCTTCGTGCAACGCGGCGAATACGGGCTCGCCGGGCAGTTCGCCCGACAACTCGTCCCATCCCTTCAATGCTTTCACGGTGCGGGGCAGGGTCTCGGAGACGATGGCGTTCTCCACCGAACGGAAGAGCATGTCGACGATCGGCATCGCGAACGTCAGCAGAATGAACAGGAGCAGGGGAGCTATCAGCATCAGCGCCCGCAGTTTTTCGCGCCTGAGCGCGCGTGCGATGCTGGTCTTTAGCGGCACGCCGTCCTGGGTGGTCAGTATTACCCCGTTGGCGCTGTTGGCGGTGCTGTTGCTCATGTCCATCCCGTCAAGGTGAGGAACGGGGGAGATCCCCCGTTCCGTCGATCTTGTTCAAGCAATCGGCCTTACTTGGCCAGCCAGGCCTGGAACTTCGCGTCGATGTCGTCGCGATGGTCGGCCCAGAACTCGAAGTTGTAGTAGATCACGTTCTTCGAGTTTGCCGGATCGGTCGGCATGTGCGGGCCCATTTCGATGCCGAGGGTCGCATGCTTGCCGACGAGCGGCGCGGACGAGGCGCGGGCCGGGCCGTAGGAGATGTATTTCGCCTGATCGGCCAGACGCTGGGTGTCCGTGGCGAACTTGACGAAATCCTTGACCATTGCCAGGCGGTCTTCGGGCAGACCGGCCGGGATCACCCAACCGTCGAACGAGAACACCTGCGCGTCCCAGAGCATCTTGATCGGCTGCTTCTGTTCCGCGATCGCGGCGAACAGGCGACCGTTATAGGTCGAACCGATCACGACCTCGCCGTCGGCCAGAAGCTGCGGCGTTTCCGCGGCTGCCGACCACCAGACGGTCTGGTCCTTGATGGTGTCGAGCTTGGCGAGGGCGCGGTCTACGCCTTCCTCGGTCGCCAGAACGTCGTAGAGATCGTCCTTGGCGACGCCGTCGCACAGCAGCGCCCATTCCACGTTGTTGATCGGGCGCTTTTCAAGCGCGCGCTTGCCGGGGAACTTTTCCAGGTCGAACACATCGCAGATGGAGCTGGGCTCGGCGCCGTTCCATTCGGCCGTGTCGGCGCGATAGCCGAACGTGGTCGAGTAGACGATCTGCGGGATGTAGCAGGAATTGACGAGCTGTGCGCCGAAATCCTTGGACGCGGGCGTGCCGTCCGGCGCGGCCGCGAGCAGTTCGTCGGGATCGATTTCCATCGCCAGGCCTTCGTCGCAAAGGCGGAAGGAATCGGACGCGTCGACGTCAACCAGATCCCAGGTCAGGTTGTTGGCTTCCTTCATGGCGCGCAGCTTCGCGACCGCCTCGGCGGACGATTCGTCCCACACGAAGTTGATGTCGGGATGCATGGCCTGATAGGGCTTGGAATAAGCGTTGACCTGCGACGCCTGATAGGCGCCACCCCACGATACGAGCGTCATGTCCGCGGCAAGCGCGGAAGACGCCAACAGCGTCGACGCCGCGACGCCAGCCAGGATTGATCTCAAATTCATCACTCTCTCCTTGTTGCTGAGCAGTGTTACTGGATTCACCCTCATTGCGTTCGTCACGGACCGGTGTAGTCCAGTGCCTTGCAGTCCGAGACATTCCAGCCGATCTTGCGCCGTTCACCGACTTTCAGGTCCCAACGCTCGCCACGATTGCGAACCTTGGCGACGAATTCGTCGTTGCCGCACACATTCATGCGTACACGAATGTGGTCACCGAGATAGATGAGTTCCTCGATGACGGCCTCGACGGTATCGCCGGCTTTGCCGGGGACGATTTCGACACGTTCGGGGCGCAATGAAATCGTGGTCTTGTCTCCGACGGCATCGACATTGACCCTCTCGGCCTTCAGTTCGGTGCCATCGGCGATGCGTACCTTGCATTCATTGCCCTTGATGTCGGTGACCACGCCATGCAGCGTGTTGTTCTCGCCGATAAACTGGGCGACAAAGGAATTCTGCGGTTTCTCGTAGAGTTCCTCGGGTGGTGCCAGTTGCTGGATCACACCGTCGTTGAATACGGCGACGCGATCCGACATCGTCAGCGCCTCGCTCTGGTCATGCGTGACGTAGATGACCGAGACGCCGAGCGATTCGTGAATATGCTTGATCTCGTACTGCATGTGCTCGCGCAATTGCTTGTCGAGCGCGCCGAGCGGTTCGTCCATCAGTACGAGTTCGGGTTCGAAGACCAGCGCGCGGGCTAGCGCCACGCGCTGCTGCTGGCCGCCGGACAATTGTGCCGGCCGGCGGCCGTGGAAACTGCCGTCGCCCATCTGCACCATGTCGAGCGCGCGCTGCACCTTCTTGGTGGCGTCCGCCTTGTTGATGCCGCGCACCTCAAGCGGAAATGCGAGGTTCTCGGCAATCGTCATATGGGGAAACAGGGCATAGTTCTGGAAGACCATGCCGATGCCGCGCTTGTGAGGCGGAACCGAGTTGATCGGCTTGCCGTTGATATAGATCTCGCCGTGGGTGGCGGTTTCGAAGCCGGCCACCATCATGAGGCAAGTGGTCTTGCCGGACCCGGAGGGCCCGAGCATCGTCATGAACTCGCCACGGCCAAGACTGAGATTGAGGTTTTTGACGACCAGTGTTTCGCCGTCGTAAGATTTCTGAACCTCTTCGAACAGAACCATGGGTTTAGCGGACGCATCGCCAGCGGCACTGGCGCGCGACCCGGCCTGCGGCCCGGTGTCGGCTTTTCGGTTCAAAACTGATCCCCTTTATTGTTGGCACGAGCCTAGAATAGCCATTGCGGCAGTTCAACCCCGCTTGTGGCAACTAGTTCATCAGTCGTATGCGCTGCCTTTTTTAGCGCTATTTCAAGGGGCTAGGCTGCCTGAGCACAGAATTGCTTGAGCGGATCGGAATATTGATCTCGACCGGCGCAATGGTGTGCAGACAGTCAAGACTATGCGTCGCGTCACGCCATGGTGGCGACGCGAGCGGCGCCGGGAATGGCTTAAAGAGCAGCGGAAAATGGAAGGATTGGTGGGTGATGTAGGACTCGAACCTACGACCCGCTGATTAAGAGTCAGCTGCTCTACCACCTGAGCTAATCACCCGATATCCGCGAGGCCCGGCATGCGGGCCGGCGCGCGGCGTTCGCAGCATCTAGCGACTTAGCTCGGCACTTGCAAGGACCAAAGCCTTCGAATCCGAAATTCGACTTTGCGGCGAACGGGCAGCGTTTCACGCGGCCTCAAGATTACAGTATCTTAATTTTGCGGTTGATTACGATCAAGGAGTTCGGCGGCAGTCGTAGTCAAGTGGGGCATCCAGTTGGGGCGACGCTTCGATCAAGCACCAGGAGATGCAACCGATGACCAAGTTTTCTTCACGCAAGACTGCAACCGCCATTGCGCTGGCATTGGCGCTCGGCCTGTTCGCGCCCGTTACGACCTCGCTCGCCGCAGGCAATGGCTGGTTCCCCGGCATGGGCTGGATGATGGGCCAGGGCGGCATGATGGGGCAGCAGCGGGGCGGCTGGGGCCGCGGCATGATGGGCTACGACGCCGACGACATGCTCGACCGCATCGATGGCAGGCTGGCCTTCATGAAGGCGGAACTCAAGATCACCGAAAACCAGAAGGAAGCCTGGGACACGTTTGCCGAGGCCGTGAAGTCGACCGCGGAGACACGCAACGACATGATGCGCTCCGCCATGGACGACATGCAAAGCGGCGCTTTCTTCGACAAGCCGCTTCCGGACCGGCTGATCCTTCAGGAAACGCACATGGAAGCAAGGCTGGAGGAGATCAGGACCGTCAAGGCGGCGGTGGAAAAACTCTACGCCGTGCTGAGCGAGGACCAAAAGGAGGTGGCCGACGACATCGTGCTGCCGACCATGGGCATGGGCATGGGACGCATGCGCGGCGGCATGGGGCCGGGCA
>JAGRLL010000121.1:0-4126 GCA_020441855.1 Nitratireductor sp.
TGGCAAAGATGTTGTCGGGTTCGTATGCGGTCATGCGGCACTCTCGGCTGGGTGAACAAAATCGCGAGCAGCCTAGATCAAATCCGGGAAAAGTGGAAACCGATATTCCGTCGGGAATTGCAATAAAACAAATAGTTAGTTCGTTTTTGCGGGCTTCGGGAGAGGATGAGACGATCCTGTCGCGCGCGTATCGCCTGCAAGGTGGCGATCAGGGATTATCCGCCTTTCTGAACGGCCCGTGGCGCTTCAGCGCCTCGCTTTCCATCTCCACCTGGCGGCGTTCGTGGTGGAGGTAGTCCTCGATGGCGCGTCTTAACCCCGAATGGGCGATCCAGTGGGCGGAACGGGTCGTGACGGGCAAATAGCCGCGCGCCAGCTTGTGGGCGCCCTGCGCACCGGCTTCCACGGATTTCAGCCCGTGCGCAATCGCGTAATCGATCGCCTGATAATAGCAGACCTCGAAATGCAGGAACGGGTGATCCTCGATGCAGCCCCAGTGGCGGCCGAACAATGTGCCGTCGCCGATGAAATTGATGGCGCCGGCAATGTAGCGGCCGTCGCGGCGGGCCATCATCAGCACGATGCGCTCGGCCATGGTCTCGCCGATCATCGAATAGAATGGGCGTGTCAGGTAGGGCCGGCCCCATTTGCGGGAGCCGGTATCCATGTAGAACTCGAAGAACCGGTCCCAGACTTCCTCGGTCAGCCGGTCGCCGCTCAGCCAGTCTATCTCGATGCCGTTGCCGGCGAGGGCCGCTTCGCGCTCCTTGCGGATGTTCTTGCGCTTGCGCGAGGAAAGGCCCGCCAGAAAATCCTCGAAGCCCGAAAAGCCGTCATTGGTCCAGTGGAATTGCTGGTCGGTGCGGAGCAGGTATCCGGCTTCGCCCGCAAGCTCCCATTCGTCGCGTGGCATGAAGGTGATGTGCGCCGACGAGATGCCGAGTTTCTCGCCAACCTGTTCAAGTCCGTCGAGGAGGGCGCGGCGCCAGGTCTCGCGCTTTTCGCCCTTTGCTGCCAGAAGGCGGGGGCCGGTAGCCGGTGTGAACGGCACGGAACATTGCAGCTTGGGGTAATAGCGCCCGCCGGCGCGTTCGAAGGCATCGGCCCAGCCGTGATCGAAGACATATTCGCCCTGGCTGTGACTTTTCAGGTAACAGGGCAGGGCGCCAACAAGGGTGTCGTCAACGTCGCGCAACAGCAGATGGCGCGGCATCCATCCCGTTTCCGCCGTGGCCGATCCGCTTTCCTCCAGCGCACGCAGGAAAGCATGCAGCAGGAAGGGATTTCCGCTGGCGCAGTCCGGCGCGGCAGTCGAGGAAGCGGTGACCAGCGAGTCCCATTCCCGTGCATCGGCATCGGCGATGGAGGACGCCACCTCGATCTGCAATGTGCCGGTTGCCAATTTCCGTTTTCCCGTCTGTATGCTGCCCATCAACAATTATGGTGCGATGTGGCGCAGGCAAGGAGAAATCCCCGTCTATCGCGGGTCGAACCCTTCAAAAGTGATCTGATCGGCGTAAAGCGCGCTTTTCGCCGCATCCTGCGGCGAGCGGATCGTCCAGGTGATGACGGGGCGCTTCGTGTTTTCGCGGAATTCTGCGACGAAGCGGCAGGGCAAATCCTCGATGCCATAGGAGACGAATTCCGGATCGTGAGCGCGCAATGCCGCGACATGTTCGCCGTAATGGCTGTCGTCGCCCTCGGCGGTAAGGCCAAGCACCAAATGCGGCGCGTCGCGGCGGGCATCGGCGAGCAGCCAGTGGTTGAACGACATGATGGCGACGGGACCGTCATAGCCGGCAAGCACTTTCGCCACTTCGGCGACGAATCCCTCGTCCTGCCCGGCGAGGCCTTTCAGTTCGAGGACGATACCGGACTTTCCGGCGACGGTTTCGAGCAATTGAGCAAGCGTGGGAACGCGTTCGTCCGTGCCGCACAATGCAAGCCGCCCGAGTTCTTCGGCGGTGAGGTCGCGGACATTGCCCTTTGTGCCCGCCATGCGTTCCAGCGTGTAGTCGTGAAACACCATGGGCACCCGATCGCGCGAAGGCTGCAGATCGACCTCGATGTGGAACCCCTGAGTCACGGCCGCTGCTGCCGCGGCGAGGGAGTTCTCCGGCCTGCCGGCCCGCACGTCGTGCAGGGCGCGGTGGGCGATGGGGCTGGCTGCGATCCAGTCGGTCTTTTTCGGCAAGTGGCGTGCCTTTCCTTCGCATCGGGCGTTTGGGTTTGGCGATTGCGGTGCGCCTGCTACAAGTTCCCGTCAAACTTGCTTCCGGGCCCGTTTTGCCACATCGTTGTGCGGGAACGAAACGAATCCAGCCTGTCCCGCCGCAATTTCGCATTTTCGTATCAAGGGCCAATCCGACATGAATGCCAGCATTATCCGCAATCTCACGGCCGCGCCGGTTCTGGCGGCATTGCTGGCCACGCCCGCCGCTGCATCCGGTTTTGGAATCCTGGTGCCGCATCGCGCGGTCTACGATCTGTCGCTGAAGGAGGCGAGCGATCGCTCCGGTATCGAGGCGATGACCGGGCGCATCGTCTACGAATTGTCGGGCAACGAGTGCGATGGCGTGTCGATACGCTACCGTTTCGTCACCAACATCACCACTTCGGAGGAAGCCTATCAGACCGACCAGCAGACCACGACCTTCGAAAGCCCCAACGGGCTGGAGTTCAACTTCCTGACCAAGTCCTTCGTCGACAAGCAACTGGAATCGACGGTGAAAGGGACGGCCACCCGCACCAAGGACGGGGTCAAGGTCGTCTTGTCGGATCCGCAACGCCGCGATCTCGAACTGCCGCCGGCGATCTTCATCTCGACCCACCTTATCGACATCATCGGTGCGGCCAAGGACGGCGAGCAATTGTTGAAGCGCGACGTCTTCGACGGATCGGACGAGGCAGACGAAGTCGTCGCCAGCACCACCTTTATTGGCGAGGGCAAGGTGGTGTCCGAACCGCTGGAGGGCGAAAACGCGGAATCGGTGGCGATGCTCGAAGGACAGAAAACCTGGCCTGTCACCATCTCCTATTTCGAGAAGGGCGTTGGGAACGCCGCCGAATCCCTGCCGATCTACGAAGCTTCCTTCCTGCTGTATGACAACGGCATATCGCGAAAACTGACGATGCGTTATCCGGACTACGCGTTGACGGGCGACCTGACGTCGCTCGAAATGCTCAAGAAAGTACCGTGCGATTCGGCGCAGTAGAGCACATCGACAAACTGTCGTAATTTACTGATATAGCTTGATTATCAATCATCTTCGCTGATGTCGGCGCCTTGGTGGTCTGTCCTTTCCGCAGGGCGGCGTGGCTGCGCCTCGAACGTGATGCCGGTCTCCAGGGAATGACGGCCGAACCGGTCCCTGACCTTGTCCATCGCGCGCTCGGCCTGGGCCCGTCTCGTCGACTTGATGTCGACCAGGTCGTGGGGGTCGGCCGTCTCGTCGGATCGCAGACTCGAAACGCCGATGCCGATCAGCCGGAACCGCGTACCGTCCAGTTCCTTTTCCATCAACGCCAGCCCCGTGCGGAAAAGACGATCGGCCAATTGGGTGGGGTCTGCGAGCGCACGGTTGCGCGTGCGGGTCTTGAAGTCGGCGGTCTTCATCTTTAGCACCACGGTCTGACCCGCAAGATGCTTGGCCTTGAGGCGGGCCGCGACCTTTTCTGAAAGCTGGCGCAGGATCGGCACCAATTGGTCGCGCCCGGAAATGTCCTCGAAAAAGGTGGTTTCGGCGGAAATCGACTTCATCTCGCCGCGAGGGTCGACCTTGCGCGTATCATTGCCATGCGACAGGCGCGAAAGACGCAGGCCGATAGAGCCGAAGCGGCGCACCAGATCGACTTCCTCCATGTCCTGGACCTGTGCGATGGTCGTTACACCTTCGCGTTCGAGCATGCGCTGCGTCGCCCTGCCGACGCCCCAGATGATCGACACCGGCTGGCGCCGCAGGAAATCGACGGCCTCGGCCTTGCCGATTACCGAGAAACCGCGCGGTTTTTGCAGGTCGGATGCGATCTTTGCCAGGAATTTGCAGTAGGAAAGGCCCACCGAAACCGACAATTGCGTTTCGTTCTCGACGCGCCTTGCGAAGCGTACAAGTGCCTCGGCCGGGCT
>JAGRLL010000121.1:4262-17680 GCA_020441855.1 Nitratireductor sp.
TTTTCCATGTTCGGACGTATGACGACGGCGTCGGGGCAGGCGGCGAGCGCCTTGAACATGGGCATGGCCGAGCGCACGCCGCGTATGCGTGCGATGTAGCAGGCCGTGGAGACTACGCCGCGCTTGCCGCCGCCAATGATGACGGGCTTGTTGGCGAGTTCGGGGTTGTCGCGTTTTTCGACCGCCGCGTAGAAGGCGTCGCAGTCGATATGGGCGATGACGAGATCGTCGAGTTCGCGATGGCGCAGCACGCGCGGACTGCCGCATGACGGGCATCGTGCGATCGCGCCTGTATCGGACGGGCGCCATGCATGCAGGCAATCGCGGCAGATGGATCGGCCGGGCCGGTTCGCGATGTCACTTTCGAGCGTGTGTTGGTGCCGGGCAGGCGTCTCAGGTGTCGGCATGGCGCGACAGCATTTCGCGAGCGATGGCGACATCGGCCGGATCGGTATGCGTGGATGCGGCGAAGGCGAGCAGCGTGGCTTCGTCGCCGAGAAAGAAGTCGAGCACACCGGACAGAAAGGACGGGTCGCCCGCAGCAGACCGCAGATCGTCGGGCGAAACGCCGGTCAGCGCGAGAAAACGCTCGAGTTGCTCGGGTTCGCCCGCGAGATAACCCAGCGCCCGTATCGCCAGCAATTCCGCCGTGTCGCGCATCATTTTCCGATGTTTCCGCCGGCGCTGTGTTCCACCGGTCCGATGTTTGTGCCAGCTTGCGTCAGATGGCCGGTTTTATCGGCGATATCGGCAAAGTGAAGCCGCCATGTTTGCGTTTCGTCAACATTATTGGGGTAACCAAGGTTGCGAAACAAATAAATTCTGATTGCACACCGTTCACGGCAAGGCGCCAGCGGGAACCTACCAATGTCCAAAAGTGTGATGATTGTTGAGGATAACGAGCTCAACATGAAGCTTTTCAATGATCTGCTCGAAGCCAATGGCTATCAGACGATCAAGACCCGAAACGGGCTGGAGGCGCTCGATCTGGCGCGCCAGCATCATCCCGATCTTATCCTTATGGACATCCAGCTGCCGGAGGTTTCCGGCCTCGAGGTGACCAAATGGCTGAAGGAAGACGACGATCTGCATTCAATTCCGGTGATTGCGGTGACCGCTTTCGCCATGAAGGGCGATGAGGAGCGAATCCGCCGAGGCGGCTGCGAGGCCTATATTTCGAAACCGATCTCCGTTTCGAAGTTCGTCGAGACCGTGAAATCCTATATCGGCGACGCCTGAAACCCGTTGAGGATCCTCCATGACCGCCCGCATTCTGGTCGTCGACGACGTACACGCCAATATCAAGCTCATGGAAGCTCGGTTGATGGCCGAGTATTTCCAGGTGCTTACCGCCAATACCGGACGTGACGCGCTGGAGATCTGCGAGAACGGCCAGTGCGACATCGTTCTGCTCGATGTCATGATGCCGGAGATGGACGGATTCGAGGTCTGCCGGCGACTGAAGGCAAACCCGAAGACGGCGCATATTCCCGTCGTCATGGTCACCGCGCTCGACCACCCGGAGGACCGGGTCAAGGGTCTGGAAGCGGGTGCGGAAGATTTTCTGACCAAGCCGGTGAACGATCTCGCGCTGATCACGCGCGTCAAGAGCCTGGTGCGGCTCAAGCTTCTGACCGACGAATTGCGGCTGCGCGCGACGACCGGGCGCGATCTCGGTGTCGAGGAAATGCTCGATCCCAAGGTGATAGGCACGCAGCGGGAAAAGGCGAGGGTGCTTGTCGTCGACGACCGGCCATCTTCCTATGAGCGCATCGTCAAGTTTCTCGCCGTCGAGCATTCCGTAGCGGTCATTCCGGATCCCCACGAAGCGCTGTTCCGCGCGGCGGACGAGGATTTCGACGCCGCCGTGATATCGCTTTCGCTTTCCGACTTCGACTCGCTCAGGCTTTGCTCGCAACTGCGCTCGCTGGAGCGTACGCGCATGTTGCCGATCCTGATCGTATCCGAATCCGACCAGGACGCGGGCGTGCTGCGGGCGCTGGAGCTTGGCGTCAACGATTACATTCGCCGCCCGATCGACCGCAAAGAATTGCTCGCGCGCATGCGCACCCAGATCAAGCGCAAGCGCTACAACGAGATGTTGCGCGATTCGGTGCAGGCGACAATCGAGATGGCCGTGACGGACAGCCTCACCGGGCTGCATAACCGCCGCTATCTGGATGGCCATCTGGCGGGTCTGTTCGACAAGGCGTTGGGACGCGAGAAGCCGTTGTCGCTGATCATCTGCGATCTGGACCGGTTCAAGTCGATCAATGACGAGTACGGGCACGATGTCGGCGACGAGGTCATCCGGGAATTTGCGGTGCGCGTACGCAAGAACGTGCGCAATCTCGATTTGGCCTGCCGTTTCGGCGGCGAGGAATTCGTCGTCGTGATGCCGGACACCGATATCGCGCTGGCGCGCATCGTGGCAGAGCGTATCCGGCTGGAAATCGCGACGCATCCTTTCATCGTCAAGGACGGCGCTGCACAATTGCCGGTAACCGTCAGCCTCGGCGTCTCCACGCTCGAAAGCGCGAACGACACGCCGGAGAAAATGATGAAGCGCGCCGACGTCGCGCTCTACAATGCCAAGCGCGCCGGCCGCAATCAGGTCATGACCGAAGCGGCCTGACAAGCCACGTTTTCCCCTGACGAGCAATGTGCCGACGCGGTTGCGGCGGCATCGATTCGGCCATGCCTGCAACCGCCCATGGGTCATTAACCCATTCTGCTAACCACCGCGCGCAAACGCGGCTGCGGATGGTTACCAAAGTGTTGATTTCAGGGATGAGTTGCGCCAGAGTGTCGCCAGAAAAGCGGGGCATTCCCTTACATATTTGTCAGGGCTTGACCTTTGCGGAATACCCTACGGAGTGCTCAGGTCCGCCGCATCTCCTGGGTCCGTGGGGTTTGTCGGCCGGCGTTGGCATTCGTGGCCTCCTCGTACCATGGCCAAAGCCGGCCGACCCCTTTTTCCAGACCTCCACAACAATCCGGCATGCCGGCGTCGCGTCCCGAAGCGGTGCGGCGCAGCGTTTTACCGTTCCTTTTGGGCAACGGCTCGTTTTCGCACGTGCAAAAAAGAAAGCCGCCCGTAGGGGCGGCTTGTCCGGATCAGGTCTGAAGGACCCGATTACTTGATCTTGGTTTCCTTGAAGTCGACGTGCTTCTTGGCAACCGGATCGTACTTACGCTTGACCATCTTTTCGGTCATCGTGCGGCTGTTCTTCTTGGTAACGTAGAAGAAGCCCGTGTCGGCCGTGCTCTCGAGCTTGATCTTGATGGTGGTTGCCTTGGCCATTTTCGTTTTCCCGGTGGCATTGCGACGGCCGTTCGGGCCGAGGCGCTTGATGTTCGAACTGGTTGAAATCCATTGCGGAGGTGCCTGCGCGCCGGTCCGCGATTGGCCGGCAAACTAGCGATGGCGGCGCGATTGTCAAGCGTCGCGCGAAACGTCTCAGGCGCGCTTGCGTCCAAAGCGTGCGACCCCGAGCAGGACATAGACGGCGAAGAGCCCGCACATCGCCCATGCGAAGCCGTCCGGGTCATGCAAATCCATGGTAATGCCAACGAGTTGCGGGCCGATCACCATGCCGATCGCATAGCAAAGCACGAAGGCCGCGTTGGCCTGTGCCAGATCCGGCCCGCTGAGCCTTGCACCGAGATGCGCCAGTCCCACCGTGTACATGCCCGCGGTAACGCCACCCCAGATGAAGATGCCGACGACCAGCACGACGAGATGATCCATGGCATAGGGTAGGATGGCAACGCCGATCGCCCCCACTGCGGCGCAGGCCGTCAACAGCACGCGACGGTCGCGCAGTCTGTCGGACGCCATGCCGAGCGGTATCTGCAACACGACATTGCCGAGCGCCAGCACCATGAGCAGCAGCGCGACCCCCGTCTCGTCGAATCCGTTGCGCGCGCCATAGACCGGAAACAGCGCGAGGCCGGCCTGTTCAACGGCTCCGAAGACGAAGGCGGCGATGGTGGCCATCGGCACCAGCAGGATGTAGCGCATGACCGAGTGCGATTGCGGTGCATGGCGCGTGTTCGGCTGGTGCGCGCGCGCCAGTATCGCCGGAATGGTGGAGGCCGCGATGATTGCCGCCCCGACGGCGAAGGGCATCACGCCTTTCGAGCCGATGATCGCCAGCAGGCTTGGACCCGCGGCAAAGCCGAGGGAAAGCACCGTGGCGTAAATGCCGAGGATCAGGCCGCGCTTGCCTTCGGGCGCGGAGGTATTGATCCAGAATTCGCTAAGGACGAAAGAGGCGGTGATTGCGCCGTGGAAGACGATGCGAAGCGCGAACCAGGAGACGATGCCCGGAAAATAGAAGAAACCCATCAGAGAGACGGCGGCGACGATCGCGGCAAGCACAAGCGTGTTGACGAGCCCGACGCGCCGCGCCAACGGGTTGACGAAGGGTACCGCGACCATGGATGCGATGCCGGCCATGGCGGTGTTCGCGCCGATCAGGGTCGAGGAATAGGCACGCTGTTCCAGAAGGATCGAGAGCAGGGGAAAGCTCAGCCCGATCGCCACGCCGACGGAGGAAATGGTGGCGATCGCCGCGATGGCGGCGGCCATGTCGATTTTTTCCGGCCCCTTGACGGGCATGCCGAAGGCGTTTTCGGCTGTGTTCATGCTCCGCTCCAAAGATCGACGCCCATGAGGCGAAATCCAACAAGCAACTGACAAAGGAAGCGCTCGCCCGGCGGGAATCCCGGGGCAGGCGGAGATTGACTACATCATCTGTCGGTGAAAACGCGACCTGACAGAGTAATAAAAAGGCACCGGCCATGACGGGTCGAGCGCCGGATCTGCCTCAAGGCGCCGCATCAGCTCGACCAGCATGACACGGGTGATCTCGCGCGTCGGGCCCTCGATCGCCTCCTGCGGGGTCAGCCATTGCAGCCCCTCCAGTTCGCCGCTCGGGGTGAAACCGCCGGGCGGTTCGTGTGCGATGTCCTCGGCGCGGGCAAGGAAGAACCAGGTGTCGAAACGCCGCGGCGGACCGGGTGGCGTAATCGCACGGGCAAATAGCACAAGGTTCGAAATGGAGGGGACGATGCTTTCGCGGCGGAAGTCCTGCCAGTCGGGATGATCGCTCGCCAGTTCGCCCGGCTTGCCGATCAGCAGACCGCTTTCCTCCGACAATTCGCGGATGGCCGCCATGCCGAGCGCGCGGGCGCGTCCGGGGGTGCGCCTGCCGCGCAGATTGGGCACGATCTTTGCCTCAGTGGCCGGGTCGAGCGTGTCGGCGGCCTCGGCCGTCGCGTCGGCGCGGTCGACCGAACCGCCGGGAAAAACCAGCGCGCCAGGCATGAAGGTCAGCGAGCGGTTGCGCCGGCCCATTAGGATGCGTGGATTTGCTCCCTTGCCGTCGACGACGATCAGGCTCGAGGCATTGCGCGGGCGCAGCGGCGGGTGGCCGCCTTCGCGGCGGCGTCCGCGCATTTCGCGCATCTGTGGCGAGTTGATGATGTTCTCGATGCGGGCGACTTCTTCGCCAAGGCGACCGGCAGCGGGAAATGCCTTAGCTTTCATCACCACCGAATCCGTGCATTCGCATCGCCCATTGCGCGGCGACCACTGCACCTTTCAGGGGGCGCATCGACAAGCTGGCGCTGATGACGGCGACCGACGCCGTGGCGAAGGTCTGCGTCCACATCGACAGTTCCAAAAAGGTAACAAGTCCCGCCATGGCGGCAACCACGATGTGGCCGGTCAAAAAGATGTTGAGATAGGCGGGCAGGTCGTCCGCGCGCTGATGCCGCAATTCTTCGCCACACGCCGGGCACTGCGCCTCGACGGCCAGCATGCGCGAGAAAATCCTGCCTTCGCCGCAAGCCGGGCAGCGACAGCGCGCGCCACGCAGCATGGCGGGCAGGAGCGGACGGTCGGTTCCGCCATATTGCATCGTGCCGGCGTGATCGAGTTCGGTCATCGTGTCATCCTCTTTTCAAGCTCATCTCTTGCGGCCACGGCGCGCCGACGAGCGTCTTGCTGCCATGTGCGGCTTTCTGCGTGAGGCAGCCGCGCCACGGTTTGCCTTGGTCGGACGGCCCTGGCTCAGCATGTCGAAGCGCAGTGCGCCGGCGACGGGCTGGGCCTCGGCGAGCCGCACCTCGACGGTCTGGCCCATCTGGTAGGCCAGCCCGGTATCGGCGCTGATCAGCGAATAGCTGGGCTCGTCGAAATGGTAGTATTCGTCCGATATCTTGGAGATAGGTATAAACCCGTCCGCGCCGGTTTGCGCAAGCGTGACAAACAGCCCCGCCCTTGTCACGCCGGTGATGCGACCGTCGAAGGTCTCACCGACCCGTTCGGACAGATGCATCGCGATCAGCCGGTCGACCGTGTCGCGTTCGGCCTGCATGGCGCGGCGCTCGGCCAGCGAAATGTCTGCTGCAACGACTTCGAGCCGTTCTTCCTCTTGCGCGCTGATTCCGCCTTCGCCCAGTCCCAGTGCGGCAATCAGGGCGCGATGAACGATCAGGTCGGCATAGCGGCGAATCGGCGAGGTGAAATGGGCGTAACGCATCAGGTTGAGACCGAAATGGCCAATATTGGCTGGCGAATATTCGGCCTGGGATTGCGAGCGCAGCACCACCTGGTTGACCAATTCCTCGCGCTCCGAGCCCTCGACGCGGCCAAGGATCTGGTTGAAATGGGCGGCGCGGATGTTGCCGGCGCGCGCCAGCGAAAGGTTCATCGTGTGCAGGAATTCGCGCAGGCTCTCGAGCTTGGCGAGCGAGGGGGCGTCGTGGATGCGGTAGACCAGACGCTGCTTGCGGCGCTCCAGGGTCTCGGCGGCGGCGACATTGGCCTGGATCATGAATTCCTCGACCAGCCGGTGGGCGTCGAGGCGTTCGGGTACGACGACGCGGTCGACGGTGCCGTCCTGCGTCAGCAGGATCTTGCGTTCGGGCAGGTCGAGTTCCAGCGGTTCGCGCGCCTCGCGCCCGCGATGCATGCAGCGCCAGGCTTCCCACAATGGCTCAAGAACGTCCTTGAGCAGCGGCCCCGTCTTTTCATCCGGCGCGCAGTCTATCGCCGCCTGCGCCTGCGTGTAGGCGAGCTTGGCGTGGCTCTTCATCACGATGCGGTGGAATTCGTGTTTCGTCTTGCGGCCGCCGGCATCGAACCACATGCGCACAGCAAGGGCAGGGCGGTCCTCGTTCTCGCGCAGCGAGCACAGATCGTTGGAGATGCGTTCGGGCAGCATCGGCACAACGCGGTCGGGGAAGTAGACCGAATTGCCGCGCTTGAGCGCTTCGGCATCCATCGCCGAACCGCTGCGCACATACCAGGCGACATCGGCAATGGCGACCGTGACGATATGGCCGCCTTCCACATCGGGATCGCGGGCGCCGTGGATGGCGTCGTCATGATCCTTGGCATCGGCCGGATCGATGGTGAGGAGCGGCAGATCGCGCCAATCCTCGTGCTTCCTGGCGTCTTTTGCGGAGATCGGCTTGACCGATTCCGCTTCTTTCAGCGCCTCGGGCGGGAAGATGTGGGGCAGTTCATGGGCGTGGATGGCGATCATGGAGACCGCCTTTTCCGAGGCCAGCGAGCCAATCACGCGAATAACCTTGCCGCGCTTCAGTCCGTGCCGGCCGACGCGCGAGACCTGCACCTCGACCAGGTCGCCGTTCTTCGCCTCGCCGATATCGTCGGGAGAAAGCGCAACTTCCTCGGAACGCTTTTGCACCGGTTCCAGGCGCACCGCGGTGCCGCTAACGCGCAGGATGCCGAGTACGGCATTCTTGCGCTTGTCGATCACCTTGATGACGCGGGCGTTGTATTGCGCCTCGTCGATGCGGTCGAGGCGGGCGAGTACCCGGTCGCCGATGCCGGCGACAACCGGACGCTTGCCTCTGGGCGGCAGGATCTCAATTCGCGGCGGGTTGCCCTCGGATAGCTCGTCCCAGGCGGTCGGGCGGGCCAGCAGGCCTCCTCCGGAATCGCGGCCGGTGACGTCGAGCACGGTGACGCCCGGCAAGTCGCCGGCGCGCATCAGCCGCTTGCCATGCTTTTCGATCAGGCCGTCCTCGGCGAGATCCTTCAGCAGGGCTTTCAGTGCGATCTTGTCATTGCCCTTGATGCCGAACGCGCGCGCGATCTCGCGCTTGCCGGCCTGACCGGGATTTTCGGCGATGAAAGCGAGAACCTCCTCGCGGCCGGGGAGGCTGGAGCGTTTGCCGTGGCTCCGTTGTTTCTTCATTCAGCGCTTTCTTTTCCCGCCAGGACCCTTTTCAGCCTTGGCGGCGATCAGCGTTACCGCTTCTTCCAGCGTTACCGATTGCGGATCGGTTCCCTTGGGCAGGGTCGCATTGATCTTGCCATGATTGACATAGGGGCCGTAACGGCCGTCGCGCACGGTGATCGGGCCGCCAAGCTGGGGATGGTCGCCGAGCGTCTTGAGCGCGGCCGGGGTGCCGCGTCTGCCGCCGCCCTTGGCGGCCTTCTGCGCCAGCGCATCGACGGCGCGGTTGATACCGACGGTGAAGACCTCGTCGGCGCTGTCGAGATTGGCATAGGTGCCGTCATGCTGGACGAAGGGACCATAGCGGCCGATACCGGCGGTGATCGGCTTGCCGGTCTCGGGATGGGTTCCCACTTCGCGCGGCAATGAGAGCAGGCGAAGCGCCTTTTCAAAATCGATATCGTTCGGGTCCCAGCCCTTGGGAATCGACGAACGCCGAGCTTCCTTGCCTTCGCCCGCCTGGACATAGGGGCCGAAGCGGCCGGCGCGCGCCGTCACTTCCTCGCCGGTATCGGGGTCCGTGCCCAGGACGCGGGGGCCGTTGGCCGCACCTTCGTCCTCGCCATTGTCGGCGGCGCCGAGCTGGCGGGTGAAATTGCATTCGGGGTAGTTCGAACAGCCGATGAAGGCGCCAAACTTGCCGATCTTGAGGCTGAGGCTGCCGTCGCCGCATTTGGGGCACGCACGCGGTTCTGAGCCGTCTTCGCGCGGCGGAAAGGCAAGCGGCGCCAGTTCCTCGTTGAGCATGTCGAGAACCTGGCTGACGCGCAGATCCTTGATGTCCTCGACACTTGCCGAAAACTGTGTCCAGAACTCGCGCAAAACGTCCTTCCAGGCGAGTTCGCCTGCCGAGATGCGGTCGAGCTTTTCTTCCAGCGCGGCGGTGAAATCATATTCGACGTAACGGTCGAAGAAGCTTTCGAGAAAGCTGGTGACGAGGCGGCCCTTGGATTCGGGAGTCAGCCTGCGCTTTTCGAGCCGCACATAGTCGCGGTCCTGAAGGGTCGAGAGCGTCGACGCGTAGGTGGAGGGGCGGCCAATGCCCAGTTCTTCCATCTTGCGGATGAGGGAGGCTTCCGAGTAGCGCGGCGGCGGCTCGGTGAAATGCTGCCTGGTGTCGATCTTCTCGCGCTTGAGCGCCTCGCCCTCGGCGAGCGGGGGAAGTCTCTTTTCGTCCTCGTCGTCTTCCTCGCCGGTCTTCCCGGTTTCGTAGACGCTCATGAAACCGTCGAAACGCACGACCGAGCCGGTTGCGCGGACAAACGCGTTCTCGCCGGCATGGCCGGCGAGGATCTCGACCGTGGTGCGCTCGATCTCGGCGGAAGCCATCTGGCTTGCGATGGTGCGTTTCCAGATCAGGTCGTAGAGCTTCTTCTGGTCTTCATCTAGGTAACTCGCCACATCGCCCGGCGCGCGCGCGATGTCGGTCGGGCGGATCGCCTCGTGGGCTTCCTGCGCGTTCTTGGCCTTGGTTGAGTAAAGGCGCGGCTTTTCGGGCAGGTAATTGTCGCCGTAACGGCTGGCGATGGCGGAGCGGATGGGGCCGATCGCCTCCGATGCGATTTGCACGCCGTCGGTTCGCATATAGGTGATGAGACCAACCGTCTCGCCGCCCATGTCGACGCCTTCGTAGAGGCGCTGGGCGATCTGCATGGTGCGGGACGCGGAAAAGCCGAGGCGGCGGCTGGCGTCCTGCTGCAGGGTGGAGGTGGTGAACGGCGCATAGGGATTGCGCTTGACCGGCTTCGATTCCACGGAGGCAATCGAGAAGTCGGCAGCCTCCAGGTGGTTCTTGATGGCGGTCGCTTCGGTCTCGCTCGCGATGTCGAGGCGTTGCAGCTTCTTGCCGCCGAATTCGGAAATTCTCGCCTCGAACGTCTGGCCGGCGCCGTTCGCCAGCGTGGCGACGATCGACCAGTATTCCTGCGGCTTGAAGGCCTCGATCTCCGCCTCGCGGTCGCAGATCAGCCGCAGCGCTACCGATTGGACGCGACCGGCCGAGCGCGCGCCGGGCAGCTTGCGCCACAAGACCGGCGAGAGGGTGAACCCGACCAGGTAGTCGAGCGCGCGGCGCGCCAGGTAGGCGTCGACCAGGGCGACGTCGATCTGGCGGGGATGCTGCATCGCCTCGAGAATGGAGTTCTTGGTGATCGCATTGAAGACAACGCGCGAAACCGGCTTGTCCTTCAACACCTTCTTGTCGTTGAGGACCTGGAGGACATGCCACGAAATCGCTTCACCCTCGCGGTCGGGGTCGGTTGCCAGAATCACGTTGTCGGCGGATTTGACGGCCTTGGCGATGTCGGCGAGGCGCGATTTCGATTTGGCGTCGACCGACCACGACATTGAAAAATCATCGTCCGGAAGGACGGAACCGTCCTTGGCCGGCAAGTCGCGGACATGACCATAGGACGCCAGAACCGTGTAGTCCTTGCCCAGATACTTGTTGATGGTTTTTGCCTTGGCTGGCGATTCGACGATCACCACGTTGGTGGTCATGAAAATTCCCGAATGGATAAACTGAACTCTGATTACGGCCCAAACGGCCAGATGCCGCCCAAACGGCCAGATGCCGCAACGAACGCGCCCTTGAATTGGCGAGTAGCGCGGGCTGCGTCAAGCCCCGTTAGACGGCAGAGCAGGGTTGATTGACCAATTACAACTTATGCGAGTAGTGTTTACAAATATGCAAACATAGGTAACATTAGCGCCGCGTGTTGTTGTTAAGTTCCGGAAATTCCGTTGCGAATCAACTTACCGGACACAACCCCGGCGGGTGGGGCGTATCGGGCAATACGGACACGCGTGTTGAAGAAGCTGCGGCAGATTCAAGTGGGGTTACCGTGCATAGAGAAAAAAAGGAATGCGATGTCGTGGTACTGCGCAATCGTGTCGCCAAGCTCGAATACATAGAACAAATGCTCCGGGAATTGCTCCAACTCTCCAAGGATGTTGATGGGGCAATGCTCGACTACCTTCTTGAAATGGCGACGATCGAGGCTTCCGAGATCCTGAAATCGAGGCGCCAGGAAATTAAGTTGCATTCCGGCTAGAGAATGCCGCTTGGCGGCGTACGGCCATCCACACCGGCGGCAAACGCGGAGACCTCTTGGATTGAGCGTTTTATTGTACGCAGTCATATTTCTGCTGGGAGTCGTGTTCGGTGGGGCTGGCGCGATGATCTGGTTCGCATGGTTCGGCAGGTATGTCGGCCCGGACGGCCTGGACATGGACGAGCCTTACGGATGAGGCGGGGCAGGCGCGCTGCGCGACGACTGCGCCTGATGAGGGTGCTCGACGAGGCGGGCTTGGTGGCGGCACTAGCGGGGTTTGGCAGGCGCCGCTCGTCCAACCGGCAAACGTTGAGCGAAACGGCAAGGCTTTACGCCAGCATCGAGATGCGATTGCCCGAATGACGTTCGATCCGGCCGGCAAGGTCGAGTTCGATCAGCACCATCTGCACCTGGCCGACGGCCGCGCCTGAAAACCGGACGATGTCGTCGATTTCGACCGGGGTGGGTCCCAACGCGCCAATGATGGCGGTGCGCAATTCCTGATCTGTCGGTACCGGCGGCGTCGGTTGGCGAACGGACAGGAATTCATCTTCTTCCGATTCGGCAAGGAAGGACAATTGCGGGCCGCCACCGGCGGGGCGCAACGCTTCGACAATGTCCTGCGTCTCGGTCACCAGCGTCGCGCCCTGTTTGATCAGGTGATTGGTGCCTTCCGCGCGAGGGTCGAGCGGTGAGCCGGGCAGGGCGAAGACCTGACGGCCGTTCTCGTTGGCAAGACGCGCCGTGATGAGCGATCCTGAACGCCTGGCGGCTTCCACGACCAGTGTGCCGAGCGCGATGCCGGCGATCAGCCGGTTGCGCCTTGGAAAATCCTTCGATCTGGGTTGCCAGCCCATCGGCATTTCGCTGACCAATGCTCCGCCATTTGCGACGATCTCGTCGGCAAGCGCCGCGTTCTCGTCTGGAAATGGCATGTCGAGACCGCCCGCAAAGACAGCGATTGCGCCGGTCTGCAGGGTTGCGCGATGGGCGGCGGCATCGATGCCCCGAGCCAGGCCGGATACGACCGGAAAACCGTGTTGGCCCAGTTCGCCTGCAAAGCGCGTGGCGAGCTTGGTGCCGGTGATGGAGGCGTTGCGCGCGCCCACGATGGCCACGCAGGCATCGAGTGCGAGCGCGATATCGCCACGCACGCAGATCAGCGGGGGAGGATGGTCCAGGCTGCGCAGCAATGGCGGGTAATCCGGATCCCGGGTGGCGACGAAGCGGGCGCCGATACGTCCGGCCGCTTCCAGTTCGCGCCTGGCCTGATCCTCGGTGGCGACACGAATCCTTGCCGCCACGCCGCCACGCCGCGCGAGTTCGGGCAGGGCCTCGAGTGCAGCAACGGCTGTCCCGAAATGAGCGATCAGGTCGCGGAAGGTCGCCGGGCCGACATTGTCGGAGCGGATCAGTCTGAGCCAGGCGAGGCGCTGCTCGTCGGAAAGGCTGTGCTTCTGCCTTGCCGTCATTGCCGGCCCCGCACCGTCACCCTTCGGGCTTTGCCCCGGTCGTTTTTTTGCGTGCAACCGGGCGGCTTTTCGCTGCGCAAACCAGGTTCGCCAGAGCTTCTCGCCTTTTTCCCCGCCCCGTTCGTCATCTCAGCCTTTCGAGCCGATGCGACTCTCGGTGCCCGCCAGAAGGCGGGAAATGTTGGCGCGATGGCGGTACCAGGACAATGCAGCGAGCACGACAAACAAAAGTGCGGGTGGCGTGCCGACCCGCCACCACAGAAGGACAGGCGTCGCCGTCATGGCGACAAGCGCCGACAGCGAGGAATAGCGGAAGATCGCGGCCATCGCGAGCCAGATTGCGGCGAAGGCGAGTGCGGCAAGCCACGAAACGGCAACGAGGATGCCGAGAAAGGTCGCCACGCCCTTGCCGCCCTTGAACTTCAGCCATACCGGAAAACAATGGCCGACGAACGCGCCGAGGCCTGCAAGAAGTGCGGCTTCCGATGAAAGCATGCCGCCCAGAAGCACCGCGACAGTGCCCTTGAGCGCATCGAGAAGGAGAGTCGCGGCGGCCAGCCCCTTTTTGCCGGTCCTGAGCACATTGGTTGCGCCGATATTGCCCGAACCGATGC
>JAGRLL010000122.1 GCA_020441855.1 Nitratireductor sp.
TTCTGGGGCTCGCTCATCCTGCTCGGCGTCGGCTGGAATTTCGGCTTCATCGGAGCGACCGCCATGGTGACCGAAACCTATGCTCCCGAGGAAAAGGCCAAGGCCCAGGGTGCCAACGATTTCATCCTCTTCGGCACGGTCGCCTTTGCCTCCTTCATGTCGGGGCAATTGCTCAATGCCTACGGCTGGAATGTGCTCAACATGCTGGTTTTCCCCATTGTTGTGATCTGTCTCGCCGCGCTCGGCTGGCTTGTCACGCATAAGCCGCCAAGGCGTGGTTTCGCTGGCTGAGCGCCAAAAAACCGCTCTGGTTCACTGAGCCCGTTCGATTGAAACGATTGAGATGTGGGGATCGGTTCGGCGGTTCCCAACATTTCCTTGACCTTCGCCGCGTTCTGAATAGTGTGCGCCACGGTTTTGCCCGATTTCGTTCCGCCCGAGAATTTCCGGCGGTGCCGCCGGAGGGCTTTGATGGCGTTATGAAATCGGGTGGGTGTCGGCGCGGCTTGAATATCGCCATCGCCGGCCTGGGAGAATTCACTACAAGGGAATCTGGAATATGAACGTTCTCACTGTGGCAATCGTCTGCGGGCTGCTGTCCGTGGCCTACGCCGTTTGGGCGATCCGCTCCGTCATGGCCGCAGAAGCCGGCAATGCACGGATGCAGGAGATCGCCGGCGCCATCCGCGAAGGCGCGGTGGCCTACCTCACCCGTCAGTACACGACTGTCGCCGTCGTCGGCGTCGTCGTTTTCGTGCTGGCCTGGCTGCTGCTTTCGTTCCACGCCGCAATCGGCTTCGCCATCGGCGCGGTGCTCTCGGGCGCGGCTGGCTTCATCGGCATGCATGTCTCGGTCCGCGCCAACGTGCGCACCGCACAGGCAGCCTCCAAGAGCCTGGCTGCCGGCCTTGAGATCGCCTTCAAGTCGGGCGCGATCACCGGCCTGCTCGTTGCCGGCCTGGCGCTGCTCGGCGTTGCCGTCTACTACGCACTCCTCATCGGCCCGATGGGGCTCGATCCCGAAAGCCGCGCCGTGGTCGACTCGCTCGTCGCACTGGGTTTCGGCGCTTCGCTGATCTCGANNTCTCGATCTTCGCCCGTCTCGGCGGCGGCATCTTCACCAAGGGTGCAGACGTTGGCGGCGACCTCGTCGGCAAGGTTGAAGCCGGCATTCCCGAGGACGATCCGCGCAACCCGGCTACCATCGCCGACAACGTGGGCGATAATGTCGGCGACTGCGCCGGCATGGCTGCCGACCTGTTCGAGACCTATGCGGTGACCATCGTCGCCACCATGGTCCTTGCCTCGATCTTCTTCGACGGCGCCGTCGCAACCACGCTGATGTCGCTGCCGCTGCTGATCGGCGCATCCTGCGTCGTGACCTCGATCATCGGCACCTTCTTCGTCAAGCTCGGCGCCAACAACTCGATCATGGGCGCGCTCTACAAGGGCTTCATCGCCACCGCCGTCCTGTCGGCAATCGCGCTCGCGATCATCGTCTGGGGCTGGCTCGGCGCCGATACCGCGTTCACGGCATCGAACGGCACCACCTTCTCCGGCTTCGACCTCTTCTCTTGCGGTCTTGCCGGCCTTGTGGTTACCGGCCTGATCATCTGGATCA
>JAGRLL010000123.1:0-1080 GCA_020441855.1 Nitratireductor sp.
CTTCCATGGTCTTGATCAGGGATTCGGTGCTCCAGTCTTCTGTCTATTCAAGTGCCTTGGCTACGGACAGCGCGGCGGACATGCCACCGGCGGTGAAGAAGTCCGGCGGCGCGTCGTAGCGCTTCTGGTGCTCGGTGACGAGCCAGTCATTGATGTCGTTCTTCACGCTGTCATAGTAATAGTAGATGGCGCCTTCCATGCCGGGCACCTGCTTGTAGCCGGCGAGGGCGGCGAGGATGTTGCCGCCGGTGGAAATCTCGATGCCGTAGCGTGACGGATCGGCGGCGGCGAGCGGGGTCAGGGCATCGATGCCGGCGACGTAGATGACGATAACCTTACGGCCGTCCTTGTCCTTCAGCGCGTCGAACAGGCGTTCGATGGTGGCGGTGAAGTCGGTCGTCTTGACCGGGACGTATTCTTCGGCCTCGACGGTTGCGCCGGTGCCCTCAAGTGCCTTCTTCAGGGCGGCGACGCCGTCCTTGCCGAAAGCATAGTCCTGCGCCAGCGTCGCGACGTGCAGATTGGCGTCGGGCTTCAATGCCAGCGCCTGGGCCTGCATGTCCATCGAGGAATTGCGCGAGGTCTTGAAGACGTAGCGATTGGAATCGGGACCGGTCAGCGAGTCGGCTACTGCGGGTTCCACCAGCAGGATCTTCTCGTATTCGGCCGCGACCGGAAGCATGGCGGTGGTTACACCCGAGGAGGTGCCGCCAACGGCGAGCAGCACATCGTCATCGCCATAGGCTTCGGCGAGTACGGAACGGGCGACGTCCGGCTTGAACTGGGTGTCTTTCTCGATCACCTCGATCTTCTTGCCCTTGATCATCATGGTGCCCTTGGTGGCGTATTCCAGGCCCATGTTGAAACCGGTCGATGTCTGCTTGGAATAGACTTCGAAGGGTGAACCCGACGTGCCGTGCACGATCGCGATCTTCGCGCTGTCCTGCGCGGCGGCGGGCAGCAGGGCGGTGGTGGCAAACAAGCCTGCCATCGCCAGGGTTGGCAGAATTCGTCTCATCGTTCTCCTCCTTCTAGAAGCTTGTGCATTCTCGTCTGTCTTGCATTCGTGGGGTTGGCTTG
>JAGRLL010000123.1:1106-10529 GCA_020441855.1 Nitratireductor sp.
GGGAAACTTCCGCATCGGGAGCAAAGTGTTCGCCCGGACGCGCGGCATGGCGTCCGCCGAAGCCGGCGGCAGGGTGTGAAGCGGCGCGTGCAAAGCCGCGAAAACTCGCCTCCAACCCTTCCGCGCATATCGATGCTGGCGCGTGAGGGTAAGGCGAAGTGCTTTCGCCCAGCCATTCGGCCTGGTTCATTTTTGCATTCCTCCCGGCGTACCTGCGCAAAGCTTCCGGCATGGGCAGCTTTGGCGTAAGGTATGCGAGATCATCATTCGCGCATCCGCATTGCGGCGCAATATCGTAGAAATACGCATGGATAATTCGGGAAAACACCGGGATCTTGACCGTTTGGCCTATGAATCGGCGCCGATCGGGATCGTCTTGACGGAGAACAGGATTATCCGCGCCTGCAATCCGGAATTTGCCCGGATGTTCGGATTCGACCGCGACGCCCTGATCGACCAGAGTTTCGCGATCCTCTATCCCTCCTTCGAGGAGTTCGAGCGTATCAGAAACATTGGTGTCCAGCCCCTGCGCGAGACAGGCGGTTACTCGGACGAACGCGTGATGGCGCGTGCAGACGGTACGCTGTTCTGGTGCCGGGTGCGCGGGCGGACGCTCACCACCGAGGGCGATCCGCTGGCAAAGGCGGTCTGGAGCATCGCCGACCTGTCGCAGACAAGGCCGATGACCCAGCTCTCGACACGCGAACGCCAGATCATGATGCATCTGATCGACGGACGCACATCGAAGGAAATCGCCAAGATACTGGCTATCTCGCCCAGGACCGTTGAAACCTATCGCGGTCGGCTGCTTTCGAAATTCGGTGCCGCCAATGTTGTCGAACTGATGACCCGCGTCGCCTCGATGCCGACCTGAGGCAGACCGGACTATCGCCTGATAACGTAGATCGGGCTCGACCAAGCGCGATGGCCGTCTTCCTGCTGAACGCGCAGCCAGATGCGGCGTTCCGTTCCGACCGGTGTATCGATCTCCCGCGAGAAGCGCAGGCCGGTTTCGTGCATGTTCTCTGGCAGCGCGAGGAGACGCAGTCCGCGATCCAGGCCGCCGCAATCGAGATGCTGGTCGCCGCCATCCCAATTGCCGAGATCGAGTTCGGCCGAGCAAAACGGTGTGTCGACACGGACATGGCCGGTTGCCGGCCTTTCCAACCACAGATCGATGGCGCCGTAATTGCCGGTCGTTACCGCCGACCACGACAAGCCCGCGGGATTCTGTTCGCGGATGCCCCGGTCGAGGTTCCAGTTGTTGAGGATAGCGGCGCGCTCGATTGCGTTTCCGTCGACCGAAATCCTGCCGTCCCAGAGCACCGTGCGCGAACGTCCGCGCGTCGCCGCGCCTTCATAGACGATGCGCAACCGCCGCGACGGGCCGTCAAGTCGCCAGGGCCGCAGGGTTTCGAGGCGTTCAGTACCATCATACAGGTCGACACGTTCGATTGGCGCGGTGCCGGTAATGTCGGCGCTGAAGCGCATTTTGTCTGCCGTACTTTCGGCAATGGCGCCCATGCCGACCCGGTTGACGGTTCCGGCCGGTGCCGCGCCGGAAGCAGGGTCGCGGTCGTAGAACGCAACGGGCGAGGGGAAATCTGCCGCGATGTCGAGATGGATGCGTGCGCCCGTCGTGGCGTAGTGGCGGCGTGTCTGCATGGCGCGGAAGACTGCCGGGCGGCTCAGCTCCGGCACGAGATAGCAGGTCAATCCGCCCATGGAACCGAAGAAGGATGCCCCCGGATAACACGCGCCGGGCCTGCCCTTGTGGCCATCGGAATTGGCGACGATGCCGACACGATAACCCTTGCGGAACGCGTCCCCGACGATCCACTCGAACGTGCCCCAGGATGAATGAACCTCCACGGCCGTTTCGAGCACTGGGTCGTGGGCGTGGACGATGTCGGCGTAACGTCCGCCGACATGGGCGGCAACCACGCATCTTTCGGGGTCGAGACGTGCGAAAAGGTCGTCTGCGATGAAGGCGTCGTCTGCGGCTGTTTCCATGCTTTCGATCTGGGCATGCGAAGAGCGCACAATCTTCTCGCCCTCATGCAGAAAGTGCAAATTGCGATCACCTCCGACGGCGGTGTTGGCCGACCATTCATAGCCGGGTATGCAGACGAACCGGCCGGTGACATCGAACGCGCGCGTCGTCTTGTTCAATTCGCTCCAGAATTCGTCGGTGATCTGGAAGTCGTTGCCCTGATGGCCGATCACGTCGAGGAAAGCGAGGTCGCGGCCAAAGGTGAAGTATTCGGCGATGGTGTTGGTGCCGAGCGTCTCGTTCGACTGGCCGTGCGTGTCTGCCCAGGCATGGATGCATTCGCCATTCGAAGCGGCCCGTACCGGATTGGCGCGGATCGCATGGCCGTCGAACTCGATCTCGACCGTGTGCTCGCCCGGTTCGGCGATGCTCAGGCCATCGATGCGAACGGCGCGCGCGCCCGTTTCCGCCTCGACCGAGGCCGGCAGGCCGGCAATCGGCGGGTTGGAGCGGATGGCGAAACGGCGGCCGGTGAGGTCCGCGGGATTGCGCCATTTGTCCTCGCCCTTGATCGCGAGCCAGAGCGGATCGCCGGTCCTGACAAGGGTTGGCATGACAGCATGCCAGTGTACGGGCGGGCCGGGCACGACTTCGATTGTCGGGCTGATGGGCAGTGCAACGTAGTCGTAGGTCGCTATCGCATCGACGAAGACGCGGAACTCGAACGCGTTTTCGCAATAGGTCTGCATGCGGATGCCGGGCGAACCCTGACGGCGGTCGCCGAAACGAATGACGATCCTGTCGCCGGGCGAAAGATAGTCGCCGCTCACCCCGACATAGAGCGAGCGGCTCCATGGACGGATGTTGCGCTTGAACTCCCATTTGAGCTGGAGCGGTGCGCCGTTCGAAGCCTCCGCCGTTGTGTAACCGGGCGCAGATGGGTCATCGAACTGCACCGCGCCCATATCCGTCGCGAAGCGGAATCCGATCTTGATCGATCCGGTGTCGTCGATGCCGAACGCGCCGCACGTATAGGTGAGCACCAGTTCCTGCATGGAACCGGCCTCCATGCGGGCGGGACCGTCCAGCACGGCCGATCCCATCAGATCTGGGCGATAGGTGGAATAAGGCATGCGACGGCTCCCCCGAAACCCGAAGGCGATTTGCAGGTCAGCGTGCGAGGGATGTCAGCGTTTCGTCCAGCGCCTGTTCCATCAATCCGGCATCGCCTTCGGTCACGCACAATGGCGGGTTGATGCGCAGAACATTCTTGAACCTGCCCGAACGCCCGACAATGACGCCGCGTTCGCGCAGTCCTTCCTGCACGGCATCGGCCTTGGCATCGTCCGGTGTCTTGCTCCCACGGTCGGAAACGAACTCGATGCCGAGCATCAGACCGGAGCCCCGCACGTCGCCGATGGCTTCGTGTTTGTCCGCGACCCGGCGCATGCCAGCTTCGAACATGGCCCCGACGCGCGCCGCATTGTCCTGCAACCTGTCGGCTTCAAGCACGTTCAGGACGGCGAGGCCGGCGGCGCAGGCCATCGGGTTGGAGCCGTAGGTATTGAAGAACTTGCGGTGCGCCATCGACTCGGCGATCTCGCGGCGCATCACGGTCGCTGCGAGCGGGAAACCGTTGCCGATGCCTTTCGACATGACGACGATATCCGGCGTGACACCATGCGCCTCGAAACCCCAGAAGGCCTTGCCGGTGCGGCCGAAACCGGTCTGAACCTCGTCGACGATGAGCAGGCCGCCGGCCTGACGCGCGGCTTCGGCGGCTTTTTGCATGTAGCCTTCAGGCATGGGAACGACGCCGCCATAACCCTGAATCGGTTCGATCATGATCGCGGCGATCTGGCCGGATGTGGCGGTGTCGATCGTGTTGACGATCTCCTGCACGTAGGGCTCCACGCCGGCACCGAAGATGCCGCGATACTGATCGGGATTGGCGACCTGAACATAGCCGGGGCTTGACGGCAGAGGCTGGTGGCAGAGCGCAAGACCGGTGGCGCTCATCGTGCCGAAATGCATGCCGTGATAGGCGCTGCGAAGCGTCAGGATATCGTGATTGCCGGTATAAAGCCGCGCAACGAGCGTCGCGATATCAATGGCTTCGGCGCCAGAGTTCACGAAATGGACGACATAGTCCTCGGCCGGGAACTTGCCGATCAACCGCTCGGCGAAGGCAATCGGAGCTTCATGGCAGTACATCGTCGTGACGTGCTGGATCGCGGCCATTTGGGTCGCGACGGCCTCGTTCACCATGGGGTTGGCGTAGCCGACGCTGATGCACAAGTTCTGGGCCAGACAGTCGAGATATCGCTTGCCGTCGATATCCCAGACATACTGGCCTTCGCCGCGCCCGAGCGCCAGCGGGCGGGCGTAGGCGGTGAAGGTCGCGAGCGATGGCGCAAGGTATTTCTGCCGGCCCCCGGCGATTTCGTCGTAGGACCATTCTCGTGCGCTCAACGTGTCCATCGCCTTGCCTCCGTCAGATTGTTACCCGTGTTCGCAGCCTCATGCGCCTTTTTGCGGACGCATGTCGGAAGCCGAGATGCCGGCGACCTCCACCGGCTTCTTCATGGCGTCGCGACGGAAAGGCTCGCCCAATTCCTGGTTGATCATCGCTTCGATCAGCGTGGACTTGCCATGCTTCATCTGGTCCTCGATGGCCTGATCGAGCGCAGCCGACAATTCCTCCATGGTGCGCGCCTGCACGCCCTGAATGCCGCAGGCCTTGGCGATGCCGGCATAGGAGACCTGCGGATCGAGCTCCGTGCCGACGAAATTGTCGTCGTACCAAAGCGTCGAGTTGCGCTTTTCCGCGCCCCATTGGTAGTTGCGGAACACGACCATGGTAATCGCCGGCCATTCCGGGCGGCCGATGGCCGTCAGTTCCGTGCAGGCGATGCCGAATGCGCCGTCGCCGGCAAAGCCGACCACCGGCGTATCGGGGCAGCCGATCTTCGCGCCGACGATGGACGGCAGGCCATAGCCGCAGGGACCGAACAGGCCGGGCGCCAGATATTTGCGGCCGGCCTCGAAGGTCGGATAGGCATTGCCGATGGCGCAGTTGTTGCCGATGTCGGAAGAGATGATCGCTTCTCGCGGAAGCACCTTCTGGATTGCACGCCACGCCATGCGCGGGCTCATCCAGTCGGGCTTGGCGCCGCGGGCGCGCTCGTTCCAGGTCGTGCCCGGATCGTCGTCCTCGTGGTCCATCGACGACAATTGCTGTGCCCATGCCGATTTGGTGGTGGAGATCAGGCTCTTGCGCTCCTCGCGGCCGGCATCGCCGGCATTGGGGGCAAGCCTGGCCAGGATCGAATCGGCGACCTTCCGTGCGTCGCCAACGATGCCGACGGAGACCTTCTTGGTCAGGCCGATGCGGTTCGGGTTGATGTCGACCTGGATGATGGCGGCGTTCTTCGGCCAATAGTCGATGCCGTAACCGGGCAGGGTGGAGAACGGATTGAGGCGCGTGCCGAGCGCCAGCACGACATCGGCCCTGGCGATCAACTCCATGCCGGCCTTCGAGCCGTTATAGCCGAGCGGGCCGGCGAACAGGCGGTGAGAACCGGGGAAGGCGTCGTTGTGCTGATAGCCGCAGCACACCGGTGAGTCGAGGCGTTCGGCGAGCGCCATGGAGGCTTCGATGCCGCCCTTGGCCAGCACCACGCCGGCACCGTTGAGGATGACCGGAAACCTGGCGTTCGACAGCAATTCGGCCGCCCTGGCGATCGCTTCCTCGCCGCCGGCAGGACGCTCGAACTCGACAATGGCCGGCAGTTCGATGTCGACCACCTGGGTCCAGACATCTCGCGGAATGTTGATCTGCGCCGGCGCGGAGGCACGCCAGGCCTGCTGGATGACGCGGTTGGCGACCTCCGCGATGCGGGTCGGGTCGCGCACCTCTTCCTGGTAGGCGACCATGTCCTCGAACAGCTTCATCTGTTCGACTTCCTGGAAGCCGCCCTGTCCGATGGTCTTGTTGGCGGCCTGCGGCGTGACCAGCAGCAGCGGCGTGTGGTTCCAGTAGGCCGTCTTTACCGCGGTCACGAAATTGGTGATGCCGGGACCGTTCTGGGCGATCATCATCGACATCTTGCCCGAAGCGCGGGTGAAGCCGTCGGCCATCATGCCGCCCGAACCTTCATGCGCGCAGTCCCAGAAGGTGATGCCGGCCTTGGGGAACAGATCGGATATCGGCATGAAGGCAGAGCCGATAATGCCGAATACATGCTCGATGCCGTGCATCTGCATGATTTTCACGAATGCTTCCTCGGTCGTCATTTTCATGTGGGCATCCTCCAGAATCTGTGCATGGCGCGCTTCGCCGTTTCGCCGACCATAGTACCAGAATGGCTTCGAAGCTTAGGGCCAGTTTCACCAGTTTAGCGAAACCAGTGGCACTGAAAGGTTCCAGAAGGGCTATTGCACGGGAGCATCCACGGGCTTTTCCCGCAACAATTGCACAGCGACTTCGGCGAGACGTTCGATGCCGGGCTCGATGCGTTCCAGCGGGATGGTTGAAAAGCCCAGGCGGAAATAATTGCGGTGCAGTTCGGGTTCTGCGAAGCAGACGTCGCCCGGTTCGATGACGACGCCGACCTCCAGCGCGCGGGTTGCGAGTTCGCGGGCGTCGAAGCCTTCGGGGCCTTCCACCCAGAACGACGTGCCGCCGAAGACCGGCGTGCGCGCCCAGCCGGGGAAGTGCCTGTCGAGTGCCGCCTTCATTGCCTGCCAGCGTGGCAGGTATGAACGGTGCAGGCGCTTGATCAGCGCGTCATGGTGGCCTTGCGCCAGGAAGATCGCGACCACACGCTGGTTGTTGCCCGGCGGGTGACGCAACATCAGCTTGCGCAGCGCGCGCAATTCCGCGACCAGTTCGGCGGGCGCCACAAGGAAGCCCATGCGCAGACCGGGCATCAGCGATTTCGACAGGCTGCCGACATGCAGCACGCGACCGTCGCGGTCGAGCGACTTGAGGGCCGGAGCGGATTCGCCGCGGTAATTGGTCTCGTATTCGTAATCGTCCTCGATGATCAGCGTGTCGTTCGCCTGCGCCCAGTGGAGCAGTTCGTGGCGGCGCGCCATGCTCATGGTGACGCTGGTCGGGGACTGGTGGCTTGGCGTCACGAAAACCAGGTCCGCGCCGTTCAGGCGGTCGACCCGGATGCCTTCGCCGTCGAGCGAAACAGGCAGGAGGTTTTTCGAGAACAATCCTAATATGTTGCGTATGTCGGGGTAGCCGGGGTCCTCGATCGCCACCTTCATGTCCGGGCGAACGAGCAACTGGCCAAGCAGATAGAGCGCATTCTGCGCGCCGAGCGTGACGATGATCTCGTCGGGCGAAGCCAGGATGCCGCGCCGCGTAAGCACCTTCTGGCGAATTTGTTCGACCAGCGTGGGATCGTCCGCGGCGTAGCGGTCGTCCGTCCAGGCATCCATCCATTTGCGGCTCATCGCCTGGCGTACGCAGTCGCGCCAGGCCGTGATCGGGAATTGCGCGGCGTCCGCCTGGCCGTAGATGAAGGGGTAGGGGTAGTCGTGCCAGTTCGCGGGCCGGTCGATCACGCGATGATCCGACGGCGCCGTCGCCAGTCTGATTCGCCAGTCTACCCGTTTGCCTTGCGCGGTGGCGCCTGGTTGGGAAGGGCCGGCATTGGCGGCGGCCATGCCGTCACGCATTCCGGGCGAAACGTAGAAGCCGGAGCGTTCGCGCGCCTCAAGGTAGCCGTCGGCGGCCAGCGCCTGATAGGCGGCCATGACCGTGTTGCGCGAGACATCGAGGCGGCGCGCCATCGCCCGGGTCGAAGGGATGGGCGTGTCGGCGGCGAGCTGGCCCGACAGCATGGCCGAGACGAGCATTTCCTTGATCTGCGCCTGCAGCGTGGTTGCCTCGCGGCGGTCGAGATGGAACAGGCTGTAGCGCATGAGGTGACGGACTTTCGGGCGGGTTTGCGGCACGCCGATGCGCGTGGCCTTCAAGTTCGGGCAAATCTGGTCCTATCGCTGGCACCCATATCAGTCCAGATTCAACGACAAAGGCAAGGTTTTTGGTACCATCAGGCGGCCATGGCGGCCTCCAGGTGCCACAATTTGGGAGAGCCGGTCATGAACATGGTCGCCAAGCCGCTGGAAAAATACGTCACCACCAATTCGCTCGAACAGCACTGGATGCCGTTCACCGCCAATCGCGAATTCAAGGCCGCGCCGCGCCTCGTGACGCGCTCCGAAGGCGTGTATATGTGGAACCAGAACGGCGACAGGCTGATCGACGGTTCATCCGGCCTGTTCAATGTGGCTGCGGGCCACGGGCGCAAGGAGATCGCGGAAGCGGTCTACGCCCAGATGCTGCACAACGATTATTCGAGTTCGTTCCAGATCGGCCATCCGACGTCCTACGCGCTGGCCGCCAAACTCGCCAACATCCTGCCCGAGCCGTTCAACCATGTGTTCTTCACCAATTCGGGTTCGGAATCGATCGACACGGCGCTGAAGATCGCGATGGCCTATCACCGGGCAAAGGGTGAGGGGCAGCGTATCCGCTTCGTGTCGCGCGAGCGCGCCTATCATGGCGTCAATATCGGCGGCGTGTCGCTGTCGGGCATGGTGCGCAACCGCGAAACCTTCGCAGGCGTGATGCCGAACGTCGTGGTGATGCGCCACACATGGGATCCCAACGAATTGTTCGTGCGCGGCCAGCCGCAGAATGGTGCGGAACTTGCCGATGACCTGCAGCGCATGTGCGACACCTATGGCGGTTCGACCATCGCCGCCTGCTTCGTCGAGCCGGTTGCGGGCTCGACCGGCGTGCTGGTGCCGCCGAAGGGCTATCTGGAGCGATTGCGTGCCATCTGCGACAAGCACGGCATCCTGCTCGTGTTCGACGAAGTGATCACCGGCTTCGGCCGCATGGGCAAGGCCTTCGCCTCGCAGGCCTACGACGTTACCCCCGATATCATCACGATGGCCAAGGCGCTGACCAATGGCGCGATCCCGATGGGCGCGGTCGGCGTGCGCGACGAAGTCTACGAGACGATCACCAATGCAGCGCCCGAAAACGCGGTGGAGTTCTTCCACGGCTATACCTATTCGGCGCATCCGGCCGCCTGTGCGGCGGGTCTGGCCACGTTGCAGATCTACGAGGACGAGGGGTTGTTCGAAAAGGCGGCGGCCATGACCGGCTACTTCCTCGACGCGATCTGGTCCCTGAAGAAATTCGATGTGGTCAGGGATATTCGCGGCGACGGCTTGTTGGCCGCCGTCGAGGTGCATCCGCAAGAGGGCAAGCCAGGCGTTCGTGGCGGCGAACTCCAGAAAAAGCTGTTCTGGAATGGCTGCCATGTAAAATGGACCGGGGATTCGGCCATTGTCGCACCTTCCTTCGTGGCGACGAAGGAAAACATCGACGAGATCGTCGG
>JAGRLL010000124.1 GCA_020441855.1 Nitratireductor sp.
GACCGCGATTCCAACACGATCGAAGTCTTTGTCGGACGTGTCCGCAAGAAGCTCGGCATCGACTGCATCGAGACGGTGCGCGGCCTCGGCTACCGCCTGCAGGCGCCGGCCGGCGACGCCGCCTGATCTCCGCGGCTCATGCGCGCCGGCACCCTTTCCCTCCGCCTCTTCCTGCTGACATCCTTGTGGGCGCTTGTCTCCGTCGCCCTCATCGCGCTCGTGTTGACCGGCGCCTATCGCGGCAATGCCGAAAAGCGTTTCAGCGAACTCCTCACCGCCAACCTCTATAATCTGATGGCCTCCGTCGAGGCAGGTCCGGACGGCAGGCTCACCGGTACGCCGGAATTGCGCGATGCGCGCTTTTCCAACTTCGCCTCGGGCTGGTACTGGTCGGTCGAGGCGGTCTCCGACCCCTCGAACCGGCTCGCCTCCGCCTCGCTTGCCGGCGCGACCATCCCCGTTCCCCGCGACACGCCCTTCGACGCCACCTTCCAGCGCCATTACACCTATGTCGACCCGCGCGGCGCGCAGGACGCAAATCAGCTGGCCGCCGTCGAGGCGCGGCTTTATCTGGGCACCGGCGAAGAGATCTATTCCTTCCGCATCACCGGCAACAAGGCCGAGCTGGCCGAGGAAATCGCCGATTTCCAGCGCCGTCTCGTCGCGCTGCTGGCCCTGTTCGGCCTCGGCTTCGTCGTCGCCAGCTTCGTCATCGTGCGGGTGGGGCTGCGCCCGATCTCCGGCGCGACGCGGCGTCTCGCCGATATCCGCGAGGGCAGGGCGGAACGTCTGGAAGGCGAATTTCCCCGCGAGATCCAGCCGCTTATCGACGAGACCAATGCGCTCATCGAATCGAACCGCTCTGTCATCGAGCGCGCCCGCACGCAGGTTGGCAATCTGGCGCACTCGCTCAAGACGCCGCTTGCCGTGCTGATGAACGAGGCGCGCGCCGCCCCGCCCGACCTGCAACGCATCATCCTGGAGCAGACCGGGCTGATGCGCGATCAGGTGCAGAATTACCTCGACCGCGCCCGCATCGCCGCACGTCACGCCACCGCGACGTCGCGCACCGAAGTATCACCCGTGCTCGAACGGCTCGCTCGCGTCGTCGGCAAGCTCAATCCTCAACTTGAGATCGAAATGCCATCGGCCGGGCCGATGCCGCTGGTCTTTGCCGGCGAGCAGCAGGATTTCGAGGAGATCGTCGGCAATCTGATGGAAAACGCCGCCCGCTTCGCGAGAAAGACTGTCCGCCTCGGCGCGGAACGTGTCGTGCGCGACGGCAAGCCCTGTCTTGTCATCCGGGTCGAGGATGACGGGCGCGGCATGAGCGAGGCCGAAAGCGAGATCGCGTTGCAACGCGGCGCGCGGCTCGACGAAACGACGCCGGGCTCCGGCCTGGGTCTCGCGATCGTCCGCGACATCGCGTCGGAATATGCCGGTTCGCTGACGCTCGACCGCTCCACGATGGGCGGCTTGCGCGCCACCGTGATGTTGCCCGGACGTTGAACGCATGGTGGCCGAATGCCTTGAATTCGGCGGCATTCTGAACTTGCTTGCGTGCCGTCATCGCGATAGCAAGAGCCTGTTCCCGGGAAGTTGGTCGACTCTTCGGGCAAGAATATGCGGCAAAACAAGTAGATAGCGCGTTTCCGTGTATCGGTGACCAATGAAATGCGCTGGATCGCAACTTGCAAACGGGGCGTTTGCACAATTTCATCGACAGGGAGGGCGGCTTGGTCCGCAGGTCGATCATCATTGCGGTTTTGGCATCGGCCTTGCTCAGCGGCTGCCAGACGATTTCGGGCGCCAACGTCGCGACGCTTTCCGCTCCGCTGCGGGCGAGCCTCGTTTCCGGCGATCTGGGCTTCGGCCTCGACAATCCCACACTGGCGCTCGCCGCCAATACCGAATACCGCGCGCTTGAAAGCGGCCGCGCCGGCGCCGCCGTGAACTGGCGAGTCTCCGACAAGGTCTTCGGCACGGTAACCCCGCAGCAGCCCTACACGGTCGGTTCGACCAATTGCCGGCGCTATACCCACGCCATCAATGTCAACGGTACGCCGCGCGCAGCCACCGGCACCGCCTGCCGCGGCGAAGACGGGGTGTGGACGCCGCTGACGTGAGGACGCGAGGTTTCGTGATTTCCCATGCGACCAATTGCCTGCCCCGGCAGACGAAACACTGACAGGGCGCCAAACGTGCCCTATGTCATTGTTTCCGCCGTAATCGTCTGTATTTAGGAACAATGTCTTTCTGGATAGCGGCCGCCATTCTGACCTTTCTGGCGACGGCACTGGTTGTCGTGCCGCTGGCGCGCGCGCCGCGCGCGGCCTCCGATGCGCTCGACCACGATCGCGCCCTTTATCGCGCCCGGCTGCGCGAGATCGATACCGACCTGAAACTCGGACGCATCGCGCAAGCCGAGGCGGAAGCGGCAAAGGCCGAGGAAGGGCGCAAGCTGATTGCGCTTTCCGCCGATGCCGGCAAGGGTTCCTCGAAAGGGTCTCCGCCCATTGCCCGCGCCGCCCTCACGATGACCGTCCTGTTCGTGCCCTTCGCCGCGCTCGCCTTCTATGTCATTGAAGGTGTGCCGGCCATGCCGGACATGGCCATCGCCACGCGGGCGGATCGGGATCTCACCGCACAGAGCATTTCGCAATTGCTGGAGCGCGCCGAGGCGCAGCTAGCCAAAAATCCGAACGATTCGCGCGGTTGGCGCGTCGTCGCCCCGGTCTACATGCGTCTTGGCCGCGCCGAGGACGCGGTAACGGCATGGCGCAACGCCGTACGGCTGGAACCGCAAAACGTCGATCTGAGGACCTCGCTCGGCGAGGCCATGACGGCCGCCGCCGGTGGTGTCGTGACCGAGGAGGCCCGAAGCGTCTTCGAGGTAGCGCTGAAGGCGCGGCCTGGCGACGCCAAGTCACGTTTCTATCTGGCGATCGCGCTCGGCCAGCAGGGCGCCGACAAGGAAGCCGCGCAGGCCTGGCGTTCGCTCATTGCCGATGCGCCTGCCGAAGCGCCCTGGCTCGAAGTCGCCCACGCGCAATTGAAGGCGGTGGCCGGACGCTTGGGCGAAACGGTGCCCGAACTGGCCAGGCCCTTCGAACCGGCCGGCCCCCCCGAACCGGCCGGCCCCCCCGAACCGGCCGGGCCCAATGACGCCGGGCCTTCAGGCCCAAGCCAGGAAGATATCGCCGCGGCTTCCCGGATGTCGGCCGAGGACCGCCAGTCGATGATAGAGACCATGGTGGCGGGTCTCGCCGAGAAGCTGAAGGAAAACCCGAAGGACAAGGCTGGCTGGCGGCGTCTGGTGCGCTCCTACGGTGTGCTCGGCCGTGCCGACAAGGCCAGGGCGGCGCTCGATGAAGCCCGCGTGGCCTTGCCCGACGATGCCGAATTTCTGGCCGAACTCGAAGCCATGATCGGGCAGACGCCCGCCGGAGGAGGCACGCAATGACCCGCAAGCAGAAACGGCTGGCTTTCATCGGTGGCATCGGAGTCGTGCTGATGGCCGCCGTATTGCTCGTCATGTTCGCGCTGAAGGACGAGATCGTCTTCTTCTACACACCGTCCGACATTCTGACCGACGGCAAGGCCGCGCCGGGACAGCGCATCCGCCTCGGCGGTCTGATCGAGAACGGCAGCATCAGGCGCGACGGCCAGAATGTGACCTTCGTCGTCACCGATACCGACAGGGAGATGACCGTCTCCTATACCGGCATCCTGCCCGACCTGTTCCGCGAGGGGCAGGGCGTCGTCGCCGAGGGCGTGCTCGGCCCGGGTGGCGCCATGGCCGCCGACACCGTGCTCGCCAAGCACGACGAGAACTACATTCCCAAGGAAGTTGCCGAGGCGCTCAAGGAAAAGGGCGTGTGGGAAGGCGAGGGCGCCGAGCCCGACAAGGTCGAGGCGCTGCGCGCCAAGGCCGGTCAGGAGGCTGCGCAATGACGGTCGAACTCGGTCATTTCGCACTGGTTCTGGCGCTGGCGCTGGCGCTGGTCCAGTCGGTAGTGCCCGTTGTCGGCGCACGGCGAGGCGATCAGCGCATGATGGCGATGGCCGATTGGGCCTCGCCGACGATCTTCCTGCTGCTGGCGCTTTCCTTCGCATCGCTGACCCGCGCTTACGTGCTTTCGGATTTCTCCGTCGCCAATGTCTGGGAGAATTCGCACACGCTGAAGCCGTTGCTGTACAAATATTCCGGCGTCTGGGGCAATCACGAGGGCTCAATGCTGCTGTGGGTGCTCATTCTCGGGTTCTTTTCCGCCCTGGTGGCGGTCTTCGGCCGAAATCTGCCGGCGCAATTGCGCGCCAACGTACTCGGCGTGCAGGCCTGGGTGCTGGTCGCCTTCCTGCTGTTCATTCTCACGACGTCGAACCCCTTTCGCCGTCTCATGCCCGCGCCCTTCGAGGGCAAGGATCTCAATCCGATCCTGCAGGATGTCGGCCTCGCCATCCATCCGCCGATGCTCTACCTGGGCTATGTCGGTTTCTCGATCACCTTCTCCTTCGCCATCGCCGCGATGATGTCGGGGCGCATCGATGCCGCCTGGGCGCGCT
>JAGRLL010000457.1 GCA_020441855.1 Nitratireductor sp.
TCCTTCGTCAGCTTGCGCCGCATGAAGGAATTGACGCCGGCATAGGTCGAATCTTCCGCCGCCCCGGTAAGCCCGGTGGCGGTGATTGCGTGGTCTGTCCGTCTGCCTGCCATGGGTCTGTTCGCCGGTTGGGTCTTCGGGAAGTTCGATCCTAGGGAATGAGCACGGTCTGGCCCGTCGTCTGACGCGCCTCCAGCGCCTTGTGCGCCTTGGCAACGTCGGAAAGTGCAAAGGTCTGGTTGACCTTGATCTTCACCTTGCCCGAACTCATCATCGAGAAGAGCTGGCGCGCGCGCCGCTCCAGATCCGTGCGCTCGGCGATGAAATGGAACAGAGTCGGCCGTGTGACGAACAGCGAACCACCTGCCGCCAGGTCCGAGAGCTTGAAGTCGGTCACCACGCCCGACGACTGCCCGAACAGCACATAGATGCCGAACTTGCGCAGGACCTGCAGCGATCCGGGGAAGGTGTCCTTGCCGACCGAATCGTAGACGGCGGGCACGCCCTTGCCCTTGGTCAGCCGTTTCACCTCGGCCACGAAATCCTTCGCCCTGTAATCGATGACTTGGGTGTAGCCGCTCGCCTTTGCGAGTTTGCACTTGGCTGCCCCGCCGGCAGTGCCGATGGCGTTGACGCCAATCGCTTTCAGCCACTGCCCGGCGATCAGTCCGACCCCGCCGGCTGCCGCCTGGAACAGTACCGTCTCGCCCTTCTTGGGCTTGTAGCAATCGTTGACGAGATACTGGACCGTCAGTCCCTTCAGCATGGCGGCGGCGGCTTCCGCGTCGCTCACCTTGGGCGGGATCTTCACCAGGCGGTCAGCGGCGATGATGCGGTGCGAGGCATAGGCGCCGCCATTCACCACATAGGCGACACGGTCACCGACCTTCAGCCCCTTCACGCCCGCGCCGAGCGCCTCGACCACGCCGGCGCCTTCATTGCCCAGCGTCGTCGGAAACTCGAGCGGATAGAGGCCGGTGCGCTGGTAGACATCGAGGAAGTTGATGCCGATGGCGGTGTGGCGGATCAGCACCTCGCCCTTTTTCGGTTTTGGAAGTTCAAGCGGCACCTTCTTGAAGACGGATGGACCGCCGGCCTTTTCCGCCACCATCGCATAGGGGGCGACCGGCTTTTCCGTTGTCTTTGCCGCAACCTTTGTCGAAGTCTTCGCCGCGACCTTCTGATTGGCCGGCTTTGCCTTCTTCGCCGGCTTTGCAGCGGCGGTTTTTTTCGTCGTTTTCCTGACCACGTTGGTGCTCCCGTTTCTTCTCAATCTTCCTCGCCGACCCTGAAGGCCGCATCGGGTTCTATCTGCATGGCGTTGACCAGATGGTTGGTCTTTCCCGCCAGCGCGATGACGCGCATCAGTTCGCCATGCTGTTCCTCGCTCATGCCCTTGGCGCGCGCCGCTGCCGTATGGCTGTGAATGCAATAGGAACAGGCATTGGCCACCGACACCGCGATATAGACCATCTCCTTGGTCAGCGGGTCGAGCTTGCCGGGCGCCATCACCGTCTTGACCTCTTCCCACACCTGGGCAAGCGTTGCGGGTTCATTGGCGAGCGCGCGCCAGAAATGGTTGACGTAATCGGTGCCGCGCACCTGGCGAATGTCGTCGAACACCGCGCGCGCCGCTTCGGGCGCTTCCCCGTCGCTGAGCAGCCGAACCGTTGCCATGGCTTCCTCCCGTACTCTGTAACGTGAATGTCACGTAATTCCGGGCGAATGGCAATCGCGTGTGCAACGCATTTCAACCGGTGAGTGTTGCCTGCCATCGGCGCCGGCGCGACAATTGCGCCTTGCGGGACAGGCTGCGCTTTTTCTTTTTGCCCGCCCGCGCTAGTTTCCCGCGCGTTCGCGCCGAATGCGAGCATCGATTAGGAGGGGCCACCCATGGGAATGTTGCCAAACCGCAAGATCTGGACCTGGTTCGAGGGCGAATGGCAGGAAGGCAATACCTTGATCCTGGGCGCGGCCGATCACGGCACCTGGCTTGGCACCATGGTGTTCGACGGCGCCCGCGCTTTCGAGGGGGTTACGCCGGACCTCGACCTGCATTGCGCCCGCGTCAACCATTCCGCTTCCGCCATGGGCCTGAAGCCGATGATCGCGACCGGGGAAATGGTCGAACTCGCGCTCGATGGCGTTAAGAGGTTTTCCGGCGACACCGCGCTCTACATCCGACCGATGTACTGGTCGCGCGAGGGTGATGCCTCCGCCGTTCTCGGCGACCCGGATTCCACCGCCTTCTCGCTTTGCATCGAGGAAGCCGCGATGGGCGAGCCGACGGGCTTCTCGATCACCACCACGCGCTTCACGCGTCCCACGCTCTCCACGAACCTGACCAATTGCAAGGCGTCGTGTCTCTACCCCAACAATGCCCGCATGCTGCGCGAGGCCTACGACAAGGGTTTCCAGAACGCCATCGTCTGCGACGTGCTCGGCAATGTCGCCGAGACGGCTACCTCGAACATCTTCATGGTCAAGAACGGCGAGGTGTTCACCCCGGTTCCAAACGGAACCTTCCTGAACGGCGTAACACGCCAGCGCGTCGTCAAATTGCTGCGCGATGCCGCCCACAAGGTTTACGAGACGACGCTGACCCTCGACGATTTCCGCGTCGCGGACGAGATCTTCGCCACCGGCAATTATTCCAAGGTGGTGCCCATCGTGAAATTCGACGATCACGAACCGGGCGTTGGCAAGATCACCATGAAGGCGCGCGAACTCTACTGGGAATGGGCGCATCGCTGATCGCCCCGGTTTGCCGGGCTGGTGGTCCGGTGCCCGCGGCGATGGCGTTTTGAAGTCCCTGGCTTTATGTAGGATGCCAGCACAGGCTGGCATGAAGGCATGACCTACGGCGCCAAAACCGAACTGACGTTGCGCGAACAGCTCTTCGAGGTGCTCGAACGCGGCCGCCGTGGCACGCTGTCCCAGACCTTCGATATCTTCATCATCCTGCTGATCCTGACCAACGTGCTGGCCTCGGTCGTCTCCACGGTGCCGCATGTCAACGCGACCTATGGGGAGCAATTGCACCGCTTCGACGTATTCTGCGTTGTCGTTTTCCTAGCGGAATACCTCGCCCGACTATGGGTCGCGCCCGAACATCCGATGATGCAGGGGCACAATGCCGCCTATGCGCGGCTGCGCACGGCGCTGATGCCGCTGATGGTCGTCGATCTGCTGGCGATCCTTCCCTTCTTCGTCGAAGTGCTCGTGGGCGTCGATCTCGCCGTCATTCGCGTCATCCGCATCGTGCGTTTCTATCGCCTGGCCCGTTACGTGCCCGCGATCGCGACCATTGGCCGGGTGCTCGCCGCCGAATGGCGCTCGCTGGTGGGCAGCGCGGTCGTCTTTGCCGGCCTGCTGTTGCTCGCCTCGGTCGCGATGTTCATCGCGGAGGGCCATCTCCAGCCCGAGCATTTCGGCGATGTTCCCTCGGCGATGTGGTGGGCCGTCGTCACCCTGTCGACGGTGGGCTATGGCGACGTCACGCCGGTGACCGGGATCGGCAAGGTCATTGCCGGCATCGTCATGATCATGGGCATCACCTTCTTCGCCCTGCCGGTCGGTATCATCGCAAGCGGTTTCCAGGAGGAGATCAAGCGCCGAGACTTCATAGTCTCCTTCGCCATGGTGGCGCGCGTTCCCTTGTTTTCCCGCCTCGCCGCGCCGCTTATCGCCCGTCTCGTCGGCCTGCTTCATGCGCGAAAATTCGCCTCGCGCGCCGTCATCGTCTCGAAGGGCGATCCGGCCGACGGCATGTATTTCATCGCGTCCGGCGAGGTCGAGGTCGAACTGCCAGGCGGTTCGGTGCGTCTGGGCGAGGGCGATTTCTTCGGCGAGATTGGCCTGATCCACCACGAAGCACAGCGCACCGCAACCGTCATCGCGACGCGTGCGACCGATCTGCTCGTATTGTCTGCGCCCGATTTCCGCCGTCTGATGGCGCAGAGCCCCGAACTCGACCACGCCGTGCGCGAGACGGCCGCGCAGCGCATGGAAGACAGCCGCAAGCGCGAAGGAGGCTAGGGCGGGCGGCTGACATCGCATGCAAACCTTGACGGCAATGGCCGCAAGGGGAACATTTGCACAAAGATGCGGTATCGTTCGGGCATTGCACCCGGTTTTGGACGGGAGAGGGGCAGCACATGCGTACAACCGTGAGAGCGGCATTCATTTCGGGTTTGATATTCGTCGGGACGCAGGCCCCGGGATTTGCCGCGGAAATCGGCCGGGTCACGGTCGATGGCAATCTGGTCATTCTTCATGACGACAAGACATGGGAATATGCCGGCGGCGAGGAGAAGAAGGTCACCGTTCCGAAGAACTGTGTCGAGATTTCCTCAAAAATTCTGCCTGTATCGGTCTGCCTCGATCCGGATGCATGGGCGCTCGGCGGTCTTGGCGATGACTACGAGCACAGCTTCTACAACAAGGAGCACGACATGTATGTCGGTCTGATCACCGAGGAAAAGGTGGTCGAGAAGAAGGCGTTGCGAGATGCGATTCTCACCAATGCGCAGCATGCTTCGGGTCTGAACAAGGTGGAGACCTTCGAAGACAGTTCCGCATCCCTGTCCGGGCACGAATTCGGGAAACTCGTTTTCCGCGCGATTTCGGATGGCGTCGACGCCACCTTCGCGAATTACTACACGAGCTTCCAGGGCAAGGGCACGCTGCAGATCGTTGCCTTTGCGATCTCCGATGAATTCGAGAAGATCACTCCGGTCATCGATGAAGTGATCGCCAGCGTGAAAATCGCGGACTGATCGAGTGCGTCCCCGTCGGAAAGTGAACGCTTTCGGGCAATAGCGCTGGAGCAATCCCGGGAAAGGTGGAAGCCGGTTTTCCGTCGGGAATTGCGACAAAACTGAAGCTTGGATCGTTTTGTAGATTCGGCAAGAAGATGAAACGATCTAGCTGTAGCGCACACCCTGGCGTTCCAGCTCGCGGTGCACCGACGCCAGGTCGATGGCGTCGAGATCGCGGTTCGATTTGAGCGCGACGGCCGCCGCGATGCCTGCGCCCTGGCCGGTGACGGCACAGCAGCTCATGTTGCGCGTCGCCGCATGACTGACGCGGTCGCCGCCGGTCGCACGGCCGGCGACCAGCAGGTTTTTCACCTTCTTGGGCAGCAGGTTGCGGTAGGGGAGCTGGAAGTAGCGCCCGGTCGT
>JAGRLL010000458.1 GCA_020441855.1 Nitratireductor sp.
TGCCTGGAGAAGACCCTCAAGGAGGTGTGAGCGCAGTGGCCGGTTCGATTCTCGCACTCAACAGCGGTTCGTCCTCGGTCAAGTTCGCATTGTTCGATAAGGACCTCGCCGTCCTGCTCAAGGGGCAGGTCGAGAATATCGGCGACGGCCTCAAGCCTCGCATGAGCCTGAGAGACGGCAATGGCGGGGGCGACATCGCGCTCCCGCCCATGCTTTCCTCTCATGCCGACATCATCCCGCATCTGATCGACAGCCTGATCCTGCCGAGAGCGGCGGAACTGGCGGGCGGTCTTGCGGGCATCGGGCACCGGGTCGTGCATGGGGGGCCGCATTTCGAGCGCCCCGTCGTCATCGATTCGGGCATACGCGGCCAGATCGCGGATATGGCGCCGCTTGCGCCATCGCACCAGCCGCATAACCTCGCCGGCATCGATGCGGTCTTCGCCGTGTTACCACGGGTGCCGCAGATCGCCTGTTTCGACACGGCTTTCCACCGCACTCTTCCCGAACATCGCCAGGCGATGCCCTTGCCGCAGCGCTTCGCAGAACTTGGCCTGCGGCGCTTCGGGTTCCATGGCCTGTCCTATCAAGGCATCGTTGGCGCGCTGCCGGCGCTTCCGGGCGAGGTGGCGCGGGGCAGGGTAATCGCCTGCCATCTCGGCAATGGGTGCAGTCTCGCCGGCATCGTCGACGGCATATCGCAATTCACCTCCATGGGTTTCACGCCGCTCGACGGCTTGATGATGGGTCGACGTCCGGGAAGGCTCGATCCCGGCGCGGTGCTTTGGCTGGTCGAAAGGCTTGGCGGCGACGCACGGGCCGTCGACCGGCTGCTCAATCAGGAAGCGGGCCTGTTGGGCGTGTCGGGTATTTCCTCCGACATGCGTACGCTGCTTGAAAGCGACAGGCCCTCGGCGCAACTCGCCGTCGCCATGTTCGTCGACCGGCTGGCGCAGGAAATCGGCGCAGCGGCGGCGGCCATCGGCGGGATCGACGCGCTGGTCTTTTCCGGGGGCATCGGGGAGAACGCCGCTCCGATCCGCGCCATGACGGTCGAGGCGCTCGGATTTCTGGGTTTGAGGCTGGACCGGGAAGCCAATGCGCGCAACGCCGCGACGATCTCGCCAGGCGACACGCATCCCAGTGTACATGTCGTTCCGGCCGACGAGGAAATGGTCATCGCGAATTCGGTGGCCGCACTGATTGACTGAACGCGCGAACCGGGTGGACACTTGCGCACCGCGCCAGAAATCGTTCTTGACCGATTGGTAAATAATGAAAATGATGCGTTCAGCGGTATGCCCGCCATGGGTCGCGTGAGCCGTTCGGCGGGGGAGGCGCCCGATCGTGGCAGGCAACGTCCATACGTCATAAAAAAGGTAGGGGAACCGCAGGCATGCCGAAGTTCGCGCGGGACTATGTGCGCATAGTCGATGCCATCAATTACCGGGTTGGCCGGTTTTCCATGTATTTGCTCTTCGTGCTCATGGGGATCCTGCTGTGGTCCTCGATCACCAACATATTGAGGCAAAACGCGATCTGGACACTGGAAATGGCCCAGTTCACCATGGTCGCATACTACATGCTCGGCGGTCCCTATTCGCTACAACTCGATTCGAACGTGCGCATGGACTTGCTCTACCATCGCTGGTCCGACCGGCAGCGTGCATGGGTCGATGCATTCTCGATTTTCGCGCTGATGTTCTATCTGGGCGTGCTGCTCTACGGCGCGGTCGAAAGCACCGCCTATTCGCTCGAATACGCCGAACGTAGCCCGACGGCATGGCGGCCCTATATCGCGCCGA
>JAGRLL010000125.1 GCA_020441855.1 Nitratireductor sp.
TTCATGTCGCCCTTGCGGATCATCGGCCCGAGTTCCATCGAAGTGTGAATCTCGTCGCCGGTGCGGTCGAGGAAGCCGGTATTGATGAAGACGACACGCGATCTGGCGGCGCGGATGCATTCCTTGAGGTTGACCGTGGTGCGGCGCTCCTCGTCCATGATGCCCATCTTCAGCGTCGCGGGCGCGATGCCGAGCGCCTTTTCGACGCGGCCGAACAATTCGTCGGCGAACGCGACTTCCTCGGGTCCGTGCATCTTCGGCTTGACGATATAGACGGAGCCGGCCTGGCTGTTGGCGCGCCGGCCGCCCGAACTGCCTCCCTGCCCGATATCGTGCATCGCGATCATCGAGGTGATCATGGCGTCCATGATGCCTTCGGGAATCTCGTTGTCCCCGGCATCGAGTATCGCGGGATTGGTCATCAGGTGGCCGACATTGCGCACCAGCATCAGCGAGCGGCCCTTGACGTGAAGGTCCGAGCCGTCCGGCGCAATAAAGGTCCAGTCGTCCTGCAGCTTGCGGGTGACCGTCTCGCCGCCCTTTGAGAAGGTCTCGACGAGATCACCCTTCATCAGGCCGAGCCAGTTGCGGTAGACGACGACCTTGTCCTCGGCGTCGACGGCAGCGACCGAATCCTCGCAATCCATGATGGTCGTGACCGCCGATTCCAGCCAGACGTCTGCAATGCCGGCTGGGTCGGTCTTGCCGATCGGCGTCGCCGGATCGACCACGACCTCGACAAGCAGGCCGTTGTTGCGGAACAGGATTTCCTGCCCGCCGTCTTCATTGGTGCGCCAACCGGCATATTGCGCAGGATCGGCGAATGCGACCGCGCCAGCGGCGGATTTGGCGGCAACCTTGCCATCAACGACCGAAAGTCCGGTCAGATCGGACCATTTGGCGCCTGTGAGCGGAACCGTTTCGTCGAGGAATGCTTTCGCCCAGGCGACGACACGTGCCCCGCGCACCGGGTCGTAGGGACCCTTGGCCGGCAGGTCGCCGAGCGCATCGGTGCCGTAGAGCGCATCGTAGAGCGAACCCCAGCGCGCATTGGCGGCATTGAGCGCGAAGCGCGCATTCATCACCGGAACGACGAGCTGCGGGCCGGCGATCGAGGCGATTTCGGGATCGACATTTTCGGTTTCGACGTCGAAATCGGGGCCTTCGGGCACCAGATATCCGATGTCCTGCAAAAAGGCGTTGTATTCGGCCATGGAATAGCCGGCATTGGCGTGCTGGCGATACCATTCGTCGATTCTCGTCTGGAATTCGTCGCGCCTGGCCAGCAACTCGCGATTGCGCGGCGCGAGGTCGGCAATTATGGCGCCGAAACCCTGCCAGAAATCCGCCGGGGCAATCCCGGTGCCGGGCAACGCCTCTTCCTCGATGAATCGGTGAAGGACGGGGTCGATCTTGAGCCCGGCGATTTCGATGCGTTCTGCCATCAGGCCACCTTTCTTTGTAAAAACAGATCGGTATTGCTGGTTGGCCCGAACTGGTAGCGAAAAAGGCTCGCGAGTCAATTCGGCAAGTCGCCTCTTGTGGCAAAGGCGACCGTTTCGGCTGCCTGATCCTGGTCATGCGGTGCGAGCAAATCGCTTTCAGAGGGCAAGATATTGTGTCGGACAGCCGACAGTCGCGATGAAATGTCTGGCCCGGCGTCCCGATCCGTGACAGAAGGGCTTGCCGCTGCGGCAACGGAGCTGCTCGAGCGGCGGGCAAATACAGGTTGTAAATTAATTAGCACGTGCTAATATAATGGACATGGACTTTCTCGAGCTTGAGCAGAATGCCGAGCGGGCGTCGGATCTTCTGGCGGCCATGGCCAATCCGCGCCGATTGATGCTCCTGTGCAAGCTTGTCGAAGGCGAGCGCAGCGTCAACGATCTGGCGCAGAGCATCGGGCTCAGCCAGTCCGCCCTTTCGCAGCATCTGGCAAAGTTGCGCGAAAAGGGACTGGTCGCTACCCGGCGCGACGCGCAGACGATCTATTACCGGCTCGCAAGCGAAGAAGTGCACGGCATCCTTTCGACACTCTACGGCTTCTACTGCCAGCGTTGACCCCTTTTCACGGCTGATCCTCGCTTTTCTCGGGCATCCGCCAGGGCGGCCTGACCGGCCGGCGGCCATTTCGGCGGCTGCAGGAGCAAGGCGCCGTTTCATTGCCGTGCTGTTGAACGCCGCCCCGCCCCATCCCATATTGATGTCAACGGAGCGCCGAATACGGGCTCCGCACACGAGTTGCTCAAGGGCGGATCCCCGACGGATTGCCCGTGGACTTGGGAAAGGCATCGCCATGACGCGAATGGCAGGATTTTCGAGCCCCCTGCTGCTGGGTTTCGACGAGTTGGAGCGCATGCTCGACCGTGTTTCGAAAACGGCCGGCGACGGCTATCCCCCCTACAACATCGAACGGGTCAAGGCGAACGGCCAGCCGGAGACGCTGCGCATCACGCTCGCCGTGGCGGGGTTTGCGGAGAGCGACCTCGACATCACGCTGGAAAAGAACCAGCTGACGATCCGTGGCAAACAAAAGGACGAACCGGGCCGCGAATTCCTGCACCGCGGCATCGCCGCGCGTCAGTTCCAACGCTCGTTCGTCCTTGCCGAGGGGATCGAGATCGCCGGCGCCTCGCTCGAAAACGGGTTGCTGTCGATCAACCTGACCCGGCACGAACCCGAGCAGGTCGTTCGCAAGATCAGCATTTCGCCGGGCAATTGAACCCGGACAGTCATGGCAACGGAGTAGCGTTCATGCGTCACGAAACAGAACTTCATGCGGTCAGCCCCGATGAACTGGCGAGAATGGGCCAGGGACGGGTCGCCTATATGCGCCAGATCAGCGGCCGCGAGATCGCCGAAGCCTTTCCCGGCACCGTCGAGATCGATCCCGAGGCAAGTGTGTGGGCGCTGTTCGGCGCCGACGGTACGCCGCTCGCCATCGCGAACGACGCCGGCGGGGCATTGTCCACCGCCTTTCAGAACGATCTGACGCCTGTCAACGTGCACTGACACATAAGACCGGGTGCACTGACACATAAGACCGGCGCGCAAACGGCGCGTCGGCATCCCTCTTTTCAAGAAAATCCGTTCGGCGTGCTCAGGCCGCGTTCGAAGCGGGGCTTTCGGTCAACAGCGAATAGATCGCGTTGGCGTTCGAGGTTTCGCGCAGCTTCTTTACCTTCTCGGGCTCACGCATGACGCGGGCGATACGCGCCAGCGCCTTGAGGTGATCAGCGCCCGCGCCTTCGGGCGCGAGCAGCAGGAAGACCAGATCGACGGGCTGGTCGTCCAGCGCCTCGAAATCGATCGGCTTGTCGAGCCGAGCGAAAAGGCCGGTAATGTGCTTGAGACCCGGTAATTTGCCGTGGGGAATAGCGATACCGTTGCCGACGCCGGTCGAACCCAGTCGTTCGCGCTGAAGCAGGGTGTCGAAAATCTGGCGCGCGGCCATGCCTGTCTTCACTTCCGCCTTTTCGGCCAGATCCTGAAGCAGCTGGCGCTTCGAGCTCGTCCTGATCGAAGGCAGAATATCTTCGGGACCGAGCAGGTCGCTGAGATCCATCTTGACTGTCCTTTCGCGCCGGCGAGGCAGGTCGCGGACGCCGAATTGTGCAGGCGGCGCCTAGCTGGCGCTGGCGGGGTCTATCCAGCCGATATTCCCATCGGGCCTGCGATAGACGACATTGGTCTTGCCGCTGGCGGCATTGGTGAAGACGATCACCGGCTTGTCGGTCAGATCCAGCTGCATGACCGCCTGGGCGACGGTCTGAAGGGCAATCTGGGTCGAGCTTTCGGCGATGATGACCGGATTGTAATCCTCGGGTACTTCCTCTTCCTGCGGCAGCGGCGCGACAATGGCATAACTCGCCTCGCCTCCCTTGTTTCCCGCTGCGGCACGGTGGTCTTTCAGCTTGCGCTTGTAGCGGCGCAGCCGCTTTTCAATCTTCTCGGCGGCATCCTCGAAACAGGCGGTGGGATCGTGTCCTTCGGCGGTCGCCTGGAGGTCGACGCCGGTATCGAGATGGATGGTGCAATCGCAGCCGAAGCCGCTTCCCGTCTTCTCGATGATCACATGGCCGGAATGGCCACCATCGAAATATTTGCCGACCGCTTCGTCTATCCGATCCTGGATTCGCTGGTTCAGCGCTTCCCCGATGTTCATCTGCTTGCCGGAAATGCGAAGGCTCATGGTATGCTGATGCTCCTCTTTCGGCGGCTGCGCCCAAAGGTGGTCGAGTTGGAATATACCTGATCTTCCGGTGCGAGGCTAACCCGCAAAGCGTTCATGCACGACATGCTCTCCGCTCGAGCCTGTCTGCCGGTTCAAAGACTGTGTCCAAACATCCCGATAGCCGGCCTCTTCGTGCGACGGCGCGCTTCTAGGAGTTGCCGGCTGCCGTGTCAAGTGCGGGCCGGAACCCGCCTCGGGCACCGGTGCCGGTCCTGGGGAAAGCCTGTTGAAAGATCACGAAGCCTGGCGCGCGGGAAATGCCCGTTTTTCGCGGCGGCGCTGGACCGAGGAAGGGATATGCATGGACTCGCGGTATTTGGCGACCGTGCGCCGTGCGATATCGACGCCGGAACGGCGCAGAATATCGACAATTGCGTCATCCGACAGCACGGCTTCGGCCCGCTCGGTATCGATCAGCTGTCGAATGCGGTGGCGCACCGCCTCGGCCGAATGGGATTCTTCGCCGCCGGTCGAGGCGATCGCGGCGGTGAAGAAGTACTTCATCTCGAACAGGCCGCGGCCGGTCAGCATGTATTTGTTGGAGGTAACGCGACTCACCGTCGATTCGTGCATGGAGATGGCGTCCGCAACGGTGCGCAGATTGAGCGGCTTGAGATGCTCCACGCCGAAGGCGAAGAACATGTCCTGCTGCTTGACGATCTCGGTGGCCACCTTGAGGATGGTCTGGGCGCGCTGGTCGAGGCTCTTCGCCAGCCAGTTCGCGTTTTGCAGGCAATCGGTGATGAAGGTCTTGTCGGCTTCCTTGCGACAGATCTTCGAGACTTCCGCATAATAGCTGCGGTTGACGAGGACGCGGGGCAAGGTTTCCGGATTCAGCTCGACAGTCCATCCGCCATCGGCGCGCGGCGAGACGACGACGTCGGGCACGACGGTGCGGACAGGCTCCGCGGCAAAGCGGGCGCCCGGACGCGGGTCGAGTTCGCGAATCTCGCCCACCATGTCGGCGAGATCGTCCTGATCCACGCCACACAGCCGCATCAGGGCGGGAAAGTCGCGCCTTGCCAGTATCTCGAGGTTCTCCACCAATGCCTGCATGGCCGGATCGTATCGGTCGCGTTCGATCAGTTGCAGCTTGAGGCATTCGGCGACATCGCGCGCGGCAATGCCAGGCGGGTCGAAGGACTGGATGCGGGTCAGCACCTGCAGCACGGCGTCTTCGCCCGTTCCAAGCTGCGCGGCGATCTCCCCGGGCGGGCGGCGCAGATAACCGTCCTCGTCCAGCGAGCCGATGATCTCCTCCGCGATCGACCGGTCGCGCGGTGCTTCGAAACCGGTCGCCAACTGGGCGCGAAGATACTCACCCAGGTCCGGTTCGGCGGCGGTGTAGGCCTCAAGCCCATTGCCGTCCTCGTCGAAGCTTCCCGCGGAACGCGTCGACTTCCACGGATCGCCCGCCGAAGGCGACAAGGCAGGCGCGGTCGCGCCCGCATTCACGCCCGTCGGCGGCGCATCGGCATCGAACACGTTTTCTAGCGAGGTTCCGAGCTGGCTCTCCA
>JAGRLL010000126.1 GCA_020441855.1 Nitratireductor sp.
TCGAGCAGCGCATCGAGCTGATGAAGGGCACCGACCTTTCGGACACCGTGCGCGACATGCGCCACGAAGTGGTCCAGGACCTGGTGGCCAAGCATATCCCCGAAAAGGCCTACGCCGAGCAATGGGACGCCGAGGGGTTGAAGCAGAGCGCGGCCACCTTCCTCAATCTGGACCTGCCCATCGAGGACTGGGTCGCGGAAGAGGGCATTGCCGAGGACGACATCCACGACCGCATACTCGAAGCAGCCGACAAGGCTGCCGCCGAACGCGCCGAACGCTTCGGACCCGAGATCACCCAGTATGTCGAGAAGTCGATCGTGCTGCAGACGCTCGATCATCTTTGGCGCGACCATCTGGTCAACCTCGACCACCTGCGATCGGTCATCGGCTTCCGCGGTTACGCCCAGCGCGATCCGCTGCAGGAATACAAATCGGAGAGCTTCGAACTCTTCCAGGCACTGCTCGGCAATCTTCGCCAGGCGGTTACCGCGCAGATGATGCGTGTCGAGCTGGTTCGCCAGGCAGCCGAGGAACCAGCGCCTTCGGCACCTGAAATGCATGAATCGCACGCCGAGATTTCGGCGATGGTGCCGAACACCGAAGAACCGGAATGGATGCCGCCCGGCCCCGACGTCCCGGCCAGCCCGGTGCGTAACAACACCGCGACGCTGGAACGCGATCCGGCAAACCCCGAGACCTGGGGCAAGGTCGGCCGCAACGAGCCCTGCCCTTGCGGGTCTGGCAAGAAGTACAAGCACTGTCACGGCACCTACGTCTAGGCGCTTCATCTTCAAATGGAATCGTTTGAACCCCGGTATTTCGTGGGCTGGCAAGGAAGGCGGGCAACGCGGTGCAGGCACCGCCAGCCACGCATGACGCTGTTCGGGACGCGAAAGAGCAAGTTCGGACGATTACAATTAAGTAAATTCATTCAGTAGCTTACCGGAAGCATGGCTTGGAAGTTTTTTCCGCTTCGGCTTTGTCAAATTCCTCGCCGGAACGAAAAATCCAGTCCATCAAACTGCTTCCATTTGAAGATGAAGCGCCCTTGGCAGCCCCGGCGCCAACTTCAGGTCAGGATGCGTTCGCGCACCGGCGCTGTTTCAATGCGCGCCGCATTGCGAGGCACATCCGCCCGCCGCGGAACCCGCACGCGTCTGAAAACCTCGACGATCTCGGCACGCTTGCAGGCGACCGCGCCCATCCTCAGCGCGCGGTCGCGCTCAAGCCCCGTGATGTCGTAGTGCGGCGCCGTGGTCTTGGGCGGCCCCTGATAGGACAGGAGATGAATGCCCAGCCGGTTGGCGAAGCGATGCAGTTCGGCCTCGTCGTCGGCGAGCAGATGGCACCATTTGCGTCCCTTCCAGTGCCAGATCGCGTCGTCGACATACACCGTCATGCATCACCTTAATCTCGCGGGAGAACAATGATTTCGCGGGCGGGCCGGCAGGTCAAGCCCGCGCATGGGGCGACAAGACCCGCTCCGACGACAGGATCAGCTCTTGGGTGCGAACAGCCGCTGCAGCCAGTTCTTCTTCTTCACCGGCTCAGCTTCCACCGTCGTCAGCGGGCTGGGGTCCGGCACGGGCACCGGATCGCCGGTCTCCGTCAGCGCCCGGCCTGCTTCTTCCTGGAGTGCCGGCGTTGCGGCCGCCTCGGGCACGCTGCCGGTCCCCTGTGGCGGGTTCGTCGCCGTCTTGGCAGCGAACAGATCGCGCATCGCCTTTTTCTTCAGGACTTCCTCGAAGATAGCCTCGTCCTTGGAGACTTTTTGCGAATAGGCGAGCGACAGACTGTCGGGCGTCGTCGATTCCGGGCAGGCGCGGGTCGGCTTGAACGCCTTCTCGTCCTCGGCAATGCGATTGAAGACATATTGCTTGTCGCAGACATCGACCTTCGGCGGATTGTGCGTGATCTCGAAATGGTCGCTGCCTTCCTTGAGCATCTTCCAGAATTCGAAATTCGGATCGTCCTTGTGCTCGGCCATGTTCTCCGGCGTCATCCGGAACGGATAGGCCTGCACCTGGAAGCTCTTCTGGCCGCCCTTGAAGGCTTCGCGGGCCAGCGCATAGATCTCGCCGATGCGTTCGTCCGTCATCGAATAGCACCCGGCGGACGAACACGCGCCATGCACCATCAGATGCGTTCCGGTGCGCTCGTTTGCCCGGTCATAGGCATTGGGGAAACCGATATTGAAAGACAGGTAGTAATCCGACTTCGGATTCATCTGGTAGGGATTGATGGTGTAGAAACCCTCGGGCGCCTGCCGGTCGCCTTCCTTGAATTTCGGCCCCAGCTTGCCCGACCATTTGCAGATCTCGTAGGTCTCGAGCAACTCGTACCGGCCCTTGTCGTTCTGCTTCCAGACCTCGAGCGCGCTTTCTTCCTTGAAGATGCGGATCATGATCGGCGAAGCCGCCGTCATGCCCTTCGATTTCATCTTCTTGACGAGCTTTTGCGGGACCGGAGCCTCGGCCTTCGGAAACAGGCTGACCATGCCCCCGTCCTGGCAGCCGCCGGCGAGAAGCGCCAGCGCCAGCAGGCCCGTCGCGGCCGTCAGCCTCCTGCCCTTTCTGGTTCCGATCATCGCACCTGCCCGGTCGTCGCATTCGCCAGCTTGCAGACTGGCATGTCGCCGGGTTCGTCCCGTTACCGTGGTTTCTGTCCGGCGGCGCATCCTGGCGGATTGCGCGGCCGCATTTCCCGATTGTCCGCAACGCGGGATAGCGGATCAAGGTTTATAACCCGTTTCCTTCAACCCGAACGCGGCCAAATTACGACTTCAGGCGAGGTTGCGGCCAATCGCAAGGAACTTTTCACGTCTTTGCTGGCGCAGCGCGGCGCCATCGAGCTCGCCCAGTTCCGAAAGCGCGTTGCGGATCATCTCGGCGGTATTGGCCAGGACGCCCGCAGGCTCGCGGTGCGCGCCACCGACCGGCTCCGCGATGATGCCGTCGATGATCCCGAGTTGCTGCAGATCCTGCGCCGTGATCTTCATGGCCGTGGCCACGTCCTTGGCCTTGGCCGCGTCGCGCCACAGGATCGAGGCGCCCGCTTCCGGCGAAATCACGCTGTAGACCGCGTGTTCGAGCATGTAGACCCGGTTGGCCGTCGCAATCGCGATCGCCCCGCCCGATCCTCCTTCGCCGATCACAATGGAGATGATGGGAACCGTCAGCTTCAGGCATTCCTCGATCGACCGGGCGATGGCCTCGGCCTGGCCGCG
>JAGRLL010000001.1:0-843 GCA_020441855.1 Nitratireductor sp.
CGCGCTCGCGCAGCAAATGGGTCGAGATGCGCCCCGTGCGCTTTCTCGGTACGCCGGCGCAGATCGCCCAGTAGACCTTTTCCGTATCGCGTTCGCGGAAGGACTTCGTGAGCGCCACCGCCGCGCCGCGCGTACGCGCCACGACGAGCACGCCGGAGGTCTCGCGGTCGAGCCTGTGAACGAGACGCGGTTTCTCGCCCTTCTTGTTGCGGAAGGAATCCAGCATTTTGTCGACATGGCGCGAAACGCCGGAACCGCCCTGCACGGCAAGCCCGGCCGGCTTGTTGAAGACGAAGACTTTCGGATCTTCGTAGATCAGCATGGCGCTCAGCACTTCCGCGTCCTGGCGGTCGCGCATCGTGTTCGCGGTCAGCGGGGCGCTGGCAAGCTTCGCCTCGCCGGCAAACAGCGGCGGCACGCGCACCGTTTGCCCGACGGAAAGCCTCGTATCGGTCTTCGCCCGCCCGCCGTCGACGCGCACCTGCCCGGTGCGCAGCAGCTTCTGCAACTGGCCGAAACCGAGCCCCGGATAGTGCAGCTTGAACCATCGGTCGAGCCGCATGCCCGTCTCGTCGCCCTCGACGACGCGCGTCTCGACACCCCTGCCCGTGCCTTTATCGGTAGTGCCACCCCCGCTCACGGCAGCAGCCTCGTCAGCCACAGCCCGGCAAAAAGCGCGCCGATCGCCAGCACCACGCTCGACACCACATAGAAAAAGGCCGGCAATTGCGCGCCGCGTTCCCACAATGTCACAGCATCGAGCGAAAAGGCGGAAAAGGTGGTGAAGCCGCCCATGAACCCGGTCGCCACCAGCAGGCGCAACTCGTTGGAACTGCCGCCTGC
>JAGRLL010000001.1:930-5862 GCA_020441855.1 Nitratireductor sp.
ATCCTGAGTGCCAGCATGTTGGCGAGATGGCGGAGCGAAGCGCCCGCGGCCCCGCCGATCGCGACGAGCACAAAATGGTTCATGGTCAGGATGTTCATGGCCGGTCTGATAGACCGATTTGCCACGCGACGAAAGAAAAACCGCCGCTTGCCATCAATCGCTGCTGCCAGCACACGCCCTTTGCACCGCCGGCCTTCGCAAGGGAACGCTGGAGCCCGTTACGCGGCCTTTTTGGCGGCAAACGCCAGGAAATCCGTGGTGAAGCCGTCGAGCGCGGCCCAATCGGTGAATTCGTAGTCCTGACTGGTATCGATCGGACCGCCCTGGCTGCCGGATATCCGGCGCATGATCCAGCGCTTGAAGAAATCATACTCGAGATATTTCAGCGCGCCGGCGGCATGATATTGCACGTCGGGCGTCCAGCCGGTCTCCCGGATCATCTTCTCGGGATACGACATGGCTTCCTCATGCCCCTCGGAATAGTCGCTCAGGATCGCCAGTGACACCGTCACCAGCGCGACAGGCACCTCAACCAAAGCGGACTTCCAGTTCTGGATGAAGCGTATCAGCGTGTTGGGATAGGCCCCCATATGGATAGGCCCGCACAGGATCACGCCATCGAATCGGCCGGGAATGGCAAAACCCGGCTCGGCGAGATTGACCAGGATCACCTCGTGCCCGGCCGATTCGGCCTTTTCGGCAATGTGCGTCGCAATCTTGGCGGTCTGGCCTTCCACGCTGGCATAGGCGACGAGAATGATCACTGCCCGGCTCCCCTCAAAGCTAACAGACCTGGGTTTCGCAGGCCTTGAACTCGAACATGCCGTTCGTGCCGGTTCTGGTGGCGTCGAACATCCGGCCGTCCTCGCATTGCACCCGCGCTTCGTAGGTACGCTGGCCACCAAGTTCGCCTTCGCGCATGTTCATCAGGTAAACGACCGTGCACTGCTTGTCGAACTGAAGCTGATCCTTCATTTCGTCGAGCCAGGCCGGATCGGACGACTGCGCTCCCGCCATGCCCGGCACGAGCATGAGCAAGGCAGATACTACGAACATAAAGGCACGCACGGTCATCATCGTCTCCTGTTGTTGCGACACTTGCATGAGGCTCTCGGCAAATCCTTGATGCGTGTCAAGTTTCAGCGCTTGCGCTCATTCCTGAGCTTGTTCCAGTAATCGAGGCGCTTGCGAACCTCGCGTTCGAAGCCGCGCTCCGGCGGATCGTAGAATGTTTGGCGGCCCATCGCGTCGGGAAAGTAGTCCTGGCCCGAAAAGGCATCCTGCTCATCGTGGTCGTAGCGATAGCCCGAGCCGTAGCCCTCTTCCTTCATCAGCTTGGTCGGAGCGTTCAGAATGTGCTTTGGCGGCAGCAGGGAACCGTGTTCCCTGGCCGCGCGCATCGCGCTCTTGAACGCCATGTAGGCGGCGTTCGATTTCGGCGCGGTTGCGACGTAGATGCAGGCCTGCGCGATCGCCAGTTCCCCTTCCGGCGGCCCCAGGAATTCCCAGGCCTCCTTGGCCGCGTTGGCAACGACAAGCGCCTGCGGGTCGGCCATGCCGATATCCTCGCTCGCCATGCGGATGATGCGTCGTGCGATGAAGCGCCTGTCCTCGCCCGCGTCCAGCATCCGGCACAGATAGTAGAGCGCGGCATCAGGGTCCGAGCCTCGCACCGCCTTGTGCAGGGCGCTGATCAGATTGTAATGGCCGTCCTGGCCCTTGTCGTAGATCGGCGCGCGGCGCTGCAGCAATTCCTGCAATTTCTCCGCCGTGAACACCTCGCTTTCGCCGGCGCTGCGCCAAACCTCCTCTGCAAGCGACAGTACCGCGCGGCCGTCGCCGTCGGCCATGCGCACCAGCGCGGCGCGCGCCTCCGCGTCAAGCGGCAGCTTCTTGCCAGTCAACGCCTCGGCGCGCTCCAGCAGGCCGCCAAGGGATTGCGGGTCCAGCGAACGGAAGGTCAGCACATTCGCGCGGGACAAGAGCGCCGCGTTCAACTCGAAGGACGGGTTTTCCGTCGTCGCTCCGACGAGGATGACCGTGCCGTCCTCCATGACCGGCAGGAAGGAATCCTGCTGCGCCTTGTTGAAGCGATGAATCTCGTCGACGAAGAGCAGGGTCGCCTGCCCCTTGCGGCGGCGAAGCCGCGCCGCCTCGAACACTCTCTTCAGATCGGCGACGCCGGAAAAGATCGCCGACAATTGCTCGAAGGCAAGACCGGTCTCGTTGGCGAGCAGCCGCGCGACCGTCGTCTTGCCGGTGCCGGGCGGGCCCCAGAACACCAGGCTACCGAGCGCGCCGGAACGGATCATCCGCGTAAGCACCCCGTCGGGCCCGGTCAGATGCTCCTGCCCCAGCACTTCGCCGAGCACCGTCGGCCGCAACCGGTCGGCGAGCGGCCGGTATCCGGCGCCTCCGCCGACATCCTCCTCCGGTTCGCCGAAAAGGTCGCTCATGGCACTTGGGGAACCGCCCCTACTGCGCGTATTGACGGAAGAAGCCACCGTCGCGTTCGAACACGAGCACTCTTCCCGAGCGCTCGACAACGAACTGCCAGGCACGCTGGCGCTGGCGGGTGATCTTCTCGACGTCTCTGGTGCGTTCAATCTCGACGCCGTTGACCTCCCGCAGGATATCGCCGGGTCTGATGCCGTTGGCGGCTGCCGGAGAATTGCGCACCACGTCGGTGACGATGACGCCGTTCTTGTCCGGCGCAACGCCCGCTTCGACGGCGACTGCCGGCGAGAGATTGGCGATGCTGGCGCCACCGAGAATCGAATCGCGTCCCAGATCCAGCGCGTCGCGCGGCACGGTCTCGGGAGGCGCGGCAAGCGCAATCGCCACGGTCTTTTCGCGGCCCTGCGACAGCACGGTGAACTTGGCATCGTTTCCGACACCCGCCGTATCGAGGCGGTATCCAAGATTGTCCGCATTGGCCACCGGCTTGCCGTTGATCGCCAGCACGACATCGCCCGCCTTCAGGCCCGCGCCGGATGCCGGTCCCTTGTCCGTGACCGACGTGATGATCGCGCCGCCGGGACGGTCCATGCCGAGCGACTCGGCAATCTCCTGGCTGACGGTCTGGAATTCGGCACCGAGCCACGGCCGCACGACCGCGTCGCCGGTTTTCGCGGAACGAAGGATGACCCGCGTCATGTTGGAGGGAATGGCGTAGCCAAGTCCGACCGAACCGCCACTGCGCGAATAGATCGCCGTGTTGATGCCGATCAGCCTGCCGCTCATGTCGACCAGCGCACCGCCCGAATTGCCCGGATTGATCGCCGCGTCCGTCTGGATGAAATAGCCGTAATCGTTGATGCCTGCGAGCGAGCGCGAAACCGCCGAGACGATGCCGCTTGTGACCGTCTGGCCGACACCGAACGGATTGCCGAGCGCAAGCACCAGATCGCCGACCTCGACCCCGTCGGAATCGCCGATTTCGAGCGGCTCCAGATCGACCTTGTCCTTGACCCTGAGCACGGCGAGATCCGACTTCTTGTCTCGCAGCACGATCTCGCATTCGAACTCGCGCCCGTCGGTGAAAGCAACCTTCACCTCGTCCATGTTCTCGATGACATGATTGTTGGTGAGGATCACGCCATCCCGACTGACCACGACGCCGGAGCCGAGCGATTGCTGCTTGCGGCGCTGTGGCAGGCCGAAGCCGTTGGGTCCGAAGAAATGCTCGAAGAATGGATCGCCGGAGAATGGAGAGCGCTGCTGGACCTGGCGCGCCGCGTAGACGTTGACCACGGAGCCCGAGACCCGCTTGACGATCGGTGCGAACGAAAGCTGGATCTGCTCGCGGCCGGACGGCACTTGCGACACCTGCGTCGTCGTCTGATCGTCGGTGCCGTTCGCGCCGCTCATGTCCTTGCCGGAACCTAGCAGCCTTTCGAGCGTGCCGCGCAGCAGCCCGCTGTCGGCGGCCATTGCCGGCTGGACGAGCGACGTCAGGACGATGAGAACGAGGGCAAGAAGGGTCTTCGCGGAAACGTGCAAGGGATCGACCTCCGAGGGGCTTTACGCGGGCGGGACTCGCTGGACTTTATGGCACACGAATGAGGCTCGCAAATGTGGCGAAATTCACATGCCGGTTTCTGTCGACTTTACAAAAAACAAAGGCCGGGAAGGATCACCCTGCCCGGCCTCGATATCGCTTGGGATCGGCAAGCCGATCAGTCGTTGACTTCCGCCGCCTCGGCTTCCTGAGCCTCCATGCGCACGCGATCCGCAGCGCCTCTGGCTTCCAGATCGCGGTCGACCAGTTCGATCACGGCCATCGGCGCATTGTCGCCGTAACGGAAGCCCGCCTTCAGCACGCGGGTATAGCCGCCATTGCGCTCCTTATAGCGCGGGCCGAGTACATCGAAGAGTTTCTTGACCTGCGCGACGTCGCGGATCTGCGCGATCGCCTGGCGGCGAGCGTGAAGATCGCCGCGCTTGCCGAGCGTGATCAGCTTGTCGGCGACGGAGCGCATTTCCTTGGCCTTCGGCAGCGTCGTGACGATCTGCTCGTGCTCGATCAGCGCCGCCGCCATGTTGGCGAACATCGCCTTGCGATGGCTGGCGGTGCGGTTGAGCTTGCGATGGGCCTTGCCGTGTCTCATTTGCCTTCTCCTTTTCGGATCAGCCGCAGCCTAGGACTTGAGCCTGCGGACCTTTTTTCATCTTGTCGTTGTTGCTGCCGCCCCCGGTTTGTCGCGGGCGGCCTGCGGATCAATATTGATCTTCGTAACGCTTGGCCAGTTCCTCGATGTTCTCGGGCGGCCAGGACGGCACTTCCATGCCAAGATGCAGGCCCATGCCGGCGAGCACTTCCTTGATTTCGTTCAAGGATTTGCGCCCGAAGTTCGGCGTGCGCAGCATTTCTGCCTCGGTCTTCTGAATGAGATCGCCGATATAAACGATGTTGTCGTTCTTCAGGCAATT
>JAGRLL010000459.1 GCA_020441855.1 Nitratireductor sp.
TTGTTCTTGGTGCGGCGCGACAAAACCTGAATGGTCCTGCGGATCTCGTCGTCTCGCCCGATCACCGGATCAAGCTTGCCGGAGCGGGCATCGGCGGTGAGATCGCGCGCATATTTCTTCAGCGCGTCATAACCGGCTTCAGCGTTGGCGCTGTCGGCCGTGCGGCCCTGACGCAGATCGTTGATCGCCTGGTTGAGCGCATTGGCGGTGACGCCCGCCTTTGAGAGAAGGTCGGAGGTGGAAGCCGATTTCTCTATCGCCAGCGCAAGCAGCAGCCGCTCGACGGTCACGAAGGAATCGCCGGCTTTCTGGGCTGCCTTCTCGGCGGTGTCGAACACGCGCGCCAGAGGCTGCGACATATAGAGCTGGCCACCGCCGCCACTGACGGACGGCATCGCCTTGAGCGCCGCCTCGACACCGAGCAACGCATCCTTCGGCCGCCCGCCCGCCTTTTCGATCAGCGAACTGGCGAGTCCCTCGGAATCGTCGAGAAGCACCTTGAGAATATGTTCGGGAGAGAATTGCTGATGACCCTGCGAAAGGGCCTGGGTCTGCGCCGACTGGATGAAACCCTTCACCCGGTCGGAATACTTTTCGATATCCATGTCCTGCTCCTTGCCCTTCCCCACCCGCTCGTGCGGCATGGGAAAACGTTACTGGAGAAGCCCCCGCTTGGCGGCGAGCCTTTCTGACATGCATATAGGAATGGATATCTCGCGGTTGAAGATCGGGCTGCGAAAAAGCCGCTGGCGCCGCGAGCCTTGCCGGCGGGTCGCTGCGGTCATCCTTGCGCCGCCACGACCCGTCCGGGAGGTCAGTCTTCCGCCGCCACTTCCGTCGACGAGGGGGCTGCGCCCAGAATGCTCTCGGGCAACATCGAGGCGTCGCTGGAAATATCGCGCTTGGGCTTGTCCGAGCCGTTGCCATTGGCGGCGTGGACGCCGTTCGCGCCTTCCGCGGCTTCGCCTGCTTCCCCGCCCGAATTGTCACGCTCGCGTCGCGGACGCCTGCGACTGCGGCTCTCGCCACGCGGACGCTGTTCGGAAGACGCGGCCTGCGTCGGCTCCTCGGAATTTTCCGCAGGTTCGGCGGATTGCTGATTTTGCTGCCTGGCCGGTGCTGGACGGTTGTTGGCGACCGGCTCGTCGCCATCGTCCTCGTCATGATCCTGCCCGCCGATATCCGGCTGCGGCCCGCGGCCGTAACCCGCATTCTCCTCGTTGCGGCTGGCCTGCTGGGCCGCCGCCGCCGCGATGATGCGGTTGTAATGTTCGGCGTGCTGGAGATAGTTCTCGGCCATCACGTTGTCGCCCATGGAGATCGCATCGCGCGCCAAAGAGGCGTACTTCTCCGCGATGTGGGCTGCGGTGCCACGGATTTTCACGTCCGGCCCATTGCTTTCATAGGCTCGGCTCATCGGATTGGGACCCTTGCGTCCACGTCCGCGCATTCGGTTCTTCTGCTGTGACTGCCTCATAAACTTCTCATACTGAATGACTGAATGGATAACCGCGCGGTTCCTCTCCGCGCCTTCGATGTCCCAACGCGCAGATTCCTGCAATCAGCGCACGACAACGATTCTTCTCAAGCACCGGTTCGATAGACAGCTTGGCTGCGTTTGCGTTCCCGTCATGCCCCCGCGAGATCGGCCATTTCGACGTCAGATCTGAAATTGGCTGGGAACGCTTTTCGGCAATGTCAGCGATTCGTCGCGAAGCCATTGCTCAAGGCGGAAACTAGCGCTTTCCCTCGACGATTCCAAGCGTTTTCTGCATTGCACCCAATTGACGTAACGGCATTGGTTCAGCCGTTCTTCACGACCAATACCCGTTCGATGCCGGCGAGGTCGGCGATGACGCCGTCGAGGCGCCATCCCCGCTCCGCGGCTAGTGCGGCAATGGCGTCTGCCTGACCTTTGCCGATCTCGAGATACAGCCTGCCGCCGGATTTCAGCGACGCTCCCGCCTGCCCGAGCAGGGCACGATAGGCATCGAGCCCGTCCTCGCCGCCATCCAGTGCCAGCCGGGGATCGTGCTCGCGCACTTCGCGCTCCAGCGTCGCGATTTCCCTGCCCGCAATGTAGGGCGGATTGGAAACGACAAAATCGAACGGCCCGGCGATTCCCTCCAGATAACTGGCCCGGACGAATTCGATTCGGTCGCCGACGCCATTGGCCCTCGCATTGTCCGCAGCAACGCCGAGCGCGTCTGCCGAAACGTCGATTGCCATGCAGCGCGCCTGCGGCAAATGGACAAGCAGGGCAATCGTGATCGCGCCGCTGCCCGTGCCGACATCGGCAAACACGAGCGCAGCCTGACGATCTTCCCGGTCGCCCAGCACGCGCTCGACCAGCAATTCCGTTTCCGGCCTCGGATCGAGCACGGCCGGCGTGACCGCGAAGTCGAGCCCGAAGAATTCGCGCCGCCCGACGATCCGGCTGACCGGCTCGCCGCCAAGCCGGCGCGTCACCATCGTTTCGTATGCCTGCAGGGTTTCGGCTGGAGCCTTGTCGACCATGCGCGAGATCAGCGCCGCATGGCCGCATCCGTCCGCATGCTGCAGCAGCAGGCGCGCATCGAGCGCCGCCGTGGCGATTCCGGCGCCGGCCAGCTTCGCAGATGCGACGGCAAGCGCATCGCGGTAGCGCATGGCGCTCAGTCTTCCTCACCCATGGCCGCAAGCAACGATGCCTGATGGTCGGTTGTAAGCGCATCGAACAATTCGTCGAGCCCCTCGCCCTGGATCATCCGGTCGAGCTTGTAGAGC
>JAGRLL010000460.1 GCA_020441855.1 Nitratireductor sp.
GACGATCAGCTGCTCGCGCGGCAGGTCGAGATCGATGTTCTTCAGATTGTGTTCGCGCGCGCCGCGAATGGAGATGAATTTTTGTTCGCTCATGTCACATCATTGCTTCGCACGCTCCCCGCCCGTCCCGTGGGCAGCGCGCCGCCGACCGATCCTCCGCCTTTCAGCCAATCTAGGCGGTTTTGGCGCAATTGCGAGGTCGCGCGGCGTTATGCGCGAATCTTTGCTGTCGATAGCTGACAATAAGAGAACAAAAAAAGAACATCAAGCCTTTGCCGGTCCAGGCAAATCGCGCCTCACTTCTTGCCGAAGGCGAGCACCGGTTCGACCGCCTTCTGCCATGCGGGCCGTGCTTCCATGCGCGCCAGCCATGCCGCGATGTTGGGATAGGCATCCAGGGAAAGGCGGGAGGGGGCGCGGTAGACGAACACGCTGGCGAGCGCGAAATCGGCGACGCTGAGATCGCCGCATACCCAGTCCTTGCCCGCGAGCGCGGCGTCGAGGACGGGCAGCAATTGCGCCAGTTCCTTCATCTGCTGTTCGATCACCGTCTCGTCGGCTTCGCCCATGCCGAACATCGGCTTGAGCAGCCTTTCGAAGGCGATGCGCTGGATCGCCGGGCCCAGATGGATCGCCTGCCAATAGGACCACTGATCGATGAGCGCGCGCTTCCTGGCGTCGTCGGGGTAGAGGCCTGCTTCCGGGTTCAGGCTCGCCAGATAGGCATTGATCGCCCGGCTTTCCCAGACCACGAAATCGCCGTCTTCCAGTACCGGCACCTTGCCGTTGGGGTTCATCGCCAGATAATCCGGCGTCTTGTTCCCGCCGCCGCGCAAATCGACGTCGACAATCTCGACATCGAGCCCCAGTTCGAAGATCACGGCGCGCACGCGCAGCGCATTGGGCGACAAATTGGCGTTGTGGAGCTTCATGGAAAATTCCTCGTGATTGGCAATGGGTTTGCGCGAATTCTATCCGCCACTTGCGGGTTGCGCGACGGTTAAACGATCCCCATCGAGCACATTTTAGCGACCGGGCACCGAATGCGTCGGGTGCCTGTATGATCCCGCTTCCCTGCACTTCGTGAATGGCGCAATGATGGATGCGTGGAAACGATTCTCCCGCGTCTCGCCCCCATCTTCCTGCTGATTGCCTCGAACGTCTTCATGACCTTCGCCTGGTACGGTCATCTCAAATTCAGGGATCACCCGCTTTGGCTCGTCATCGTGGCGAGCTGGTCGATTGCGCTGATCGAATATTGTCTCGCCGTTCCCGCCAATCGCTACGGCTATGCCGTCTATTCGGGCGCCGAACTCAAGGCGATGCAGGAAGTGATCACCTTGTCGGTCTTTGCCGTCTTCGCGGTCTTCTGGCTTGGCGAACGTTTCACCATCAACCATGCCGTGGGCTTCGCACTGATCGCACTTGGCGCCTTCTTCGTCTTCAAGGGTCCGCTGCGCTGACCTGGTACGCCGACTTGATGCTCTGACCTGACTGGCGGAAGTGACACCGGGTAGCACTGTTCCGATCATGCCTTGAAAAAAGAACAAACAAAGAACATAATGTTCCTGCCGGCATCGCTGCGCCTGCGGAATAATCCTTCTGTGGATTGCGGGACGAAAGACAAGGCCGGGCGCGCGCTGGCGGCGATGATCGCCTATGGTGCGGCGGAAGCAGGCCCGCCGCGCGGGTGGATGATGCAGGCCCGCATGGCGGGCGGATATCGATAGATTTGGGAGCTGGTACGATGGCAGGCAGTGTGAACAAGGTAATCCTGATCGGTAATCTGGGCGCCGACCCCGAAATACGCCGCACGCAGGACGGCAGGCCGGTCGCCAATCTGCGCATCGCGACTTCCGAAAGCTGGCGCGACCGCAATACCGGCGAACGCCGCGAAAAGACCGAATGGCACCGTGTCGTCATCTTCAGCGAGGGCCTGTGCAAGATCGCCGAACAATATCTCAAGAAGGGCTCCAAGGTTTACATCGAAGGCCAGCTTCAGACCCGCAAATGGGAGGACCAGTCCGGCCAGGAGCGCTATTCGACCGAAATCGTGCTGCAGGGCTTCAACTCGACGCTGACCATGCTCGACGGGCGCGGCGAGGGCGGCGGCGGCAGTGATTATGGCGGCGGTGGCGGCTCCGATTTCGGCCAGTCGAGCTATGGCGGCAGCCCGCGTGGAGGTTCTTCCAGCAGCGGCGGCGGCATGCCCTCCGGCCCCGGCGATCTCGACGACGAAATCCCGTTCTAGGTTTCCGGCCGTTCGCCCGGGTTACCGCTCGTTCCAGCCCTTGCCGGCGA
>JAGRLL010000127.1:0-4320 GCA_020441855.1 Nitratireductor sp.
AACAACCGCAAGAAGGTCACCTTCGAGTGGAACAAGGAAGACGTGCTCAAGGTCATCGCGTCCGGCTTCGAGGACGGCACGCCGTACAAGTGGATCGACTTCCCGCAGCCGAACTATGCCTCGTCGAGCGCCGACATGGTGATGAATGGCGACAAGATGGTCGGCATTAGCATGTTCAACGGCTATTCGTTCAACGAGCGCTGCGTGCTGTCGCTCGGCGTCGTCGACGCCTCGGTCAACGAGGGCGACGTGCTGACCCTGAAATGGGGCGAGCCGGAGAACACCGGCAAGACCTCGACCGAGAAGCACAAGCAGGCGGATATCCGTGTGCGCGTTTCGCCCACGCCCTATGCGCGCGAAGCCCGTGAAAACTACGCCGACAGCTGGCGCACGCGCACGTAAACCGTCGACATCGACAGGAAACACGATCGAGGCCCGTCACAAGCGGGCCTCGAAGCATTTCGGGGCGACGCTTCGGCAGCCTCGACGGTGTCGCGGAATCGGCGCAGGATAGTTCGTCTTCCCGGGTGGAGTTTGTTCATGCACATCGCCTTTGTCGGCTTCGGAGAAGCCGCCCGCGCCTTTCAACAGAGCCTCGGCGCGCACGATGCAGCGCTTTCCTTTTCCGCCTACGACATTCTGCTCGACGACGAGGCGACGGCGCCGGCGATGCGTGAAGCCATGAAGCGGCACGGCGTCGCCGTGGCAACGAACCATTCCGATCTGCGCGAAGCCGACTGGATCGTTTCCGCGGTGACGGCCGACCAGAGCCTGATCGCGATCAAGGCTCTCACCCCGCATCTGGTGCAGGGTCAACTTGTCATCGACATCAATTCCGTATCCCCCGGCCGCAAGCACGAAAGCTCCGAACTCGTTGGCGCCGCCGGGGCGCATTACCTCGACATGGCGGTGATGGCGCCGGTTCACCCCCGCGGCCACCGCACACCCGTGCTGCTGGCCGGCGAGTTGCCAGGGGGCATGCTCGACGAAATTGCCCGGCTCGAATTCGATTTTCGCGTCGTTGGCGAAGCACCGGGGCGTGCCACGGCGATCAAGATGGTGCGCTCGCTTTTCGTCAAGGGACTCGAGGCGATCACTGTCGAAACCCTGCTGGCGGCGCAGGCTTCGGGCTGCTTCGAGGAAATCTTCACCTCGCTGGCAAAAAGCTATCCCGGCCTTGGCTGGCCCGGCTTCGCGGCCTACGAGTTCGAGCGGACATTGCTGCACGGCAAGCGCCGCGCCGCCGAAATGCGCGAGAGCGCCGCGACCGTCGCCGCGCTGGGCCTGAACGGCGCGCTCGCGGACGAGATCGCCAACATCCAGGAAGCGATGGGCGGCCTCGAAGCCAGCCCGCCGGCGCAGGACATCGCTTCCCCGAGCGAGGCCGCGCCGGCAATCGCCGCCATCCTAACGCAACGGCTGAAATTCGGACAAGACTGACCCGGTTGCATTGCAGGCCGGAACACGCCAAACCGGTTATGTCTCCGCTCCTTATTGTATGCAGCACCACGCATCCAGCCCGATCCATGCATGGTCCGCAAACGAATACACACATCTTTATGTGCGTTATTTTCTTGTTTTTATGTGCTTTTGTGGGTTCTGGACGGGTTAGAAAAAACAATCATTGCAGCACCCATCGAATTCTATGTATACATTTCTCTGCGTCCATTTTGGGAGGGGTAGACCATGCTGGGATTCATCGGTCGCCGTGGCAGCAAAACCGACACAGCCGATTCCACCCTTGCCGGGTTCGTCTCGGGCTATTCGATCGAGGTGATGCCGCGCACGGCCGAAAAGGTCGAGGATTTCCGGGCATTGCTGCCGGGCGGAACGCGAGTCTACATCGCCCATATCGAAGGCACGCCCATCGAGGACATGCTGACGACGGCCAGGCGGCTCAGCCGCGACGGATTCGAGGTGATGCCGCATTTCCCCGCGCGCATCATCAAGGACAAGGCTACGCTTGAAGACTGGATCAAGCGCTATCAGGGCGAAGCCGGCATCGATCAGGCGCTGGTGCTGGCGGGCGGCGTCGCCAAGCCGATTGGCGACTTCCACTCATCCATGCAATTGCTGGAGAGCGACGCTTTCGAAAAACACGGCTTCAAGCGGCTGCATGTCGGCGGCCACCCCGAAGGAAACAAGGACATCGATCGCGACGGTTCGACCAGGGAGGTCGATGCAGCGCTCGCCTGGAAACAGGCCTATGCAGAACGCAGCGGCATCGACATGGCAATCGCCACGCAGTTCGCCTTCGACGCCAAGCCGGTAACCGCATGGGCCGAGCGCATTGCCGCGAACGGCATCAAGCTGCCGATCCATGTTGGTGCGGCGGGGCCTGCGAAACTCCAGACGCTGATCAAGTTCGCGATGGCGTGTGGCGTCGGCCCCTCGCTGAAGGTGCTGCAGAAACGCGCCGTCGACGTGACCAAGCTCATGCTCCCCTACGAGCCGACGGAAGTGCTCGAGGCGCTGTCGGCCTACAAGGCCTCCCACCCTGAAAGCCTGATCGAGCAGGTGCACTTCTTCCCGCTCGGCGGCATCCGCACCAATGCGGAATGGGCGAACCGCCAGATCGAGGCGGCCAAGGCAGCGTAGCGTTCCACACGGCACCGCGCCGGCGAGCATGGTGATTGCTTGCCCATGGGCTCACAAGAGTTCATGGGCACTTTCTTGCCCGACCCGGCGCATGTTTTCGACGAGAATGGCGGCGGCTGGCGTCATCAGCCCCTGACGACGGCGGTACATCCTGAATTTCCTGCGCCAGTCGAGATCCGCGCAGGGCACGCGCACCATCTGTCCGGCGGCAAGTTCGGCACGCACCTGCGGCACCGGCATCCAGCAGAGCATGTTCTCGCCCAGAACGGCCGACTTGATGATCTGGACCGATCGCGAAACGATGGCCGGCGGCTTGGGCTCGATATCCTGTCCGTGAAAGCGACGCAGCCATTCGCGCACCACCGGCGTGCCGGCTGGCGGCAGCGCCCAATCCTGTCTTGCGGCCTCGGACAATTCCACGCTGCTTTGCGCAAGAATCGGGTGACCGGCACGGGCGAAGGCCGCTACCTCGTCATGAAAGGTGTCGGGTGTAGCCAGCGTGATCTCGTCATCGGCGTAAGGCTCGGGCGACATCGCAAGGTCGATTTCACCCGACTTCAGCGCTTCGAGCAGGCGGTCCTCCAATTCCTCGATCACCTGGAATTGCAAATCCGGGTGGTCTCTTCGCATGCGAGCAATCGCCTCGACGATGAAGCCCGCGACCACACTGGCGACGCCGCCGACGCGGACCACGCCGCGGCTTGCGCCGCGCATTTCATCGATGACGTTACGCGCCTGCTCGACCTCCGAGACGATGAGCTTGGCATAGGGCAGTAGCGCCTCGCCGTAGACGGTGGGAACAACGCCGCGCGTCGTGCGCTCAAAGAGCTGGACGCGGTAGGAATCCTCCAGCCGCTGCAACATGCGGGTCACCGCCGGCTGCGTCATGTCGAGCGCGGCGGCGGCTCGGCCAAGGCTGCCAAGGCGAGCGCATTCGATGAGGATGGCAGCCGAGCGAACGTCCAAAGTCATGCCCTATTGTAATGACTATTGCGTCAATCAGCAATTCCAAGACAGGACTTCTTCTGGCAAGATGAACCCAGGCACGTTGTGGGACCATGCAAAATGGAACCGGGCAATGTGCCGCCGGGAGGAGACATGAACAAGCTGTCGGGCGACATCGCGCCCACGCCGCAGAAAACGCGGAGCGGCACCGCTGCGATCGGCACAAACCAGGCCACAGTGAAGGAGGTCGTCTTCGACTTCCTGCGCAGCCAGGGCATTGACCGTATTTTCGGCAATCCGGGATCGACCGAATTGCCGATGTTCGCCGATCTGCCGCAAGATTTCTCCTATGTGCTCGGCCTGCAGGAATCGATCGCGGTCGCCATGGCCGATGCCTATGCGCAGGTGTCGCGCAAGGCTGCCTTTATCAATCTGCACTCGGCGGCGGGGCTCGGTCACGCCATGGGCGCCGTCTACACCGCCTATCGCAACCGCACGCCGCTGATCATCACGACCGGCCAGCAGAACCGTGCGCTGCTGATGGGCGATCCCTTCCTCTACGCCGAAAGCCCGGCCGAGTTTCCCAAACCCTATGTCAAATGGGCGTGCGAACCGGCCCGGCCCGAGGACGTGCCGGCGGCAATCGCACGCGCCTATTTCATGGCGATGCAGGCGCCGACCGGGCCGGTGATGGTCTCGATACCGCTTGGCGACTGGGACGCCCCCTGCCCGCCCCTGCTGCCGCGTCATGTCGAGCCGGTTCTGGGCTGCGACACC
>JAGRLL010000127.1:4405-6492 GCA_020441855.1 Nitratireductor sp.
GCCGAGAAGTTGCAGGCCCCGGTCTGGGTCAGCCCGATGTCGCCGCGTTGCAGCTTCCCGGAACGCCACGAACTCTTCGCGGGCTTCCTGCCCGCACACCAGCCGGCGCTGTCGCAATGCCTGGAGGGCGCCGATCTCGTGCTGGTGCTAGGCGCGCCGGTCTTCACCTATCACTTCCCCGGCGAGGGCGGGCCCATCCCTGCCGGCGCGGAACTGTGCCTCGTCAGCGACGACCCGAACCAGCTTGCGGGCGCGGCAACGGGTTATGCCGTGCGCTCCAATCTTCGCGTCGCGGCACAAGGTCTCGTCGAACGGGTAGGCGGCCGCCCGGCACGGCGCGACCTGCCGCTGAGGACCATCCCCGCCGTCGAAACGGCCGGGGGCATCACGGTGGAACTGCTCTACCAGACGCTCACCGAATTGCGTTCACCCGACAGCATCGTTGTCGAGGAAGCGCCCGGTGCACGACCCGTGCTTCACACCCATTTCCCGATCGAGCGGCCCGGCAGCTTCTTCGCCACCGCCAGCGGCGGCCTCGGCTATGGTCTGCCCGCTTCGGTCGGCGCGGCGCTGACACGCCCCGATCAGCCGGTCATCGCATTGATCGGCGACGGTTCGGCGCTCTATTCGATCCAGGCATTGTGGTCGGCCGCCGAGAACGACGCAGACCTGCTCGTCATCATCCTGTCCAATGGCGGTTACAAGGTGCTGGAGAACATCGCGATCAGCAACGGCGCGGAAAAGATCGATGGCGTCGATATCGGCCATATCGATTTCATCGCTGTCGCCGCGGCGCAGGGTTGCCCGGCGGAGCGCGTCAAGAATGGCGAGGAATTGCAGGAGCGGCTGCGGACCATGCTCAAACGCAAGGGCCCGCGTCTGCTCGAAGTCATCCTGGAAGAGGAGAAGCCGAAAATGAACATCATGGCGAGGAACAGCTCCACGCTAAAGGCGCCGGAGAAATTCTTCATCGACGGACAATGGGTCGAGCCCATGTCCAACCGCAAGCTCGATGTCGTGTCGCCGTCGACCGAAGAAGTCGTGATGACCTATCCGGAAGCCGGCGAAGCGGACATGGACCGGGCGGTGAGAGCGGCGCGCGAAGCCTTCGACAACGGGCCTTGGCCGCGCTTCAGCCCGGCCGAGCGCGCCCATTTCATGCGCAAGGTGGCGCAGCATCTTTCCGAGCGTCTGGAAGACATCGCTCAGGCGTGGACGCTGCAGGTCGGCGCGCCAATTTCGCTGACGCGCTATCTCGTCGGCCAGAACCCGACCCTGTTCAACTATTATGCCGATCTTATCGAGAGCTATCCCTTCGTCGACGAGCGCTATCGCGACGATGGCGGCAAGGTGAAGGTGGTCAAGGAGCCGGTCGGCGTGTGCGCGGCGATCACACCGTGGAACGCGCCGCTGGTGTTGTTGTCCTACAAGATCGCGGCAGGTCTCGCCGCGGGCTGCACCTTCGTCGCCAAGCCGTCGCCGGAGACGCCACTGGAAGCCTATATCCTGGCCGAGTGCATCGAGAAGGCGGGCCTGCCCAGGGGGGTGTTCAACCTCGTGCCGGCAGGACGCGACAGCGGGGACTACCTGATCCGGCACAAGGAGGTCGACAAGGTGGCGTTTACCGGCTCAACGGCCGCCGGCAAGCATATCGCCGCCGTCTGCGCCGAGCGACTGGCACGCGTCAGCCTCGAACTTGGCGGCAAGTCGGCCGCCGTCCTGCTGGACGATGCGGACTTCGCCGCCGCCCTCCCGAGCCTGATGATCTACACCATGCCGATCACCGGGCAGGTCTGTTTCTCGCTCACCCGCATCCTTGTGCCGGAGACGCGCAAGCAGGAATTCCTCGACCTCTATCTGGGCGCGGTGAAGGGCATCAAGGTGGGCGACCCGTTCGACCCCGAAACGCAGATGGGCCCGCTCACCATGCAACGCCAGCTCGATCGCGTGCAGAGTTACATCGCGGCGGGCCGCGCCGAAGGTGCGACGATTGCCTGCGGCGGCGGGCGGCCGCGCGGCATGGACAAGGGCTATTACATCGAGCCGACCGTCTTCACCGACGTGCAGCCCAACATGAAGATCGCCCA
>JAGRLL010000127.1:6612-13411 GCA_020441855.1 Nitratireductor sp.
GGCTATGCGGTTGCGCGGCGCATGCGCACCGGCAGTGTCACCGTCAACGGCATGATCGTCGACCCCAAACATCCCTTCGGCGGCTACAAGCAGTCGGGCGTGGGTCGCGAGGGCGGCCCGGAAGGCCTCGACAATTACATCGAAACCAAGACGATCCATTTCGCCTGAGTTTCGCGACGCGACTTCTCAAGAACGAAGGCCGCCGGATTGCCCGGCGGCCTTTGTCTTGGCTCTTGATCTCAATGCTCGATATCGGGTTTACAAAACCTCATAGATCTCGATCATGACCGAATTGGCGAAGCGTCCGCCCGTGCCGACAAGCATCATGCGGTTGATCCACTGGTAACGCGGATCTCCGGTCTCCAGTTTCGGTGTCGTGCGCATGTAGTAGAGCGCCGGGTCGACGTCTTCGCCGGCGGCAACGCGGGCCATGACGTCGGCCGGGCCGTGGCGAAAGCCGAAATTGCGAATATCGATCAGCGCGCCGTCATGGGTCTCGATCGCGTAGCGTGTGTCGAGTTCGGCATAGCCGTCCTCGTAGATGGTCTGCCAGTCCGCGCCGAAGTCCAGCACACGCCCCGAAATACGCTCGCCGGTCACCGCGCCGCCCTTGATCGGAATGATGCGAACCCGCCTTCCGGGCAGATCGCCCTTCTCCATCGGCTTGCCGAGATCGGCACGCACCGAGCACAGGTGACGCAGTTCCGGCGGCTTGATCCTAACCTCGGTCATGGTCTCACCTCATGGTCATCGGCAGGAACAGCACGATCGCCGGAAAGAGAACCAGGATGATCAGCCGGACGATATCGGAGAAGATGAAGGGTATGACGCCGCGGAAGATGGTCGTCAACTTGATGTCCCGCACCACCGTGTTGATGACGAAGACATTGATGCCGACCGGTGGCGTGATCAGGCCCAGTTCCGCGGTCATGACGATGATGATGCCGAACCAGATCGGATCGAAGCCCAGATGCACGACGACCGGGAAGACGATCGGCACCAGCAGGATGATCATCGCCATGGAATCCAGGATGCAGCCGGCGACGACGAACAGCAGCAGGATGAGCGTCAGCGTTCCGTAGGAGCCGAGATTCATCGAGATCAGCAATTGCGTCAGCTTCTGCGGCGACTGCGTGATGGCAAGGAAGTAGCTGAACAAGGTCGCGCCGATCAGGACGGTATAGACCGCGACGGAGGTTCTCAGCGCCTCGACCAGGCTGTCGATGATCCGGCGCACGCCAAGCCGGCCGCGCACGATACCGATGATCATGGTCAGCAGCGCGCCGACGGCGGACGCCTCTTCCGGGGTGGCGACACCGAAATAGATCGAGCCGAGCACCGCAATGAAGAGCAGCATTACCGCCCAGATGCCGGAAAGAGAGGCAAAACCTTCCTTCACGCTGAAATCGGTCCCCTCGGGCAGCGTCTTGCGACCCGCGATGCGTACCGTCAGCATGTACATCGAGACGGCCAGCATGCCGGGCAGAATGCCGGCGATGAACAATTGACCGACATCGGTCTCGGTGATGTAGGCATAGACGACGAGCACGATCGAGGGCGGAATGAGGATGCCGAGCGTGCCACCGGCGGCGACCACGCCCGAAGCAAGATCTTCGGGATAGCCGAAGCGGCGCATTTCCGGCAGTGCGACCTTGCTCATGGTGGCGGCGGTGGCGACCGAGGAACCGCAGATCGCGGCAAAGCCCGCGCAGGCGGCGATGGTGGCGAGCGCCAATCCGCCCCGGAACGGGCCGAGCCAGGCATTGCCGGCACGAAAGAGTTCGCGCGACATGCCCGAATTGGTGGCGAAGACACCCATCAGGATGAAGAAGCTGACCAGCGAAAGCTGGAAATCCGTGATGACGCGGATGGGTGAAGTCGCCAGCAGGTTCAGCGCCGGATCGATGCCGCGGATCGCGGCAAAGCCGAACACGCCGACAAGGCCCATGGCGATGCCGATCGGCACGCGCAGGCCCATCATCGCGAACATGGCAACGAAGCCGAGAATCGCGATCCAGTCCGTATGCGCCATCAGTCGTCACCCATTTCATCGGTTTCGCTGTGTTCCAGCGAGCCCTGCCCCGTAGCGACCAGAAACAGGCGTACGATGATCGTGACGACCGAGACGGCGGTGCCGACCCAGATCAACGACATGAACGGCCAGACGGGGATGTGCAAATCGAAAGTCAGCTCGTTGCTTCTGTTGGCGCTTTCAACGCGCTCGAACATTTTCCAGGTCAGCAGCAGGACGAAGAGCAGCAGGACGAGCCAGGCGAAAGTGTCTACGAAACGGCGCCAGCGCGCCGGCATCATTTCGGCAAAGAGGTCGACCTTGATGTGACCGCCGCGATAGCCGACGGAAGCGAAGCCCCACATGATGCAGGCGCCGATCATCAACCGGCCCAGATCGAAAGCATCGGGCACGGGAGACGTGAAGAGGTAGCGTCCTGCGGTCGAAACCACGACCAGAAGCGTGACGAGGCCAAGCAGCAGGCCTGCCACGATCTCGATCAGTTTGCAGAAGCGTTCAAGGACTTGGATCATCGAACTTCCGGGTATTGAAGGAGACCGGGCAGAAGGCGTTCGTCTCTGCCCGGTCGGATTCCGGTTCAGGCGCCATTGTCACGCGACTGGGCTGTCACGCGACAAGGGCGCCACTCGACATAGGGGCATCACTCGACATAGGCGTTGTTGGCTTTCAGCGTTTCGATGAGATCCGCGTAGCCGGCTTCCGCGTCGATGCCGGTCTTGGCCGCGTTGGCCTTCCACTCATCGACCAGCGGCTGCATGGTCTGCTTCCAGACCGCCAATTGCTCGGCATTGGGCGCATACATCACGTGACCTTCCATCGCCGCGATCTTGCCACGGCCGGAAGCTTCCGCGTCGGCCCAGCCGGACGCCATCTTCTCCGACCATTCAGGCGTGCAATGATCTTCCATCACCTTGCGGTCGGCCTCCGACAGCGAAGCCAGCTTGTCCTTGTTCATCGCAAAGACGAAGGTCGTGACGTAGAGCGGGATGTCGAGGTGATGCTTAACGAGGTCCTGCGCGCCGAAGATGAACAGCGAACCCCAGGGCGAGGCCGTCACATCCGCGGTGCCCTTGGACAGCGCGTCGCGCATGGCCGGGGCCGGCACCTGCACGGATGCGCCGCCCATCAGGTTGACGGCGCGCGCCAGCGTGCCATGCGCGGGACGGATGTTCTTGCCTGCGAAGTCGGTGGGCATGAGCAGCGGGCCGGTCTTGCCGTGGAGCGTGCCGGGATCATGCAGGTGGACGAGGCAGACCTTGACGTCCGACATCTCCTTTTCGGCATATTGCAGATACCATTGGTGGAGCGCACGCGAGCCGCTCTTGGCGTTGGAAACGTGGAACGGCAATTCGCCGGCCGCCAGGATCGGGAACCTGCCGGGTTGATAGCCAGGATTGACGAAACCGATGTCGACGACGCCGTCACGCGCCATGTCGTAGTGATCCGGCGCCGCGCCGAGCTGGCTGGCGGGATAGATCTTGATGTCCACGCGGCCTTCGGTCGCCTTCCTGATCGACTCGGCCCAGGGCTCCATGCCCTGCGGCTGCAGCGGATGCGTCGGCGGCACCCAGTGGGAAAGCGTGAGTTCGACGGCAGGCGCCTGGGCGACACCCGCCGCCATCATCACACCCGCCGCAAGCGTTGCCAGGATGTATTTCTTCATCTTCGGTTCTCCTCCCGATTGTAGCGGCCTGAAGGTCGGTTCCCTCCCAATCAAGCTTGGGTCGCCCGGCGCGCTCCATCGCGCCGGGCGACCCAACTGTGCACACTTTCGCCAGTCAGGCGATCATTCGCCGTAGAACGAATCGTACTTCTTCAGCATCTCGACGAGCGAATTGTAGATGGCATCGCCATCCAGGCCCTTGTCGGCCATCGTCTTCTTCCACTCGACGGTGAGCGGCGCGGCGGCTTCCTGCCACATCTTCACCTGCTCGGCATTGGGCTTGTACATGTGATGCTCGGGATCGGCGGCGATCTTGTCGCGGCCAGCAGCCTCGACATCGGCCCAGCCCGAAGACATCTTCTCGGCCCATTCCGGCGTGCAATGGTCGTCGATGACCTTGCGGTCTTCGGCCGACAGACCGTCCACCTTCGCCTTGTTCATGACGAAGACGTTGATCGAGGCGTAGAACGGCATGTCGAGGTGATGGTGGACCAGCGAATCGGCACCAAAGATGTAGAGCGATTCCCAGGGTGACTGGGTGATGTCGGCCGTACCCTTCGACAGCGCATCGCGCATGGCGGGCGCCGGGACCTGGACGGATGCGCCACCCAGAAGGTTGACGAAGCGTGCTTCCGTGCCGTTGGCGGGACGCACGTTCTTGCCCTTCACGTCTTCCGGCACGAGGATCTTGTCCTTGCCGTGCATGGTGCCCGGATCGTGGCTGATCGCCATGCAGAAATAGGTGTCGCCCATTTCCTGCCCGGCATACTGGTCGTACCACTCGGTCAGCGCGGCGACGCCGGCCTTGGCGTTGGCGAAATGGAACGGCAACTCCGCCGCCGACATGATCGGGAAACGGCCCGGCTGATAGCCCGGATTGATGAAGCTGATATCGGAGATGCCGTCACGCGCCATGTCGTAATGGTCGGCGGCTGCGCCCAGCTGCTGGGCGGGATAGATCGTGATGTGGATGCGTCCGCCCGAGGCTTCCTCGATGGACTTCGCCCAAGGCTCCATGCCGAGCGTCTGAAGCGGATGGGTGGGCGGCACCCAATGGGCGAGGCTGAGCTCGGTCTCGGCGGCCGAAGCCGCCTGCGAAAAGCCCATGACGACGGCTAGCGCCGCAAGCATGCGTGTATACATATTTCCTCCCTTTCGAAGCGTACCGCACTCTCATCCCGCGGCCGCCCGCAAATTGTTCAGGCCAAGTAGTATCATCACAACGCGGGCTGCAGGACAAGCGATTACTGGGTTCATGGGCGTTTTGATTGTTGCGCACTGCGAAAAAAAGATGCCTGTGACTGGCTGCCTTTATCCATTCCGCAATTGGTGGTGGACCCGCATGTGCATACAAATTATACAAATGACGACGGAACGAACGCGGCATGGAGGGCCTCGCGTTACGGTCGGGAAAAGGGGAAGGAGCAGGCTAGGGCCAGATTCGTTTCCCAAGAGACGGGGTCACGGAACGTGCTTGCGATCCGCTAACCATATTCTTCGATCAAGGGGATTTCGGCAGGCCGGCGGGCCGAAATCTTTACCGGAATCGTTCCATTACAGGACCCGTAAAAGGGACAACAGGGACGCAGGAGTACAGGCGTAATGAAAGTCGGCGACGCGATCGCGGAAATCCTCAAGCGCGAAGGCATCGATGTATTGATCGGCTATCCGGTCAATCATGTACTTGAACACGCAGCCATCGCCGATATCCGCACGATCATCGTGCGCCAGGAACGCACCGGCCTGCACATGGCTGACGCCATGTCGCGACTTTCCTCGGGCAAGAAGCCCGGCGCCTTCGCCATGCAACTCGGGCCGGGCACTGAAAACGCCTATGGCGCGGTGGCGCAGGCCTATGGCGAATCGGTGCCGGTGCTCGTCATGCCCGGCGGTTATGCCCGCAAGCAGATGCACATCGACCCGAATTACAACGCGTCGATATCGATGCGCGACGTGTCGAAATCGGCCGAGCCGATCACGCTGCCGGAAGAAATTCCGAACATATTCCGCCGCGCCTTCTCGAAATTGCGCAACGGCCGCGGCGGGCCGGTCATCGTCGAGATCCCGAACGACATCTGGAATGCCGATGTCGACGTCTCCGGCTACAAGCCGGTGCTGTCGACACGCTACGGACCGGACTCCGAAGCGGTCGCCGAGGCGGTCGATCTGCTGATATCGGGCAAGCGCAAGGTCATCTATGCCGGTCAGGGCATCCACTACGCGCAAGCCTGGCCGCAATTGAAGGCGCTGGCCGAACGGCTCGCCATTCCTGTGTGCACCAGCCTGGAAGGCAAAAGCGCCTTCCCCGAGGATCATGCCCTGGCACTTGGCTCCGGCGGCAATGCGATCCCGAAAGCGGTGCGCCACTTCCTCGACGAGGCGGACATCATCTTCGGCGTCGGCTGCTCGTTCACCGAGACCGCCTTTGGCGTCGCGATGCCGCCGAACAAGACCGTCATCCACGCCACGCTCGATCCCGACCACGTGAACAAGGATGTTGAGGCGCAGGTCGCGTTGATCGGCGACGCGGCGCTGGCGCTCGACGCGATCCTGGCGGAACTCGACCGGCGCGGCGAGAAGCAGCGTCCCTGGACGCATGTCGCCGACGAAATCGTGCAGGTTCGCTCGGCCTGGTTGAAGGAGTGGATGCCGAAGCTGACCTCGAACGAAACGCCGATGACGCCCTATCGCGTGCTGTGGGATTTGCAGCGCACCGTCGATGTCGCCAACACGATCATCACCCATGACGCCGGCAGCCCGCGTGACCAGCTTTCGCCGTTCTGGATCAGCCGCGAGCCGCTGACCTATATCGGCTGGGGCAAGACGACCCAGCTCGGCTACGGTCTGGGGCTCGCCATGGGCGCGAAGCTCGCCTGCCCGGACAAGCTTTGCATCAATGTCTGGGGAGATGCCGCGATCGGCTTCACCGGCATGGATTTCGAGACCGCGGCCCGCGAACGCATTCCCATCCTGTCGATCCTTCTCAACAATTTCTCGATGGCGATGGAATTGCCGATCATGGCCGTGTCGACCGAAAAATACCGCTCGACCGACATTTCCGGTAACTATGCCGAATTCGCCAGGGCGCTTGGCGGTTACGGGGA
>JAGRLL010000127.1:13470-19592 GCA_020441855.1 Nitratireductor sp.
AGACCCAGAAAGGCGTGCCGGCGCTGCTGGAATTCATCACCAGCCAGGAACTGGCGGCATCGAAATGGCCGGTTGGCTCGACGCGTGAGGGGACGAAGAAGGTTGGACACTATATCTGACGGAAGATCCGCTGAAGTTTCCGGCGCAGAAAATGCCGCGCGCGCTATCGAAATCCTGAAACCGGTTCTGGGCGAGCGGCTGGCCACCGGCCAGTCGATCCGCGAACAGCACAGCCACGACATGTCTCGGCTGACGCCGCACTTGCCCGACGCGGTCGCATTCCCCCAAACCGAGGCGGAGGTGCTGGCGATCGTGAACGCATGCGCCGAACACGGCGTGCCCGTCGTGCCTTACGGCATCGGTTCTTCGATGGAAGGGCATTCGATACCGGTCAGGGGCGGCATTTCGCTCGACACGCGCGAGATGAATACCATCCTGGAAATACGGCCCGAGGACTTCATCGCCGTCGTGCAGCCGGGAGTTACCCGCAAGCAATTGAACAACGAATTGCGCGCGACGGGACTGATGTTCTCGGTCGATCCGGGCGCCGATGCCACGATTGGCGGCATGGCCTCGACACGCGGCTCGGGAACGACGGCCGTGCGCTACGGCACGATGCGCGACAACGTGATGGCGCTGCGCGCCGTCGCCGGCGACGGATCGGTGATCAAGAGCGGTTCGCAGGCGAGAAAGTCCTCGACCGGCTACGATCTGACACATCTGTTCGTCGGCGCCGAAGGCACGCTCGGCGTCATCACCGAGTTGACCGTGCGCCTGCACCCGATCCCCGAGGCGGTCTCCTCGGCGATCTGCGCCTTCGAGACCGTGCGCGGCGCGGTGGAGGCGGTAATCGCCACCATCCAGTACGGCATTCCGGTCGCACGCGTCGAGTTCATGGACGAAGTCGCCATCAACGCGGTCAACAATTACTCGAAGCTCGGACTGAAGGTCGCGCCGACCCTGTTCTTCGAATTCCACGGCACGCCCGCTTGGGTGGCCGAACAGGCGAAGGTCGTCGAGGAAATCACGAAGGAATACGGCGGCTCGGACTTCAACTGGTCCGCCGACACGGACGAGCGTAACCGGCTCTGGCAGGCGCGCCACGATTCCTTCTTCGCGACCAAGGCGATCAAGCCGGGGTGGGAATTGTATCTCGGCGACATCTGCGTGCCGATCTCGAAGCTGGCCGAGTCGATCGTCGCCGCGCGCGAGGACATCGACAACTCGCCGTTCACCGGCCAGATCATCGGACATGTCGGCGACGGCAATTACCATACCGCCTACATCATCGAGCCCGGCAACGAGGAGCATCTCAAGATTGCCGAGGCGATGGCCGAACGCCTCGTCGAGCGCGCGCTCGCCTGTGGCGGCACGGCGGCCGGCGAACACGGCATCGGCATCGAGAAACTGAAATTCATGCGCGTCGAACATGGCGACGGCGCCGTCGATGCGATGAAGGCGATCAAACGCGCGCTCGACCCCAAGGGGATCATGAATCCCGGCAAGATGGGGGACGCGGGATAGCCAGTTCCCGCCTACGGTCAGTTCACGACGTCGCAGCCATTCTTCCCGCGCCCGCCGCGCTGTTCTCGCAAGCAGGCAGCATGAAGCCGTCGAAAAACGCCGACAGTTCCGCATATGCGTCGAGCGGAAGGACGTGGGCGATGTACTGATCCGGACGCACGATCACCAGGCTGCCCTTCGTCCGATCGATGCCGCGCATGTCGAAGACATCACCACTTTTCCGGTCGGCGCAGAACATCTTTGCGTAGTCGGTCAGACCGAATTTCCCCTTCTTCGGCAGGAGCAGTGACGGCATGGCCTCCAGCCGGAGATCGCGAAAATGCTGCTGGAACACCGCGCGCACATCGATGATCGCGTCGATATCGGCTCCGGCGGGCGTGTATCTGCCAACCGGCGAATCCGGCGAATTGGCAAGATAGTCGCAAAGCACGCGGATCTTTGACGCCGGGCCGGCCGGATCGTCGTTAGATGCGAACGCGAACAGGCGCCAGCGACCGTCCGCCTCGACGACGTGACCTAGATGCATCGGTTTTGCGTCGCCCAGCCGGATGACCGGGGCGGAGTGGAAGCGCGTGCCGATTGTGAAGCCATCGGCAAGACGCTGGTGGTCCGACTTTCCGGTCAGCCGCGACGGCTGGTAGACGGTGGCGACGCCGGCGGTATAGCGGCCGAGCTGCACGAAATGCTTCCTGACCTCCGCCGGCTCGATACCGTCGGGATGTTCGCTGGATTTTGTCGGCGCACTCAGCATGCGCGCCCAATTGCTGTCGAAGTCGATCAGGTCCTGCGCAATCGCCTTGCGTTCGGCGGAATAGGTATGCAGCAGATCCGGGCCGCTCCTGCCCTGCAACACATAGGCCAGCTTCCAGCCGAGATTGAAGGCATCCTGCATGGAGACGTTCATGCCCTGACCCATTTTCGGGCTGTGGGTGTGACAGGCGTCGCCTGCAATGAAAACACGCGGCAGCCGCGTGTCAGTCTCGTCGTCGGACACGTCGTCGAATTTATCGGTGATGCGGTGCCCGATTTCGTAGACGGACCACCAGGCGACCTCCTTCACGTCGAAGGCATAGGGCTTGAGAATGCGGTTCGCCGCGGCGATCAGGTAGTCGACGGTGATGTTTCTGGAGGCGACGCGCTCGTTATCCGCCAGCTTGTCCAGTTCGACATAGACCCTGAACAGGTGGTCACCCTCGCGCGGGATCAGGAGAATGGTACCTTCGTCCGCCGACTGGATAACGCTCTTCATCCGAACGTCGGGGAAACCGGTGACCGCAAGGATGTCCATCACGCCCCAGGCCTGATGTGCCGCGTCGCCTTCCAGCACGCGTCCCATCGACGCCCTCACCGCGCTGCGCGCACCGTCGCAGCCGACGACATATTTCGCCTTCACCGTCTCGATCTGGCCCTTGTGCGCCTCGTCGATGCGTTCCACGGTCACGGTTACAGGATGGTCGCCTGCCGAGGGGCCGGTATCGATCTCGACATTCGTCAGCCGGCGCGAATAGTTCGGCACGAGACGATTGGGAGAATTGGCCATGATGGCCAGCCAGGCGTCATGCACGCGGGCCTGGTTCAGCACGACATGGGGAAATTCCGACAGCCCGTCCTCGACATCCTGCACGCGCTCGGAACGCACGATCCTGGCCCGGTCGGCGTCATCGGGTTTCCAGAAGGTGACCTCGGAAATCCAGCAGGCTTCCCTTGCGATCTCCTCGGCAAAGCCGAAGGCGTTGAACATCTCCATGGTGCGGCATGCGATACCATCGGCCTGACCATGGGTGAGCGGGCCGGGCTTCTGCTCGACGATGCGGGTCTTGATGCCGGGAAACTTCGACAATTGAGCGGCCAGCGCCAGACCGGCGGGGCCGGACCCCGCGATCAGTACATCGACCTCGTCGGGCAGGGCGTCCGTGTTGGCGAGCATCGCCCTGTCCGCGGTCTCCGGTGCGATCCGCGGGTCACCGGGAACAAATCCGTCGAGATGGAATTCCATGAACCCGCCTCCTCCAAAAGCACGGATGCCCGGACATGAACCGTTCCGGGCAATATTTAGTTTGTATACTTATTGTTTGTATGCTTCCTATATGCAGCCGTCAACCGGGGTCTTTCCGTTGAAATTGTCGATGAAACGCATCGGGGACATGCCGGGCCGATCGCCTGTGATCGCGCCACGATCACCGGGCGATCAGTCGGCTGGTGCAAAAAAACATTGGTAATGCGCAAAGCGGGCAGTACGGAATACCGCGCCCCGATGCGGACGGCATGACCGAAAGCCGGCAGCAGGCGGCTAGGCCGCCCTCTTCCGCGTCCCGTCTTCGGACCGCTTCGATGGAACGGCCTTACCAACGGGCACGCGATAGGCCTTAAGGTAATGTCTTTCGAAAGCCCGCTTCATCCAGTGGAAAAGCTTCAGGCGCGGCAGCACGAAATTGATAAGCTGCGAGCGATAGACCAGCATGCCGGCGTCGAGCGTGTCGACGATGCAGACCAATTCCGGCTTGAAGGTGGCGGAAGGCTCGCGCCCTGCGAGTTCGGCGGCGATGTTGCGGGCAATCGCGGCCGATTGCAGATCGGCCTGGTGCGCCTGTTTGGCGAGCCAGTCGGGTCCCGGATAGCTGCCGGCATCGCCTGAAACATAGACGCGCTCCAGCCCCGACACGCGGCATTTTTCATCCGCCTGCAGGAATCCCCCGGGCGAGCGCGGCAAATCGGATGCATCGAGCCAGGCGGGTCCGGTCAGGCCGGGCATGAACAGGATCATGTCGGCGGGGATGGTGCCGCCTTCGGTAACAACGGCATCGGCGTCGAAGCGCACCGGCTTGTGGCCGAGATGGGTCTCGATGCCGCGTTTGGCCATCTGCTTCAAGAGATTGCCCACTGCCCTGGCGCCCAGGCGCTGACCGGGCTGTTTGGACGGATTGAAGAAGACCAGCTTGAACTTTTCGCGTCGTCCCTGACGGCGCAGCAATGTGTCGATGCCGAACAGGAATTCGAACATCGGGCCGCCGCGCACCGCGCCAGGTTCGTTCGGGTTGGTGGAAAAACCGATGGCGATGGTGCCGCCATCAAGCGTGGCGAGCCTGTCGCGAATCGCCTCGCCGGAAGCCGTGCCCTCACAAGGGATGATGGCATTCTCGATACCCGGCAGTTTCCTGATGAAGCGCCCGCCCGTGGCGACCACCAGATAATCGTTCTCGACAATACCCGTCGTGGTGCGCACGCGCCTGCCGCCCTCCTCGACCGCTTCCACGACGCCGGGATGCCATTCGACCCCGTTCTTCGCGAAGAAGCCCGCGAGCGGCACGGTGATTTCGCCGGCATCGCGCATCTTCGCCGGCATCCAGATCAGGCTCGGCAGATAGACCAGACTGTCGCGCGGCGACACGACCGTGATCTCCGCATCGACATTTTGCCTGCGCAGTTCGCGGATCGCGGTCAGTGCCGCAAAACCGCTTCCCAGAATGGTGATGCGTGTCATCAAAACCGCTCCATTATATTAGCTTTTGCTTATATAATGGAGCGGACCCGCGATGGCAACCGCCAATGACGTCCCGCACCTTTCCTGCGCCGGATTCCGCCATCCCCTCAGGGAAAGACAACAGGACAGCAGGCGCCGATACCCGGCTCATCCCCTGCCGAGATACGGCACCTTGACCGGCAGGACGAGCGCGTCGAGCACGGCGATCTCCGGCGGCAGCGACGCCATGTAGACAACCAGCCTGCCGAGGTCGGCGGGGTCGATCTGGTTGTCCTTTTTCTGGTCGGTGATACCCGGCACCAGCGACGAGCGCGTCTGGCCGGGGTGCAGGATGGAGCACGTGATGTTGTGGTCGCGCCCATCGAAGGCAATCGCGCGAGTCATCCCTTCCAGCGCGAATTTCGACGCGGTGTAGGCCATCGAGTGCGGCCGCGGGCTCTTCGCCGACAGCGAACCGATGTTGACGATACGCCCGCCACCGGCAGGCTTCATCGCCCGGATCGCCTCGCGTGCGCACAGATAGGCCGAGGTCAGATTGGTGTCGATGACGTGATGCCAGTGTTCGAGCGACAGATCCTCGACCGGCGTGGCGTCGGCAATGCCGGCATTGTTGACCAGCAGGTTCGGGATGCCGGCCCGTTCGACCGTTTGCTCGAACAGCGCGACAACATCCCGCTCGCTCGTGACATCGGTCGGAACGGCGAATGCCTTGCCGCCAATACCTTCGATTTCCTCGACCAGCGTCGCCAGCTTGTCGGCGCTGCGCGCGGCGGCGACAACCACCATTCCCTCGCGCGCCAGTTCCAGCGCGATGCCGCGGCCGATGCCGGTGCTCGCTCCCGTAACGATGGCAACCTTACCTTCGATGGATTGCATACTCGATCTCTCTCCCAACACGGCAATGCAGGCGCAATCCCGTCTCGCAATGCACTTCAGCGGACCGGATTATGTCATGCATGTATACATGCATGACGAAAGAGAGAAAGTGGCAAGAGGCAATCGGGTCCGGATCACACCCCGTCGGCGGCACGGCGGATTGCGGCGATGTTGTCGCGATAGCTGTCCTCGGCGCCACCCTTGAAGACCGCGGAACCCGCGACCAGCACGTTGGCGCCGG
>JAGRLL010000128.1 GCA_020441855.1 Nitratireductor sp.
TTCCGCGCCGCCACGGTGCGCAACATCCTCGACTTCCCGAAGGAGTTTTCGCCGGCGGCCGACGTCATCACGCTCGATCGTAATTATCGTTCGACCAAGCCGATCCTCGCCGCCGCCAATGGCGTCATCGATCTCGCAAAGGAGCGCTTCACGAAAAACCTCTGGTCGGATCGCGAGTCCGGCGAACGGCCGCGGCTCGTGACGGTGCGCGACGAGGCGGACCAGGCGCGCTTTGTCGCCGAAGAGGTTCTCGAAAACCGCGAGACGGGCATGCGGCTCAAGGATCAGGCGATCCTGTTCCGCGCCAGCCATCACAGCGGGCCGCTCGAGGTTGAGCTCACGCGCCGCAACATTCCCTTCGTCAAGTTCGGCGGTCTCAAATTCCTGGACAGCGCCCATGTAAAGGACATGCTCGGCGCACTTCGCTTCGCACAGAACATGCGCGATCGTGTCGCCGGCTTCCGCATCATGCAGCTTCTGCCGGGCGTCGGCCCATCGACGGCGCAGACCGCGCTCGATGCCGTGGCTGACAGCGCCGATCCTGTCGAGACGCTGACCGGTCTCCCCTGCCCTCCCCGTGCTGCGGCGGACTGGCCGGGTTTCGTCGCGCTGCTCGGCGATCTGCGCTCCGGCGCGGCCGGGTGGCCCGCCGAGATCGGACAGGTTCGTGCCTGGTACGAGCCGCATCTCGAACGCATCCACGAGGATTTCGAGATGCGCCGCGCCGATCTTCTGCAGTTGGAGGATATCGCCGCCGGCTATCCGTCGCGCGAGCGCTTCCTCACAGAGCTGACCCTTGATCCTCCCGACGCGACGTCGGGACAGGCCGGTGTGCGCTGCTCGACGAGGATTACCTGATCCTCTCGACCATCCATTCCGCCAAGGGCCAGGAATGGCGCTCGGTGTTCGTGCTCAACACCGTCGACGGCTGCATTCCGTCCGATCTCGGCGTCGGCACGTCCGACGAGCTCGAAGAGGAGCGCCGGCTGCTCTATGTCGCCATGACACGGGCGAAAGACAGCCTCAATCTTGTGGTGCCGCAACGGTTTTTTACGCACGGCCAATCCGCGACGGGCGACCGGCATGTCTATGCCTCTCGCACGCGGTTCATTCCGGGAAAACTGCTGCAATTCTTCGAATCCCACGCCTGGCCGCTCGCCGCGCCGGGCTCACCGGCCAGCGCAGGACCACGCCAGGTCCGCGTCGACGTCGGGGCGCGCATGCGCAGCATGTGGCGATAGGAGGCCGGCCGGATGTGTAATCTCTACAACGTCACGACGACCCGCGATGCGGTGATGCAGTTCACCAAAGCCTTCCGCGACAAGGCGGGATGGAACGAACCGTCGTTCGACGTCTATCCGAACACGCTGGCGCCAATCGTCCGGGTTGGCGAGGACGGTGAGCGCGAGATCGTCCGCGCGACCTGGGGCATGCCGACGCCGCCGGTCTATCTCAAGGGAAAGAACTATGACCCCGGCGTGACCAACATCAGGGAGGTCGATTCCTCCTGGTGGCGCCGCTGGCTGGGACCGACAAGCCGCTGCGTGGTGCCGTTCACATCATTCGCCGAACCCGATCCGAAAAGCCAGCGACCGGGCGAGCGTGTGCCAAACGCCTGGTTCGCCCAAAACCCCGATCGACCACTGATGTTCTTCGCGGGCTTCTGGACGCCGTGGAAAGGTGTGAAGAAGGTTCGTGATGGAGAACGCGATTTCGAGCTCTATGGCCTCCTGACGACGAAGCCCAACGAGGTCGTCAAGCCGATCCACTTCAAGGCCATGCCGGCGATCCTGACGACGCCCGAGGAGGTCGACCTGTGGCTGACGGGAGAATGGGACGACGTCAGACACCTGCAGCGGCCGCTCCCCGGCAACATGCTGGTTATCGTCGAGCCGCCGGCGAAACCGCAGGAGGACACGTTGCTTTGACGCCGGATCCACGTTCTCGCACCGCTCTGGAGTTTCGGCCTGCTGGCGCAATGGTGATCAGCGGCGACCGGAACGGCGTGGGCGTGGAAGGATATGAGCCGGTCGTCGGCGAAGGCAGCGCCGATGAGGGGCGGGATATGCCGCGCAATTCCGGATTATCCCGCTGCTCGACCGATGCGTAGAACGCATCCATGTCGACATGGATGATGCGCCGCGGAGCCGACGGTTGCCGTCGGCGGATCGGCCGCGCGCGGTGTCGTCGCGGCGGCGAGCTACGAGGCGCGCGCTTTCGGCGTGCGTTCGGCCCTGCCTTCCGTCACCGCGAAGCGCCGTTGCCCTAACTTGATCTTCGTGCCGCCGCGCTTCGACGTCTACCGGGCTGTTTCGGCACAGATCAGGGAGATCTTCGCCGAGCATACGGATCTGATCGAGCCGCTGTCGCTCGACGAGGCCTATCTCGACGTGACCGAAAACAAGCACGGCATCCCGATCGCAACCGAGATCGCCACGCTGATCCGCGCGCGCATCAAAGAGGTCACGGGTCTCAATGCTTCTGCCGGAATTTCCTATTGCAAGTTCCTGGCGAAGATGGCGAGCGATCTGAACAAGCCGAACGGACAGGCCGTGATCACGCCGCGCGTGATCTTGTGTCTCTACGGACTGGGCACGAATGCCGGTCTGAAACGGGTTGCAGCCGGATGTTCGGATGTCAGCTACGAGGAGTTGCTGCACGTCGGCCGGCGTTTCATCCACCGCGAGGCGCTCGAAACTGCATGCGGGCGCGTCGCCAATGCAACGTTGGCTGTCCGCAACACCGCCATCTGGGGCGAGACCGGCACGGCCTGCGCGTCGGATTCGAAGAAGTTCGGCGCATGGGACGGCAATCTGATGACCGAATGGCATGTCCGCTACGGCGGCCGGGGTGTAATGATCTATTGGCATGTCGAGAAGGGTTCGACCTGCATCTGTTCGCAGCTCAAGCGGTGCTCGTCTTCGGAAGTCGCTTCGATGATTAAGGGTGTGCTGCGGCATTGCACCGACATGGAGATCCAGCGGCAATATGTCGACAGCCATGGTCAGAGTGCTGTCGGCTTTGCCTTCTGCCGCCTGCTCGGGTTTGAGCTAGCGCCGCGCCTGAAGGCGATTGCACGCCAGAAACTGGCGCTGCCACATCCGGGTCTACGAGCTGAACTGCCCAATTTGCTGCCCGTTCTTTCCAATGTCGTCAATTGGGATGAGATCGAGCGGCAGTACGACGAAATGGTCAAATATGCCGCCGCCATGCACAGCGGGATCGCCGATCCGGAAGCGATCCTGCGCCGCTTTGCCCGTGCCGAGGTGATGCATCCGACCTACAAGGCGCTTGCCGAACTCGGCCGAGCGGTGAAGACGATCTTCCTGTGCCGTTATCTGCGCCACGAGGCGTTCCGCCGCGAAATCCACGAAGGCCTCAACGTGGTCGAAAACTGGAACAGCGCCACCAGCTTCGTATTTTTCGGCAAGGGCGGCGAGATTGCCTCCAACCGGCTCGACGATCAGGAGGTCTCGGCGCTCGCCCTGCATCTCTTGCAGGCATCGCTGGTCTACGTGAACACCCGGATGATGCAGTCGGTGCTGAGCGAGCCACAATGGTCGGTGCGGTTGACGCCTGACGACTATCGTGGCCTTACACCGCTGATCTATGGGCATGTCAATCCTTACGGCCGCTTCGACCTCGATCTCGAGCGCCGCATCGATTTCGAGTGGAAGCAGGCGGCGTGATCACAGTTGGAGGGAGCAAAATGCCCATCTCAAAGAAGCCCTGGAAGAAAGCGGCGACTCCCAAGCAGCCGACAGATGACAGCATACGGCCACCGTTGCCGGACCGGCGCGGCATGGAGGGATTCATGGCCGGCCTTTTCGGCGGGCGCCATGGGAGCGATCCGACAGAGGCGGCACAGGACATCATGTATGAGGCTTGGGAGGCGACCACTCGCAGCAAACGTATCGCGCTGGCCAGGAAAGCGCTTGAAGTGTCGCCGCTCTGCGCTGACGCCTATGTGCTGCTAGCCGAAGAGGAAGCGCGGTCTGGCGAGGAAGTGCTGGACTACTACCAGCAGGGTGTCGAGGCAGGGGAGATGGCCCTCGGTTCGGAAGGGTTCGAGGAATATGCCGGTCACTTCTGGGGCTTTCTCGAAACTCGTCCCTACATGCGCGCGCGGGCAGGTCTTGCCGCTGCGCTCTGGCGGCTTGGTCGTCATAAGGAGGCGATCGGCCATTATCAGGCCATGCTCAAGCTCAACCCCAATGACAATCAGGGCATCCGCTACGTGCTGGCCGGGCATCTGCTGGCCCGCGAAGACATCAAGGCCTTGAAAAAGCTCATCAGGCAATACGAAGACGATGGCGCTGCCGCGTGGCTTTACACGCAGGCGCTTCTCGCCTTCCGGGAAAACGACCCGGATGCCGGCAAACTGGCCGAGGAAGCCTGGCTGGCCAACAGCCATGTGCCTGGCGTCCTATCGGGCAAGCAGCCTCTGGTGGCCTCTATGGACGGGTATATCACCATGGGCGGCGAGGACGAGGCCGCCGATTACGTCGAGGAAAACGGCAAGGTCTGGCAGTCGACGCCCGGCGCTGTCGAGTGGCTGGTGGAAGCGACCAGGAAATTGAAACCGCGCAGACGACGGGGCAGTGCTGGCGGCTAATTTGGGTATACCCGGCCTGAACATCCGCCATGAACACGCCGCGACCGGAAAAGCATGTATATTTTGGGCTCAATCTGCGTTATTGAACAGATCGTTGCGTCGGCACACCCAAAATGAACAGTTTTGCATGACCCGCATCGGATATGCCCGCACCTCCACCGCCGACCAGAACCTCGCCGCGCAGATTGCCGCCCTCAAGGCCGCGGGCTGCGAGGTCATTCGCGAGGAACAAAAGAGCGGGACGTCGCTCGATGGGCGTTCGCAACTCAACACCATCCTGGACTTCATCCATCCCGGCGAGACGCTTGTTGTCACCAGGATCGACCGGCTGGCTCGCTCTCTGCACGACCTTCAGGTGATCGTCGATCGCCTCAACGTGAAGGGCGCCCATCTCTTCGCAACGGAGCAACCCGTCGATACCTCGACGCCCGCCGGCAAGGCATTCTTCGACATGCTCGGGGTGTTTGCCGAATTCGAGACCAATCTGCGGCGCGAGCGCCAGGCCGAGGGGATCGTGGCTGCCAAGAAGCGCGGAATCTACAAGGGCCGGCCACCGAAAATCGACCGCAACGAGATCCGACAAAGGCTGAAACAGGGGCACGGTCCGACGCAAATCGCCCGTGATCTCGGCATCTCGCGCGGCACCGTTTATCAAGTACGGAAAAGCGGATGACAAAGGGTAAGATCGTAACCCGGCTGACGCCAGCGGCATGCGAGGAAATCCAGACCCA
>JAGRLL010000129.1:0-6324 GCA_020441855.1 Nitratireductor sp.
CCATGTCGACCAGCGTCGTGCCCTGGTAGAAGATGGTCGAGCCGTCGAAAAAACCACCTGTGCCGGAAATCTTGCGGCCCTCGACCTCGATGTCGTTGCGCGGGCGATAGCGTGCCTCGATGCCGAGTTTCGACAGGCCGAAGGCGGCGGCCTGACAGATTTCGCTCGCCAGTTCGCCGAGATTGGTGATGCCCAGCGTGTCGCGGTGGAAGACGAGTTCCCAGCCGAACTGCCCTTCATCGAGATAGAGCGCGCCGCCGCCGGTGACGCGCCGGCCAATGCCGACGCCGGCCTCACGGCAGGCTTCGAGATTGAGTTCGTGCGAGAGCGCCTGATGGCGACCCACCAGCACGGACGGGGGAAATTGCAGGAAGCGAACCGTGTCGGGAACGTCGCCGGCCTTGTGAGCGTCGATCAGCATCTGGTCGAAGGCGATCTGCTCCCGGCAAGGCCTTACGCCAGTGTCGATGACCCGGAACTTCCTGCTCATGATCCTTGCCCCTGCTTTTCCGGGCCCTCGCTTTACTGGCCCCTGCTTTGCCGGGCCCCCGCCTTCTTGGCCTCATTGCGCAATTGCGGGCGGAAAACCGGCGTCCACTTCTTCCGAAATTGCTCTAGTCGTCGTCGATCGTGTCGAATTCTTCGCCAGGCACATAGCTCTCTCCCGGACGATTCATGCCGAGCTGGCTGCGCACCTTGCGGATGTCGACGTCCTCGAGCGCGAAAGGGTAGCTGGCGATGTTGGACGGCGGTGAATCGCCATAGGGCCGGTCGCAGGCCGAGATGTCCTCGGCGAACTTGCCGGGGCAGCCGGAAGTCCGGAAGGCGATGCCGGAATCGATGGTGGCATCGAGTTCGGATTTGGGAATGCCGAAATCGACGACCCGGCCATGTTCGTCGAACTTCATCTGTTCGACGCGCGCGCCGCAATAGTCGATCAGGTAGCGGCCAAGCTGTACGCGGCGCCACTGGTCGCGCGGCGTTGCGGGCAGATGGTCCATCAGCGATCCCTTTTCGGGGAAGAAGCAGAACATGTGGGAATGGCCGCCGAGATCGACGAGCTGCTGCACGAGGTTCAGCACGTCGTGTTCGGTTTCGCCCATGCCGACGATGATGTGGGCGCCGAATTTCTGCGGCCCGAAGATGTCGCGGGCGTCGAGCAGCACTTCCCAATACTTCTTCCAGCTGTGCGGCGATTGCACGCCCTTGCCGCGCGTGCGGTCGAAGATGGCGGGCGTCGCGGCGTCCAGGGCGACGGTGAAGATGTCGGAACCCATGTCATGCAGCCGGGCAACGTCCTCGCGCATCATGGTCGTCGGGTTCGACAGGATCGAGATCGGGATGGCCGACGGGTCGATACGGTCGGTCCACTTCTTCAGGACGGTGACGGTGTCCTCGTCGGAATTGGGATGCGTGATCATCGAGATGCACATGCGATGGAAGGGCGAGCCGCCCGGTTTATGGGCCACGTCGCGCGCGACGATGTCGACAACTTCCTCCATTGGTACCGCCGGCCAGTCGACGCGGATGAAATTGCGGTCGGCATAGTCGCGCTCGGCCTCGCGGTGGCGTGCAAGGCCGCAATAGGCGCAATTGGCGCGGCAGCCCTCGGGATAGGTGAGCAGCAGGTTGAGGCAGCGCGTGCACGAACAGCGATGCATCTGCCCCGGCACCAGACCCAGCGTAATGGCGGCGGCCGTCGACATCTGAACATAGTCGGGTGAGCGCATGTGCGGGGTGAGGATGTTGTATTTGGGAAAATAGGCGCCCTGCGGCGTGACATTGGCGTCCTTGACCGGCTTGCCGTTGCGGAACCGGGCAGGCGTCATCGCCGGCGCGCGCGGCTCCATCGCCTCGAAACGGTTGAAATCGAGTCCGCCCGCGCCGGTCGCGGCGGGTTGGACGCCTTCCGGTTTCAAACAGGTCATGCCGTCATCCTCGCTTCCTCCAGCCCGCGCGCGGCGGGTGTGTCGTCGTCTTGCCAATATTGCGAATAGGCGATCCAGCCGCCGCGCATCTGCTGGGCGGTTGGCGTGCCTGCCTGGGCGTAGAGATCGAGCAATTGCCGGCGGCGCTTGAGCGCAAGGGCAAGCGAGCGGCCGAACAAGGCATCGATTTCGTCGACATAGTCCTGCGCCGCTTCGCCGTCGCCTGCCACGATCGCGGCGGCGGTCTCGCCGGCCAGCCTGCCGGAAATGACGGCGGCGTTGATGCCGGCGCCGGTAACGGGATTGGTCAGTCCTGCCGCGTCACCGGCGAGCAATATGCCGGTTTCGCCCAGAATTGCATGCAGTCCCGTGTTGCCGCCGACGGGAATGGCGCCGCCGGTGTGGGCGTGGATCTTTTGGCCGACACGGCCTTCGGCAACCAGGCGGGCATGCAGGGCGTCGAGCAGGGGTTTGAGCTTTTGCTTCCGCGCGGCAACGACGCCGAGGCCGAGATTGCAGACCTTGCCCTTGGGGAACAGCCAGGCATAGCCGCCGACGATATCGGGATGCAGGAAGATGTCGGTGCCGGCATGGGGAGAAAGAAGGTCGACGGTGATCTGGCGGGTTTCTACGAGTTCCCGGTTGGCCAGCCCCGCTGCCTTGCCGACCGGAGAATGCGGGCCGTCTGCGCCGATGACGATCCTGGCGCGGATGGTCGTGCCGTCGGCCAGTTGCACCGCGCCGTCGGGCGAGACCGTGCGGACAGGGGAGGCGAAACGGCATTCGCCCCCCGCCAGTCTGGCCTGTTCCACGAGATCGGCGTCGAAGCGGGCGCGGTCGATCATGTAACCGCGAAAATCGGGGGTGAGATCGGCCCGGTCGTCCTCGACGAAGGTCAGCATGCGGTCGATATTCTGCACCCTGGCGTCGTCTCCGGCGAAAAGCTCGCTGCCGATCATCATCGGCACGAATTCGGCGCATTGGACCGGCAGGCCGGGTCGGGCATTGCGCTCTACCGCGAGCACGTTCGCGCCAGCCTTCGCCGCCATGGCGGCAGCCGAAGCGCCGGCCGGGCCGAGGCCGCAGACAAGAACGTCGATGTCGATGTCTGCGCTCACGCCGCGACGGTGGGAACGCGTGCGTTTCCCTCCCCCGTGAGACCCTTGCGCGCGCCGGCCTCCAGCTTCGCGCCTATCTTGATCGAGCAGCAGGCGTGCTCCTGATGGTATTGGCGGCCGATTGCGTTTGCGACGGCGACGGCGCCATCGGCGGGAAAGGCGATGCCGTCGAGGCCAGCCATCACGGCATAGGCATCGGTGACGCGCTTGTGCATGCCGGGCGGACGGGCGCAGCCGAGTAATACCTGCTTGTCGGGAAGGCGGCGGCGCGCTTCGAGGAAGATGCGCCCGACATCGCCAGTCGCCGGAGTCTTGAAGGTGCCGGGCTTTGCGTAGAACGGCATGATGACGACGAGCACGAGCGCATTGACCGCATGGCGCGAGACCATGTCGAGCGCGTTCGCCTCGCCGAGGATCTCGCCATAATGCAGGCCGACGACGATATGGGGCGAAACCTCCATCGAGGTCGAGGCGAGCGCTGCGAGCGTCGCCTCGAAATCCTCCACCGGGCGGTCGAGATGGTAGACGTCGCGTATTGTCTCCTGCGCGCCGATGACATCCATCATGGCGGTGTCGACACCGGCCGCCTCCATGCGCCTGGCGCCCTTCTCGTCGGTCAGCGCGGTGTGAATGGCGATCTTGAGATGGGGGAAATCCCGCTTCAGCCCCTCGATGACGGGGTAGAAGCGCTCGTAGCGGATCTCGTTCCTGCGGTTGGACCCGCCAGACAGCAGGAAACCCTGCAGGTTCTGCAACCGGATCAGCGCACGAACCTTGCGGTCGAGCATGTCCGGCTTGGTCGCCGGGATCATGGGTTCGAGGATTTTCGCCTGGCAGTGGTCGCAATCGAGCGCGCAGGCGCCGGCGGTGATGGAAAAGGCGGGGAAGGAGTTCTTGCCGCAGCCTTTCAGTTCGCTGCTGTCATATTCCTTGAAGGTCGGCGTGGAGAACCGGATTGGTCCGCCAAAGCCATCGCCCGCCGATTTTTCCAGTTCGGCCACGAGCGCGGGATCGAATTCCGCGTCCTCCAGATCCTCGATTGCGCCGATGCGTTCGAGCCACTCGCTCACGTTGACGCTCCCTCCCATATATCCGAATATTCTAATATTCGCATCCGATGGGCGAAACTGCAAGCGTCAGCGTATCGCCGCTTCCGATTTGAGACAATCCGTCAGGCATCGGCGAGTACGGCCGCTGCAATTTCCCTGATGCGGTCGCGCACGGGGCCTTCATTGACGGGGTCGGCCAGCGTGGTGGTCCAGTGTGGCTCGCGGTCTTCGTCGTCGACGAGATCGCATTCGAGGCTTTCGAGGAGCGCGACGCTTTCGGGCGGCAAGGTTTCGGGAATGTCCCGACTGGAAATGCGGCCCCAAAGTCCGGTCCAGCAGCGCGCCACCGTCCATGGATTGTAGCCGCCGCCGCCAAGGACGACGGTCGAATTGGCGAGCCCGGCGAGCGCCATGACGGCATCCCACAGGCAGGTGTTGGACAATGCCATGGTCGACAGGGGGTCGCCGGCGAGCGGGTCGGCGCCGCAGGTGATCACCACTGCCTGCGGATCGAATCTGCGGGCAAGCGGCAGCACGGCCTCGGCCATCAGCCAGTTCATCTCGGTGTCGTTGATGCCTTTGGGAACCGGCAGGTTGCGTGCATTGCCGGTCGAACGCTCGTCGAGCGTACCGGTATTGGGCCAGCGGTTCTCCTCATGCGTGGAGATCAGGAACACGCGCTCGTCGCCGGCGAAGGCGGCTTCGACGCCGTCGCCATGATGGGCGTCGAGATCGACGTAGAGCACACGCTCGAAACCCAGCTCCAGAAAGGTCAACACGGCGAATGCGGGATCGTTGAAATAGCAGAAGCCGCTGGCATGATCGCGCATGGCGTGATGCGTGCCGCCCGAAGGATGGTAGGAGATGCCACCTTCCGCCGCGAGTTTCGCGGCCAGGACCGAGCCGCCGACGGCGGTTGCCGCGCGACGGAACAGGCCCTGGAAGATCGGGTTCTCCATCGTGCCGATGCGGTATTTCTCGCGTATCGCAGGCGGCACGGGTCCGTGTTCCTCGCCGGCCCTGAGCGCGGCCACATAATCGGGGTCGTGGAGCTTCAGGATTTCGTCCAGGCTCGCCGTTGGGCTTTCCACGTAGGCGTCGGGGCCGGAGGGCTCAAGCCAGCCGAGTTGTTCGCACAGCGTCAGCACCGTGCCGATGCGGGCGATGCCGAGCGGATGGTTGCGGCCATAGCCCGTCGCCCGGTAGATCTCGCTGGAAATGAAGTGCGTCGTCAAAAGGCTGCCATTTCCTTCAGTTCGCCGAAGCGGTTGGCGTGCTTGCGGCGGAACTCCTCGGGAATATCGACGGCCATGCGGGTTGCGTGATCCATGACGATGGAATTGGCGCTGATCGAGGCGAGCGGCCGCGCATCCGGGACGCTCACCAATTGGTTCGAAAGGGGCAGCATCTTCGACGACATGTGCGGCACCCATGAATGGATCGCGTAATCCTGGCCGACCCGGATCGGTTCGTGCAGCGTCAGCTTCATCTCGACCGCCGCGCCGCCATAGCCGTTATCGGCGAACCATTTCATGGAAAAACCGGCAAATGCCCACAGCTGGCTTGCCGAGGCGAAGAAGCGTCCGACAAGATCGCCGTCGTTCATGCAGCCGTCGCCGCCGCATTCGTCCGCGCCGACACGGTTGCGGTGGGCGACCATCGCCAGCCGGTTTTCGAGCAGTGCAGCGCTGTCGGCGGGCACGTAGCGGCCCGCCTCGATGCTGCGCGGCTTCGCCTTGGCGGGCGGTCCTCCCTGCGTGCCGGCGAGGCCCGAAGGCAGGGCGGAGAATTCGGAATCCATGCAGGTCGCGGAAATGAATCCGCGATCGGCGTCCTGCATCACGTGCAGGATCTGGCCATCAAATTCGCCGGCGCCGATCTGCACCGAGAGGACGAGCGTTCGGGCGTTCTCCTCCAGTTCGCGATGGAAACGGAAATGCCGGTTGGCCGGCCGGTACCAGATGCCGCCCGCGCCGTGCATGGCGAACAGGTTCTGACCGGCTTCGGAAAAGCGCTGCACATAGGCGCTGACATTCATGTGGCGGTTGGCGTCGCATTGCGATGAACCGACGATGCCTCTGTGCGTTTCGATCATTGCTCGACCTTGATTGGGGACATCAATGGCAATTCCATCGAATGCACAATAGCAGCCGGTGGCGAAATCGAAACGGTGACAATCGTCGCGGCGGTCTGATGCCAGGCTTCTATCTCTGAGCCTGTGTCAGAGAC
>JAGRLL010000129.1:6365-6577 GCA_020441855.1 Nitratireductor sp.
CATCGTTGCCAGTGAAACCCTGCCTGCCGGATGGTCCTACCACTTCCCGATTTCTATGCCCCGCGTCCCGCGATGAGGGCGCATGGCGGGAATGGCCTCGTCGGGTAGTGTGACGCGATTGCGCCGGCTGGTCAGACGCTCGAGCAGTTTCGCCTGCATCTCGTCACGCACTGCCTGGTGACCGGGACTGGCGCCAAGATCGCGGTACTCGT
>JAGRLL010000129.1:6654-22366 GCA_020441855.1 Nitratireductor sp.
ATAGGCGCGTGCCGACGAAACGTCGACACCGAGCCTTTCGCCAGCCTGGTAGAAGGCATAGTCGATCTCGGAGAAGGCGTGGTCGCGCCAGCCATGAGGTGTTTCACCGGTGAGCAGCGGAGCGAGCGAATGACCTTCGAGACGATGGCGCGAAGCTTCGATGCCGCACGCGTCAAGGAAGGTCGGCAGGAGGTCGATGGCCTCCACCATGGCGTCGCAGGCGGTGTTGCGCGCGGCACCGGCGCGCGGGTCGCGGATGATCAGCGGAACGCGCATCGACTGGTCGTGGAACAGTTCCTTCTCACCCAGCCAGTGGTCACCCAGATAATCGCCATGGTCGGACGTCACAACGATCATGGTGTCTTCCATGCGACCCTGTGCGTCCAGCGTCGCAAACAGCCGGCCGAGGTGGTCGTCGATCTGCCTGATCAGGCCCATATAGGCCGGGAGCACCGCTTCGCGCACCTCGTCGCGGCTGAAAGTCGTCGAGACTTCCATCTCCATGAATGCGCCGTAGACGGGATGCGGATCGCGTTTTTCCTCATCCGAACGAACCACCGGCAGAAAGCTGTCCGGCCCGTACATGGCATGATAGGGCGCGGGCGCCATATAGGGCCAGTGCGGCTTGATGTAGGACAGATGCAGCAGCCAGGGCGTCTCATCACTATCGCGCACGAACTCGATGGCGCGGTCGGTCATGTAGGCACTCTCGGAATGCTCCTCCCTGATCCGTGCGGGCAGCCGGGCATTGCGCATCGACCAGCCCGACAGGATCTCGCCGTTTTCGCCCTGCGCCGAATTGGCATAGGCCTGCCAGGGGTTCTCGCCTTCATATCCGAGTTCGTTGAGCCAGGTATTGTAACGCAGGCCCGGCTTTGCCCTTACCATCGCATCGGTGTGGATGCCGTCGTCGCGATCGAAGGGTTCGAATCCGGGTTCGGCCAGCACGACACCGATCTCGCTTTGCGGTGAAACGCCATAGCGTCCGGAAAGATCCGGGTCCGGCACCAGATGCGTCTTTCCGATCACCGCACAACGCATGCCGTGGGGCCTGAGATAATCGCCGATCGTGTACTCGCCGATCGGCAGCGGCACCCGATTCCAGGTCGAGCCGTGGCTGAATACGGTGCGCCCCGTATAGAACGACGCGCGGGAAGGGCCGCAGACGGGCGATTGCACATAGGCATTGTCGAAGCGCATGCCCTCGCGAGCAATGCGGTCGATGTTCGGCGTATGAAGATGCGGATGGCCGTAGCAGGAAAGATAGTCCCAGCGAAGCTGGTCCATCATGATGAAGAGGATGTTCTTTATCCTCTCCGTCACGCGGCTGCCTCCGCCGCTTTTGCGCCGAGATGGAAGATTTCCCGCGCCCGTGCCGGGCTGGCGACGCGATGGCCGAGCGCGTTGACGACGGAGACGGCCTGTTCGACCAGCGCGGCGTTGCCGGGCGCCAGCACACCTTTTTCCAGATAGAGATTGTCTTCAAGGCCGACCCGGATATTGCCGCCGAGCAGGATGGCCGTCGCCGCCATGGTGCGCTGGTGCTGCGAGATGCCGAACGCCGACCACACGGCATCGGCGGGCAGGTGCCGCACCATGGTTTGCATGGCATCGACGGTGGACGGCGCGCCCCAGGGAATGCCCATGCACAATTGCAGCAGAGGCGGGCGCTCGAAAAGGCCCTGCTCGATAAGGTGCGCGGCCTGGCGCAGATGGCCGAGATCGAAAACCTCCAGTTCCGGCTTTACACCGGCAGCCCTGATCCTGCCTGCCATGCGCTCGATATGCGCGCCGGTGTTGACGAAGACCGTCGAGCCGAAATTCATCGTGCCGATATCGAGGCTGCAAATATCGGGGCGCAATACCTCGACATGGGCGACGCGTGTTTCGGGCGGGTGGAAATTGGTCGTCTCCGCCGGGACGGAAGGGTCGGGATCGCCCGGATCGAAGCGGGCACCCGCGCCGGTCGTCAGATTGATCAGCACGTCCTCGTTCTTCTCCCGGATGCGGCTCACCACTTCGGCATAGAGTTCGCGTTTCATGCTGGGTCCGCCGGTTGCCGGATCGCGCACATGGATGTGGACAATTGCAGCACCCGCGCCTGCGGCTTCAAGCGCTTCGCGTGCGATATCGGCCGGCGTGACAGGGACGGCGGGGTTGAGTTTGGTCGTGTCGGCGCCGCCCGTCAGCGCGCAGGTGATGACGATATCTCTAGACATGCTGGCCTCATTCGGTGAATTGGGTTGGTTTGTCCTGCGGCTCGGCCGGCGTGCGCGTCAGGGCGAGTTTCAGTCCGGTAAAGAGCGAAACCAGCGCGGCCGCGGCCAGCCCGAAGGCGGCGATGGCGTGATGGACCAGCGGCGAGATGCCGAGCACTTCGGAACGCTGGCCGTATCCGTGCAGCGCCAGACCGTCCTTCAGCGAGGCGTAGCCGAGCGGCAGCAGAATCAGACCCGCCAGCACCGCCCAGAACGCATCGATACGGCGCACGACGCCCGCCGGCAGGCCATGCGTGGCGACATCCACGACGATGTTGCCGCTGTCCCGGAAGCAGCGGACCAGGCCGAAAAACCCGAGCAGCATCATGTAGAGCGTGGTCTGCTCCACCGAGGAGAGCACGTGCCACAGGCCGAGGCTTCGGCCGGCGATGTCGTGGACGACCATCAGCATCATGAGCAGCAATGCGATACCCGCAATGGCCGTGACGATGCGCTCGGCAAAGAGATAAATGCGTCCTGCGCTTTGCATCGTTTTCGCCTCAGTCGAACAGCAGGTTGGGCAACCAGAGCACGATTGCCGGAAAGGCCAGCAGGAGCGCGATGCGCACCACGTCCGCGCCGATATAGGGAAGTACGCCCCTGAAGATTTGCCAGGTCGTCACATCCGGCATGATCCGTGAAAGAACGAAGACGTTCATGCCGATGGGCGGCGTGATGAGGCCGAACTCGACCACCATGATCATGATGATGCCGAACCAGATCGGATCGTAGCCGTTGGCGATGACGATCGGGAAGATCACCGGCGTGATGATGAACAGGATGGCGATGGAATCCAGGAAACAGCCTAGCAGGATCAGCACCGCGATGAGCAACACCATCACGCCGACCGGTCCAAGATGCAGGCTTGAGACGAAGGCCTCGACACCTTCCGGGACCCTGGCGGCCTGGATGAAATATTCGAACACCGAGATACCGATCACGGCAAAGAAGATCATCGCCGAAGTCTGCACCGTTTCGCCGACCGCGCCCACCAGCCGCTGCCAGTAATCCTTCAGGCCGGAGGCGTTGAAGGCGCCCAGAACGGCAGCGCCGAAAGCGCCGACTGCCGCACCTTCCGTCGGCGAGAAGACACCGAAGAGGATGCCGCCCATCACGACGGCGAACAGCAACACGATGCCCCACACGCCGCGGAGCGATCTCAGCCTTTCACCCCAGTTCAGACGTTCGCCCGACGGTCCTATTCCGGGCTCGGCGCGCGCCCAGATCACCGTGGCGGCAATGTAGAGCAGGACCGCGAGTGCGCCGGGCACCATGCCGGCGGCGAACAGCCGCCCGACCGAGGTTTCCGTGACCGTTGCGTAGATGATCATCGGCAGGGACGGCGGGATGAGAATGCCAAGTGTGCCGCCGGCCGCAACCGCGCCCGTCGCCAGCCGCTTGTCGTAACCGTAACGCAGCATTTCCGGGACGGCGATCCGGCCCATGGTCGTCACCGTGGCGAGGCTGGAGCCGCAGATCGCACCGAACCCGCCGCAGGCCGCGATGGAGGCCACCGCCAGCCCGCCCGAACGATGGCCGACGAAGCCGTAGGCCGATTTGTAGAGTGCTTCGGCGAGGCCCGCCCGCACCGACATCGCACCCATGAGGATGAACAGCGGCAGGACGGACAGGGTGTAGCTCGACAACGCCGTCACCGGCGCAGACGAAACAACGTAGACCGCCGTATCGAGCCCGTGCAGTTTCCACAGACCGCCGAAACCCGCGATCAGCAGGGCAAGACCAAGCGGAGCCCTCAGCGCCACCATGGCAAGCAACGCGAGGACACCGATCAGACCGACGGTCAACGGAGACATGGTTCTGCTCTCAGGCCCGTTTGCCGATCTCCCTGGTTCAGTTGGCCTGTGCCGTGAGTTCCCCGGTCAGTGCTTCATAGAAGGCCTTTGCCGGTTTGCCCGCAGCCTCCAGCGAGGCAACGTAATCGTCGGTGATCCTGGCGGCAATCTCGTTGGCGCGGGCACGGTCGGCGTCGGAAAGCTCGACGAAGTCCTGTCCTTCCGCCTTCAGATCCTCGACCACCTTGTTGCCGAGCTTTTCCCAGCAGGCAGAGGCGCGCGCGCCGATTTCCGGACCGCTGAGCTTGTTCTTCACCAGTTCCTGCAGATCCTCCGGCAGGGAAGCCAAGGTCTTCTTGTTCATGCCGAGAAACAGGAGCGCATGCGAGGTGTTGGCGAGAAGGTGATGATGCGCAACCTCGCCGATGCGGAAGGATTTCAGCGCCAGGAATTCGGAGATTGCACCGTCGATGACGCCGGTCTGCAAGTTCTCGTAGACGGCGGGCGCGGGCATCTGCACCGGAATGGCGCCCAGGGCCTCGAAGAAGGCGGCGGCACCCTTGCCGGTCGAGCGGATGCGCTTGCCTTTCAACCCGTCGAGGCCCGCGACCTCGTCGCGCTGATGCACATAAAGTGGTGGCGTCACGAGGATCGCCATCAGATGGATGTCCTTGAATTCGTCGGCGAGGTATTCCGGCGCGAGCTTGTTGATCGCCCGCGAAAGGACGCCGGCGTTCTCGCCCAGCATCGGCATGGTTGCGATTTCGGTCATGGCAAACTGGCCGGGCGTGTAGGTGAGAACGCCCTGCGAAATGTCCATCACGCCGCGCGCAACCTGCTCGTATTGCTTGAGCGGATGCGCAAAGCCGGTGCCGCCCATATAGGTCTCGATGTCGATGCGGCCGTTCGAGGCGGCCTTGAGTTCCTCCAGCAGCGGCAGCGTGAAGCAATTGACCATCGGTCCCTGGGGCGGTTCCATCGTCGAGAATTTCAGCATTTGCGGCTCGGCCGATGTCGATAGCGCGGTTGCGCCGAGGCTCAGAGCCGCAGCAATGGCGGTTGCTGCGAGTTTTGCCTTGAACATGGGTTTCCTCCCTTTGCTACTTCGCGCTATCGCGAGCGTTCTGGCATGCGTTCATATTCTCGTCACGGCGCTTTCTGGCGCACGCGGCCATGTAGTCCTGGAAACGCCGGCGGACTCCGTCCGCCTCCTCCTCCGTCCAGGCGCGGAATCCCTTGCCGACCGCCATACCCGTTTCCCCCTTTGCGATCTTCTCGCGCAGGAAGGGGTGGGCGCCGGGAGTGTTGTCGAGATGCGGCAGCAGCACTTCGTGGCAATCGAGCGTGAGCTGCAAGCCGATCATGTCGGACTGTTCGAGCGGACCCAGCACGCCGAGGCGCGCGCCGAAACCCTCGCGCACCACCTTGTCGAGCGTGGCGGCGTCGCAAACGCCATCGGCGACGAGTGCAATGGCCTCGCGTTTCAGTGCGTGCTGCAACCGGTTGCCGATGAAGCCGGCGACGTCCTTTTTCACGTGTACCGCCGACATGCCGACACTCGCCATCAGTTCGAGCGTCCAGGCGATATGAGCGGGGTCGGTTTCGGCGGTCTGGATCACCTCCACAAGCGGCACGTAATGCGGCGGGTTCCAGAAATGCGTACCGAGGATGCGTTTCTTGTTTGCCGCCTTTGCCGCGATCTCGGTGATCGGGATCACCGAGGTGTTGGAGGCGAGGATTGTCTGCGGTCCTGCGAGCCGGTCGAGTTCCTCAAAGATCGACTGCTTCAGTGCGACCCTCTCGGGTGCGGCCTCGATGACCAGCGCGGCGCTCTCGACCGCGTCTTCCAGCCGGTCGCACAGGACGATATTGGCGGCGAGCGCGATGTCGATGCCGAGCGTTTGCATGATCGCCTCGACACGCGCCGGCACGGCGGCCAGCACGTCGCCGTTGGGATCGTGGATGGAGACGGGATGGCCGTGCGCCGCAAATATCTGTGCGATGCCATGGCCCATGAGGCCGGCGCCGACAATTGCGATTTTCTGCCTTGCGTCCATCGCTTCAGCCCGCCGTGTAGCCGCCATCGACATAGATCACCTGCCCGGTGCAGAAGTCGGAAGCCGGGGAAACGAGGTAGAGCAGCGCGCCGACAAGATCCTCAGGTTCGCCCAGCCTGCCCAGCGGGATGCGCTTGAGCGCCGGCACATTGCCGCCGGTCTTTTCCTCGTCAAACATCCATGCCGTCAGCTTCGAGCGGAAGACGGTCGGGCCGATGGCGTTGACGTTGATGCCGTGCGATCCCCATTCGAGCGCGAGCGATCGCGTCAGGCCGTCGATGGCCGCCTTGGAAGGGCAATAGGAGGTGTAGCCGAACGGGCTGCCGTGGCGGCCGCGCACCGAAGAAATGAGCACGACCTTGCCGCCACGCGCCGGATTGTCCTGCGCCTGTGCGAGCATGTGCCTGCCGGCGGACTTGCACATCAGCCAGGAGCCGCGGACATTGGCGTCCATGACCGAGTCCCAGTCCTCGACCGGCATTTCACCGATGGGATTGGGCAGGTTGGTGCCGGATGCGGCGATCAGGATGTCGATGCCGCCGAAGGCGTCGGCGGCTTTTTGTGCGATGGCGTCGGTGTTTTCGAGGCTGTCGGGGCGCATTGCGATCGTCGCCACTTCCGAGCCGAGGTTGCGAACCTCGTCCGCCACCTTTTCCAGTTCGAAAGCCGTGCCGGCGGCGAGAGTCAGTTTGGCGCCCATCTGCGCCAGTGCCAGGCTTGCCGCCTTGCCCAGTGCACCGGTCGCGCCGGTCACGATGGCTGATTTTCCTGAAACCTCGAACAGGTCGCGCGGGTTCATTTTACTGCTCCCGTTTCTTTGCCCGGCCCGGCATTGGCGCTGATGACCAGCATCTTCACCACGTCGTGGCTTCGATTTTCTATCGTTCGCGCTTCTCCCGGCGCGATGCGGCAACTGTCCATTGGCCCCAGAAATTCTTCCCCCTCGTCGGTGAGGATTGTGATTTCGCCCGCGAGTACGACATAGACCTTCTCGGTCGCCGAAGCCGCGTGTTCCGCGCCCCCACGGGGCAGGAACAGCGACAGGCCGACCCAGAAATGCTCGTTTGCCGTGGCATCCTTGCCCTGCAGCGTGAATGCCATCATGGCGTGATGCTTCGGTGCTTCATAGGCGGAGACGGCGTCGGCGCGGGTGATTTCCATCAGCCTCGTCCCTCCAGCCCGACGACGCGCACGAAAGAGCCGTCACCCCCCGTCCAGCGCCAGGGAAACGCCATCAGCGTCATGCGTTTGCCGCTCACCGCGTCGAGATCGCCGCCGACATTCTCGATACCCGGAATTCCGTTCGACATCAGGATCTTGTGCGCCGGCTCCCAGTGCGGAAAGTCGTCGATGATGTCGCGCCCGGTCTCCGCCCTGTACTCGTCGTTCAAGTGTGGCTGGATCGGCCCAGGCCCGTGTGGCCCGAGATAGGTGCCGAGCGGGTGATCGAGCGCCTGCACGTCGATGCCGACCATCTTCACACCGCGTTCCACCAGCCATTCCGCTGCCTCCTTGTAGAGGCCCGGCGAGTAGGCGTAATAATCCGGGTCGTCACCGTATTTCTTGTGGTAACCGGTGTTGATGATGACGATGTCGCCGGGCAGGATTTCCGGCGTCGCCTGTTCGAGGTCCTCCGCCGTCACCACCTCCCAGCGCCCTTTCGGGATCGACAGCACCACGCCGGTGCCGAAGAACTTCCACAGTTCGAAGCCGGTGATGTCGTGCGTCTCGGCGAGCACGTGCAGCGGGCAATCCATGTGGGTGCCGCGATGCATCACGGTATTGAATTGCAGCACCTGCGCGCCGTCGCGCGAATGAAACTGGTAGCGGGTGAAAGCGTGGATCGGGTTCTTGCCCGGCCAGAAGGAGACATTGTAGCCCCAGTCGTGGGTCAGGTCGCGCAACTCGCCGCCTCCGATTTCGGCAGCTGCTGCATTGTCGCTTTCGATGGCGACCACGCGCACGATGGAGGCGTCGCCCTCCTTCCAGCGATAGGGCAGGGCGGCGACGGTGAGCCGCCTGCCACTAACCGCGTCGATCTCGCCGCCCAGTTCCTCGATGGTCGGAATGCCGGCCTTCAGCAGCATGCGGTGCGCCGGCTGCCAGTCGCGAAAGGCGTCCTGCGCGCTGATGCCTGTCTCCGTCTCGTATTCCTTAGCCAGACGAGGCAGCAACGGCCCGCCGCGCTGCGGGCCGAGCGAGGTCGCAAGCGGATGGTCGATGGCTGGTGTGTCGATGCCGACCAGCCTGACCTTGCGGTCGACCAGCCAGCGCGCGGCTGCCTCCGACAGCCCCGGCGCGTGGGCGAAGTAAATCTGGTTGTCGGCATGCAAGTGATGCCAGCCCGTGTCGATCAGAACGATGTCGCCCGGTTCGACCTTCGGCTCGGCGGCCTCCAGGTCTTCGGGTTCGATCAGTTCCCATTTACCCTTCGGGATCGACAGGATGACAGCGGGGCCGAAGAAATGATCCAGCGGCACCGCACCCATCGCCGCGCCGCCGGGGACCAGATGCAATGGCGCATTGACATGGGTCGAGGCATGCATGGTGGTCGAGAAGCGCTGGGTCAGCGTGCCGTGCAAGGCGTGGAAAGAACCGCGCTCGAAGGTCGAGGCGGGAAAGCCCGGCCAGACCGGTGTGCCGTGGCCCCAGGTGTGGCTGAGATCGTAAAACCGCAGGCCGGTTCGCGGGTCGGCGACCATCCGGCATTTCCTCCCTGATATCCCAAGTGCAACGGGCACGATCCGATGCACGCCTTGTGTCCCGAAGATGAAGGTCCGCGGGGCCAAAGGTCCAATCGAACCTCGGCATTTATGCATTACCGATTTTTATGGATGGACGGAGGTGGCCGTCTGGTGTTTGCTTTCCAGGCTTCGAGGGGAGGGCAGAGAGATGGTTTTACGAGCCGACAGAAGTGCCGCTTCCGAAGTCAGAGCGGATGCTCTCTCGCGCATCGATTCCCGGCAATTGCGTATCCTGCTCGCCGTCGTGCGCGAGCAGAGCTTCACCGCGGCCGCCGAGAAGCTGAACATGACGCAGCCGGCGCTGTCGCGCAGCGTCCAGTTGCTGGAAGAGCGGCTGGGCATCCGCCTGATCGAGCGGACCTCCAAGAGCTTCGCGCTGACCCAGTTTGGTCGTATCGTGGTCGACAGGGCGCATATCGTCGAACGTGAGTTCGAGCAATTGCTGAACGAGATCCGCTCCCTGCAGGACGGCGAGGCAGGCTCGGTTTCGATCGGTGTCGGGCCGAGCGCCATCGGATATCTCGCGCCGGCCATTCGCCTGTTCCAGGAAGAACGTCCCCGCATGAAGGTGCGTATCGCGGTCGATTCCATGGAGGCGAATTTTCAGGCGCTCCTCGACGGGGAACTGGACGTCATCTCCACCGCGCTCAACTTTCCCGACCACAATCGGCTCGTCACCGAGGAACTGGCCGAATTGCGCAACGTGGTGATCGCCGACAGGGGGCATCCGCTATGCGGCCGCACGAACGTGCAGGCGGCCGAACTCGCGCAGTTTCCGTGGATCTTCTTTTCCAGCGACCAGATGGGATACGAACGCGTGGCGAGCTATTTCGCCGCCAACAATGTCGAGCCGCCGCAACCGGCCATCGAGACCAACGCGCTTGACACCGTTTTCACGCTGTTGAACGAGGGCCGCTATCTGGCAAGCGTGCCGTCGATCGTGCTGGAGCGCGCAAGGATGACCGGCCTCGACGCGATCGATGTCGACGGCGCGTTCTGGAGCATCATCATCGGCATTGCCTATCTGCGCTCCATCCATCCACCACCGGCGATCACCTCGCTCAGCCTGATTCTTCGCCGGCATTTCGAAACGGCATAATTCGATCCGGTCCCGGTGAACCGAAGCCGCCGAGCAGGGGGCGGGCTTCTTTGCCTTCATGCCCGATGGCTTTTTGTGGCAGGCGACTGGCCGATTTCGCACAGGTTCCTGTCTGAACCAGGAGGTTCGGCCCTTCGACTACGTCTTTTGCTGTCCGCCAAAGCCGGCGTTTCCGGCGACGGATTTCGATTGCTGCTTCATCGAAATGCCGGCGTTCATTTGCGCCGGACCGCCTTCCCAAATCGGGAAAATTGGGCTATTATTGAATGAACGTTCAGCAATTAACTCCATAATCAAGGCAGAGGCGCGGCTGTGAACCAGCATCTGAGCAACAGGGATATTTCGGTGCCGGAGAGCTGGGACCGCCGGGGGCTTCCCGGCTGGACCTATCATTCTCCGGCGTTGCTGGAACTGGAGAAGGAACAGCTTTTCCGGCGTACCTGGCAGATCGTGTGCCATGTCAGCGATGTCCCCGATCCAGGCTCCTATGTGGGCTTCGACCTGTTCGGCGAGCGCGCGCTGATCGTGCGGGGCAATGACGGCGAAGTTCGTGCTTTTCACAACATGTGCCGCCATCGCGGCTCGCGGGTCGTCGCGGACAACAAGGGTAAATGCCGCAACGCGCTGGTGTGCCCCTTCCACGGCTGGGTCTTCAATCTCGACGGCACGCTGCGGGGCGCGGCAAGGCCGGAAACCTTCGACGACATGGACCGCTCCAAGCTGGGCCTGATCACGATTGAAATGGAGATCTGGAACGGGCTGGTGTTCATTCGCTTCGCGCCGGGCCATCAGCCAAGCGTGGCAGAAATCATGCAGCCCTTCGAAAGGGAGATTGCGCATTACCGTCTCGACGAAATGGTGCCAAGCGACCGGGTCTGGAACCAGACTTCGCAGGTAAACTGGAAGTCGGTGCGCGATGTCGACAATGAGGGTTACCATGTCGCCATGGCCCATCCTGCGCTTCAGGATCTCTACGGAGCGACTTATTACGACGAACCCTTTGTCGATGGCGTCTGCCGCTCTTATGCCGATTGCTACGACAGGGGCGGAAGGCTCTGGAGCGTGCGCCATTACATCAAGACGCTCGAGCCGCGTGACCATATCCCCGAGGAATTGCAGCGCGCCTGGATCTATTACGGCCTGTTTCCCAACAGCGTTGTCGCGGTGACGCCGGAATCCATGCAATTCTATCAGGAGTTTCCGGTGTCGGTGAACGAGACGATCCTGCGTGGGGCCACCTATCGTTACCGGGACGAAACCCGGCGCCAGCGCGCCGCGCGATATTTGGCCACCCGCATCGACCGCGACACGATCGAGGAAGATGTCCAGCTTACGATCTGGTCGAACGAGTCGATGGCTTCGGAGGCCTTTCAGGGCTTCTACCTTTCGGATCTGGAATATGGCGTGCGCACGCATCACGACCATATCCGCGCGGTCCTGCCGGTGACGACGCTGGAAGAAGCGCCCGGCGAGGCGGAAATCGCCCGGATTAACGAGGAAATGTCGGCGAGATAGGCCGGCGTTCCGGGCCGAAGCGGCTACGGGCGAATCCCCGCACCCTTGGACAGGCTTGAGCTGGCACAGGCAGGTGCAGTCTCCCGTCCTGCTGCCGGTTTCGGATGGCGTCAGCCCTGCCAGATACCTTCGGCGCGCAAATCGTCCATCGTGCGCGAAATGCCTTCGTGCAGGATCGACACCAGATCGTCGATCTGCTCGCGCGAGATGATCAGCGGTGGCGACATCACGCACATATTGATCAGGGGCCGCACCAGCAGGCCCAGTTCCTGGCAGTGCCTGTCGATGCGCGCACCGACTTCGTTATCAAGCACCAGCGGATTACGGCTTTCGCGGTCGGCGACCAGTTCGATACAGGCCATCAACCCGGCACCGCGTACTTCACCCACCAGTGCCAGATCGTTGAGGCCGGCAAGGCGTTCCTGGAAATAGGGTGCAATTTCGCGTGCGTGCTCCAGTACGCCTCCTTCGAGGAGGTCGAGATTGCCCATCGCCACGGCGCAGCCGATCGGGTGGCTCGAATAGGTATAGCCGTGGCCGAACATCGCTTCGGGATGGTTGGACTTGCGCAATTCCTCGAACAGGCGCTCCGAGATCATCACGCCGCCAAGCGGGAAATAGCCCGAGGTCACCCCCTTGGCGAAGGTGATCATGTCGGGCTCCACGCCGAACACATCCTTGCTGGCGAACATGTGCCCGAGCCGGCCGAAGGCGGTCACCACCTCGTCGGCGATGAACAGGATGTCGTGCCGGGCGCAAACCTTCCGAATGCGTGCGAAATAGCCTTCCGGCGGGATGATGACGCCGCCGGACGCCATGATCGGTTCGCCGATGAACGCGGCAATCGTATTCGCCCCATGTTCGGCGATGGCACGTTCCAGTTCCTCGACCAGCGAGTCGGTGAAGGCTTCGACGCTCATGCCCTGCGGTCGGCGGAACGGGTTCGGGCTCGACAGGCGGATCACCTGATCCTCGGCCTGGTCCATCCACTCGCGCGAGCGCGGGCGGCCGTTGAGCGAAGCGCTTAGGTAAGTGCTACCGTGATAGCCGCCCTCGCGGCACAGGAATTTCTTCTTTTCACGGCGGCCCTTCACATTGTTGTAGAACTGGGCGAAGCGAAGCGCGGTCTCGACCGCCGTCGACCCGCCCGTCGTGAAGAACACATGGTTGAGATCTCCCGGCGCGAGCGCGGCGAGCCGTCCAGCCAGCGCTTCGCCGATGCGGCTCGAAGTGTACCAGGGCGTGTTGTAGGAAAGCTCCATCGCCTGATCGTGCATGATGTCGGCCAGAACCTTGTTGCGGTGGCCGACATTGGTGCACCACATGCCGGCGGGGCCGTCGATCAGGCGATTGCCGTGCTCGTCACGGATATAGACACCTTCGCCCGAAGTGATGATGTCCTTCGCCGACTGGCCGATGTCGCCCGCGACGGGCCAGGGCTGCACCAGGGCGCGCTCCGCCGTTGCTTCGTTCCGATCCTTGTTCGCCATGTCCGCGTGTGCCTGATCCATGCCTGTACACATTATCCGGCCTTTCTCCCTTTCATCCGTGGCACCTGGCCGCTCGAGCGGCAAGCCATTGACAAACGGAACCGGACGCTCCTTTATTGAATGGACGTTCAGTCAATAATGTCAGACGAACAGCTTGATTTCAACTGCGCACTGGCGTCAAATCACATTGGTCGCATGAGGTCGACGAGCGGTCGAGTGTGGCACCAAGGGGAAAGGTGACGGGACGGCCCATGAGGGTAGGGGCGCATCCATCGCGGCGATGGTCCGGCGGGCAATGCCGGCTGCGGCAGTGCATTGCGGAGGTCGCCGGATGAACAGGCGGGTGCAGCTTGCCCTGGCCAATCCCACCGTTCGCGGTTGGCTCGTGATTTCACCGCCCCTTGTCTACGCCCTGCTCCTTCTCGTCGGCCCCATCCTTGTCGTCGTCGCCTACAGTTTCTGGACCCAGGACTATCTGGAAATCCGCCGCGAGTTCACGCTCGACAATTATCGCGCGGCGCTGGGCGAGCCGATCTATCGTGACCTGCTGATGCGCTCGCTCTGGATTTCGGCAACCGTCAGCGTCGTAACCGTGGTGCTGTCCTACCCGGTCGCCTACTTCATCTCGTTCAGGGGCGGGCGGTTCAAGAGTCTCTGGCTGTTCGCGATCACCGTACCGTTCTGGTCGGGCTATCTGCTGCGCATTCTCTCCTGGAAGGTGATCCTCGGCTATAACGGCATCATCAATTCCGGCCTGCTGGCGCTCGGCCTGATCAAGGAGCCGCTGACGAGCATTCTGTATAATGCCAATGCCGTCGTGATCACGCTGACCCATAGCTGGGTCGCGTTCGCCATCCTGCCGATCTACGTCTCGATCGAGAAGATCGACCGCACCCTGCTTGAGGCGGCCGACGATCTGGGCGACGGACCGCTGCGCCGCTTTCTGCGGGTTACGCTGCCGCTGTCCATGCCCGGCATCGTCGCAGCATTGCTGATCGTCATGATCCCGACCGTCGGCGACTATGTCACGCCGCGTCTCGTCGGCGGCAAGGACGGCGTGATGATCGCCAACGCCATCCAGGCGCAGTTCGGCAAGGCATCGAACTGGCCTCTTGGCTCGGCGCTGGCCATCGCCACCATGCTCGTCGTTTCCACCATGGCGCTGGCCGGGGTCGGTCTGCTCTACGGTTTGAGGAGGCTGCTGCGATGAAATTGTTCGGCTGGCGCCCGAGTCTGCTCGGCATCTATACCGTCATTTTCGTCATCATCCTCTATCTGCCGGTAGCGCTGCTGCCGGTCTTCTCGTTCAACGATTCGGCAACGCCGAAGCTTCCGCTCGTCGGCTTCACCACCAAATGGTACGCAAGCCTGGCGCACAATTCCACGATGCATCAGGCGGCCTGGAACAGCCTCGTCGTGGGTATCTCCACCGCGATCCTCGCCACCGTTCTGGGCGTATGCGCGGCGCGTGCGACCACGCGTCACTCGTTTCGCGGCAAGGCGAGCGCGGCCGGGCTGATCATGACCCCGCTCTTTCTGCCCGAGATCATCGTCGCCATCTCGCTGCTGGTCCTGCTGCTCGCCATCGGCATGCCGCTGTCGCTGTTTACCGTCATCCTTGGGCATGTGCTGTTTTGCGTACCCTACGCGATCTCGGTCCTGGTCGCGGGCTTCGAGGGCTTCGACCCGAGCCTCGAGGAAGCTTCGCACGACCTTGGCGCCGGCGTTTTCGAAACCATGCGCCGTGTCACCCTGCCGGTGCTGTTTCCCTCGATCCTGTCGAGCCTGCTGGTCTCCTTCACCATCTCGCTCGACGAATTCATACTGGCCTTTTTCCTGTCGGGCACGGACCCGACGCTGCCGGTCTATATCTGGGGGCAGCTGCGCTTTGCAGCGAAGCTACCCAATATTCTCGCACTCGGCTCCATCATGCTCGCCGCTTCGCTGTTGATGCTGGTGCTGGCCGAATTCATCCGTCGCCGGGCCGAGCGGCGTGTGAGCGCCCAGGTCTGAGGGGATGGATCGGATGGTGTCCGGATATGACGACGCAGGTTTGCCGGGAGAGTTGAAATGAGCGCCGACGCCATGATTTCCGCGCGGAGCGTCACCAAGCGCTTTGGCAGTTTCACCGCACTCGACGACATCAATCTCGACATCCGGGAGGGGGAATTCTTCTCCCTGCTCGGGCCTTCGGGCTGCGGCAAGACCACCCTGCTGCGCATGATCGGCGGTTTCGACAATCCCACATTCGGCGCGATCCTCATTGCCGGCCGGGACATGACCGGCGTACCGGCCAACCACCGCCCGACCAACATGGTGTTTCAAAGCTACGCAATCTTTCCCCATCTCAACGTTTCGGACAATGTCGCCTACGGGCTGCGCCGATTGCGGTTCGGGCGCGCCGAGGAAAAGCAGCGGGTCGAAGCGGCTCTGGCGCAGGTGGCGCTGACGGGGCTGGGCTCGCGCATGGGCAACCAGCTTTCCGGCGGTCAGCGCCAGCGGGTCGCGCTGGCGCGCGCGCTGGTGCTGCGGCCCAAGGTCCTGCTGCTCGACGAACCCCTGTCGGCGCTCGACAAGAAATTGCGCGAGCAGATGCAAGTGGAGTTGCGACATCTGCAGCGCGCCGTCGGCATCACCTTCGTGCTCGTCACCCACGACCAGTATGAAGCGCTTGGCATGTCGGACCGCATCGGCGTCATGTTCGGCGGGCGCATTGCGCAGGTTGCCGCGCCGAACGAGATCTACCAGAAGCCGGC
>JAGRLL010000130.1 GCA_020441855.1 Nitratireductor sp.
GTGATCGCCATCGCGCACCGGCTGTCCACGATCGCCCAACTCGACCGGCTGGTGATCATGGATCACGGCCATATCGTCGAATCCGGCAATCACGAGGGACTTGTCGCGCGCGGCGGGCTCTACGCCGAATTGTGGGCGCGCCAGTCGGGCGGCTTCATCTGCGGACCGGAAGAGACGGATATTGCGCCTGAACTGGCGAAAGGTGCGGCGGAGTGAGCCTGTCCGATCGCCTTTACCGGCTGTTCGAGAACTGGGTCGATCCTTTCCAGCCACGCGATGACTATCAGCCGCCAAACCGGCTGCTTGCCTTTGTGTGGTATTATGTCCGCCAGACGAAATGGGCTTTCGCGGCGCTGCTGGTCTACGGCTTCCTGAACGCGCTGGTCGAAGCCTCGATGTTCACCTTCGTCGGCTGGATCGTCGACATCATGACGGTGGCCGAGGCAAGCGGAGCACGTGCCGGGGGCTGGCCGGCCGTGGTCGCTGGCCATGGCGACGTCCTGCTCTTCATGGTGTTGGTCGTCGCGGTCGGACGCGCCCTCGTCATCACCTTTGGCGCGCTGGTCGAAGAGCAGGTCATCGTACCCGGTTTCTTCACGCTCATGCGCTGGCAGAGCCACAAATACGTCATTGCCCAGTCGTTGTCCTTCTTCCAGAACGATCTCGCCGGGCGCATCGCGCAGAAGGTGCAGCAGGGCGGACAGGCCGCCGGCGACATGATGATCTCCCTGTTGCAGATCATCTGGTTCATCGCCGTCTATGCGGTCACCACGCTGGGCCTCCTTGCCGCGCTCGATATTCGCCTTGGCTCGGTCGTTGCGCTGTGGATCCTGTCGTTCGCGCTTATCGCATGGCACTTCATTCCTCGGATTCGCGCACGGGGACGGCAGGTCGCCGAGGCGGGTTCCGTGCTGTCGGGGCGCATGGTCGACGGCTATGCCAATATCGCCGTCGTCAAACTGCATGGCCGCGAGGCAGGCGAGGAGGATTTCGTAAAGAGCGCGGCGCGGAACATGCACCGCGATCTGCAGAAGTTCACACGCGAACTGACCGGCGTTCGCATGACCCTTTCTTCCGTTTCGGGCCTGATCATCGCACTGATCGGCTGGCTTTCGGTCGATCTCTGGCTCAAGGGTGAGATCACTTCCGGACAGGTGGCCTTCACCCTGGCGCTGACCTTGAGGCTCAACATGCTGCTGGCGCGGCTGATGGGCAATCTCAACGGCTTCTTCCGCTCCATCGGCACCGTGCAGAATACGATGGAACTGGTTGCACGGCCGCTTGAAATGACCGATGCGCCCGATGCCATGCCACTGGCGTTCAAACAGGGGCGCATCGAGTTTTCCCATGTCGAGTTCGGCTATGGCCGGGAGGAAACGGTGATCCGCGACCTGTCGCTCGCCGTCGAGCCCGGCGAGAGGGTTGGGCTGGTCGGCCCGTCAGGGGCGGGCAAGTCGACGCTGGTCCACCTGCTTCTGCGATTTTTCGACGTCGAGAGCGGAAGGATCCTGTTCGACGGACAGGATATCGCCAAGGTGACGCAGGACAGTTTGCGGGCACAGTTTTCCATGGTGCAGCAGGATACGGGCCTGTTCCACCGCTCGGTCAGGGACAACATCGCGCACGGGCGCGCCGGTGCCAGCGTCGAGGAGATTGTCGCGGCGGCGAAGAAGGCGCATGCGCATGGCTTCATCGAAACGCTGGAGGATGCGCGCGGGCGCAGGGGTTACGATGCCCTCGTGGGTGAGCGCGGTATCAAGCTTTCCGGCGGTCAGCGCCAGCGTATCGCCATTGCGCGGGTGTTCCTGCGCAACGCGCCGGTGCTGATCCTGGACGAGGCGACGTCGCAACTCGATTCGGAAATCGAGGCGGCGATCCAGGAGAATTTGTTCCAGCTGATGGAGGGCAAGACGGTAATCGCCATCGCGCACCGGCTGTCGACCATCGCGGCGATGGACCGCCTTGTCGTCATCAACGGCGGGAGGATCGCGGAAGAGGGAACGCACGACCAGTTGCTGGCGCGCAAAGGGCTCTACGCCGCGCTGTGGGAGCGCCAGTCGGGCGGCTTCATCGGCGAGAGCCTGGTCTCCTGACACCCTGCACGGCACATTCCGCCAAATCCTTGTCGAAAAGGTCGTTTTCCGGCTACCCGTTCGCCCCCAAACGGGTTTAAGAGGCGAAAAACAACAAGAACCGTCCCAAGGACATTGCAGGGCGCTTTCGGTGGCATTTCACGTCCGCCATCCTGTCTGGATCTCGACCACGCCGGGGCAGGCAGCCTGGGCGTTCGCCACGCTGTTTTTTGTCGAATCGATCGCGCGTGCATCCGTCGCCACCGTCTTTCCCCTGCATGCCTACGATCTGTTCGGCTCAAAGGAATCGGTAAGCCTTGCCTATACGAGCGTCGCGCTCGGTGCACTCGCTCTGTCCTTCACGATCCCCTTCATGATCCGCGCGCTATCGCGGCGCTGGAGTTACACGATCGGTTGCGTCTCCATCGCCGCGTGCGGGGTCTTTCTGGCGACGGACACCGGCACTGGCCAGATCGCGGCGATGTTCGCGCGCACCTTCGGGGCCGCGACGCTCAACATCACGCTCAACCTCTACATCATGGATTACATACGCAAGTCGGATCTCGTCCATTCCGAGCCGCTGCGTTATGCCGTCTCGACGCTTGCATGGATGCTGACGCCGCTGGCGGGCGTATGGCTCTACCAGCATTACGGCGTGTGGGCGGTCGGACTGGTGCCGCCCGTCTTTGCCTGCATCCTGCTCGTGGTGTTCTGGTATCTCCGGCTCGCCGAAAAGGGACCTATCCGGCCGGCGAAAACGCTGCCGCCTTCGCCGTTTGCATCGGTGGGACGGTTCGTAAGCCAGCCGCGAATGCGGCTCGCCTGGATGATCGCGTTCGCACGTTCGGCTTTCTGGGTCTCGTTTTTCGTCTATGTGCCGATCCTGATGGTCGAGGGAAATCTCGGGCCGCTTGCCGGCGGCATCGCCATTGCGGCGGGCAATGCGATGCTGTTCAACAACCTGCTGGTGACCGGATGGGCGCGGCGCCATTCGCTGCGCCTGATGATCACGCTTGCCTTTGCCGGGGCCGCGGCGCTGACCGTTGCAACGGGCATTGCCGGCACGGCCCATCCGGTGGCTGCGGGCGTGCTGATCGTGGCCGCTTCCTTCTTCGTCGCCATGCTGGACGGGCTCGGGCCGATCCCGTTCCTGCGCGCGGTGCGAGCGCACGAACGCGCGCAGATGACCACAATCTATCGTACCTATCTCGACGCCTCGGAGCTGATCCCGCCGTTCGTCTATATCTTCGCCTTCATGCTGTTCGGCTTTTCGGGAGCATTCTGGGTGCTGGCGGCGCTCCTGGCGGTAACGGGGGTGCTTTCGTGGTTCTTCCTGCCGAAGCGGATGTAGGAGAACATCGTGCCTGTCCATGAGATTGCAGCAGTGCTCGCCGCGGCGTGCTGGGCACTTTCCGGCATCATGTCGGCCGGCCCGGTCGCCCATCTCGGTCCGGTCGCCTTCACCCGCATTCGCATGGCGATGGTGTTCGTCATGCTGGCGGCATGGGTGTTGTCCACGGGAAGCTGGCGCAGCATCGGAGCCGATCATGCGTGGCCGATCGTGCTTTCCGGCGTGATCGGCGTCTTCATCGGCGACACGCTGCTGTTTCTGACGATGAGCCGGCTGGGTCCGCGACGCACCTCGATCCTTTTTTCCATGAATGCGCCGATTTCGGCGGCGCTCGGCTGGCTGGTGCTGGACGAGATGCTGAGTGCGCGGGAAATAGCGGGCATTTGCATCGTGATCGCCGGCGTCGTGCTCGCCATCGTTTTCGGCAAGCGTCGCTCGCAATTGCATCACTGGGAAGCGGTAAAGGGAAGTCTCTGGGTCGGCGTGCTCATAGGGCTCGGGGCGGCGACGTCACAGGCCATCGGTTCGCTGATCGCAAGGCCGGTTATGGAAACCGGCGTCGACCCGGTTGCCGTTTCGGCATTGCGGGTCGGCGCGTCCGTGGTCTGCTTCTACGCCGTATTGGCGCTGACCGGGGATCGCTTCCGCCCGGTCAATCCGCCGACCCTTTCGATTGCCGGAACGACCGCACTATCCGGTTTCATTGCCATGGCTGTCGGCATGACGCTGTTGCTTTACGCGCTGTCCGGCGGGGCGGTCGGCATCGTTTCGACATTGTCGGCGATGTCGCCAGTGCTGATCCTGCCGCTGATCTGGTGGCGCACAAAGGAAGTGCCGGCGCCGATGGCTTGGGTCGGGGCACTGATCGCGACCGTGGGCATGTCCCAGCTCTTCATGAGATGATCGCAATCAGCCGCGCTTGCGCATGGCCAGGCCGTCCTTGGTGGTCATCGGCCTGCCGGCATACCCCCATGAACCACTCCGGATCTCATGGATCCTCACCGAAGTGGCTTCAGCCATGGTCCGGCCCGCGATCTCTCCGAAGGCCTGTGTAAGCTTCTCTATAATTCGTGACTTCTCCTCGTCGGAGTAGACACCCTCCAGTACCTGCACGTCGATCAAAGGCATGGTCTGCTCCCGTTTCCCGGTGGGTCGGGCGATATCATGCCTTTGCAGCGCCAATGGGTCGAGGCCGCCATCGGTCACGAATGGGCGAAGCGTCTAGCCTTCCGATTGCTCTCGCAGGATTTCCAGTTCGAGCCATTCCTCTTCCTTTGCCGCCATCGCCGCCTCGCGCTCGGCGAGGGCGGCAGCGTAGGTCTCGAATTTCTTCGGCTCGCGCTCGTATAGGCCGGGAGCCGCAAGGGCAGCACCGAGCTTCGCGATTTCGCCGCGCAGCTTGTCGATCTCGCCAGGCAGCGTTTCGAGGGCGTGCTTCTGCCTGAAGGAGAGCTTCTGCCTGGCGGGCTGTTTTGGCGTCGTGGCCGGCTTATCGTTTTTTTCGGGCTTGTCCTGCCGTGTTCCGGCGGATTTTCGCGCGATGACGCCCGATCCCTTCTGCGCCACCATGTCGGTGTATCCGCCGGCATATTCGCGCCATACGCCGTCACCGTCCGACGCGATGACGGACGTGCAGACACGGTCGAGAAAGTCGCGGTCGTGGCTGACCAGCAGCACCGTGCCGGGATAGTCGGATAGGAATTCCTGCAGAAGGTCGAGCGTTTCGAGATCGAGATCGTTGGTGGGCTCGTCGAGGATCAGCAGGTTGGAGGGTTTCTTCAGGCCTCGCGCCAGCATCAGCCGGCCGCGTTCGCCGCCCGAAAGCACGCCGACCGGCGTGCCGGCCTGGATCGGATCGAACAGAAAGTCCTTCATGTAGCTCGCGACATGCTTGCGCGCGCCGCCGACCTCGATGAAGTCGCCGGCGCCCTCGGTGAGCGCTTCCTTCAGCGGGGTGTCGGGATCGAGGCTCTCGCGCTTCTGGTCTATCGCCAGAATGTCGAGATTGGCGCCGAGGCGGATCTCGCCGGCATCGGCCGCCAGTTCGCCGGTGATCAGCCTCACCAGCGTCGTCTTGCCCGCGCCGTTCGGTCCGACGATACCGATACGGTCGCCGCGATGGACGATGGTGGAAAAGTCGCGGACGATGGGACGCTCCGCGAACGATTTCGAAACATGTTCGAGCTTGGCGACCAGCTTGCCGGACTGGCCCGACTGGCTGGCGGCGAAACTGACCGAACCGGTGGCTTTCAGCGTCTCGGCGCGTGTTTGGCGCAGGTCGGCCAGTTCGCGCACTCGGCGCATGTTGCGCTTGCGCCGGGCCGAGACGCCGTGAACGATCCAGTCCTGCTCGCGGGCGATCTTGCGGTCCAGTTTGTGCGCTTCCGTCTCTTCGTTGGCCAGCACGTCGTCGCGCCAAGCCTCGAATTCGGCAAAACCCTTCTCCAGCGTGCGCGACGTGCCGCGATCGAGCCAGACGGTGCGCCGCGAAAGCGCGGAGAGAAAGCGACGGTCGTGGCTGATCAGCACGATGGCGGACCTTGTCGCGCGCAATTCTCCCTCAAGCCATTCGATGGCTGGCAGGTCGAGGTGGTTGGTCGGTTCGTCGAGCAGCAGGATGTCGGGTTCGGGCGCCAGAACGCCGGCGAGCGCGGCACGACGCGCCTCGCCGCCAGAAAGGCTGCGCGGGTCTTCCTCGCCGCTCAACCCCAGATGTTGGAGCAGATAGCGGGCGCGATGCGCATCGTCGCCGGGCGCGAGGAACGATTCGACATAGGCAAGGGAGGTGGCGAAGCCGGAGAGGTCCGGTTCCTGTGGCAGATAGCGGACCGTCACGCCTGGCTGAAGGAAACGTTCGCCCGAATCGGCCTCGATCTGACCCGCCGCGATCTTCAGCAGGGTGGATTTGCCCGAACCGTTCCTGCCCACCAGGCAAATCCGGTCGCCGGATTGGAGTTGAAAGGATGCGCCATCCAAAAGCGGCCTTCCGCCGAAGGTGAGGCGGATATCGTCGAGAAAAAGGATCGGGGCGGCCATGGCGGGGCGTTTTTGTCCGTTTGCGCGGTGAAGGCGCGTCATAGCGCCCGGCAAGCGATAAACGCAATGGGCGCATGACGTCGGTTCGGGGTGTTTTCGAAGGGTGTTAAAACCGGATGAATTTGGTCGGCTATTCGCTCGACTGACACATCCATACCACAGCAGCCGTGGAAAGACCGCGACATTGTGCCCGTGAATTCCGGCCGCGCTGGACAAGACCTGTTGTCATGAATAAGAAAACCCGGAATCCTGGCGAACATGTAGCGTTCGGCGGGCGGCGTTTTGCAGCCGATAGCGGGGAAGAATTGAGCGAATCGCGAAAGGACCAAGAATCGTGAGCGCAGACAAGACGGCCGATGGGGCGGATCCGGACCGCCGCGAATTTCTCTACCTGGCAACTGGCGCCGTTGGCGCGGTGGGTGTCGCCGGGCTGGCGTGGCCATTTGTAGACCAGATGAATCCGGATGCCTCGACAAGGGCACTCGCCTCGATCGAGGTCGACGTTTCCTCGCTGGAGCCCGGCCAGGCGATCACGGTGAAATGGCGCGGCAAGCCGG
>JAGRLL010000131.1:0-7193 GCA_020441855.1 Nitratireductor sp.
TGTGCGCTGATCGGCGGCGAGACGGCGGAAATGCCAGGCATGTACCAGGCGGGCGATTACGATCTGGCCGGCTTTGCCGTGGGCGCAGCCGAACGCGGCGAATTGCTGCCGGCGACGGATATCAAGGAAGGCGACGCGCTGATCGGGCTGGCTTCCTCGGGCGTCCATTCCAACGGCTTTTCGCTGGTTCGCAAAGTGATTCAGCTTTCGGGGCTAAGCCTCGAATCTCCCTGCCCTTTTGCCGAGGGGGAATCCCTCGCTGAAGTGCTGCTGACGCCGACGCGGATCTATGTGAAGCCGGTGCTTTCAGCGATGCGCGCGACCGGCTCGATCAAGGCGCTCGCCCACATCACCGGCGGCGGGCTGACCGAAAACGTCCCACGCGTGCTGCCGAATGGCCTTGCCGCGAAGGTCGATCTTTCGCGCGTGCCCGTGCCAGCGGTGTTCGGATGGCTGGCGCGCACGGGCGGCATCGCGGAGAAGGAAATGATCCGCACCTTCAATTGCGGGATCGGCATGGTGGTCGTGGCGAAGGCCGGCGAGGCCGACAAGGTGATGGAAGCGCTCGGCAAGGAAGGCGAAACCGCATTCATGCTGGGCGAACTTGTTGCCAGGGACGACGACGCCGTGGTCACCCACGGAAGGCTGGCGCTTTGAGCGAGGTGGGCCGAAAGCGGGTCGCCGTGCTCGTCTCCGGACGCGGAACCAACATGACCGCGCTGATCGAAGCAGCGAAAGATCCGGCCTACCCCGCCGGGATCGTCCGCGTCATCTCCAACCGGCCAGAGGCAAAGGCGCTCGAGACCGCCGGCAAGGCCGGCATCGCGACCAGTGTCGTCGACCATCGCACCTTCGACAGCCGGCAGGCGCACGAGGCAGCTCTCGGCGATGTGCTGGCGAGGGAAGCCCCCGATATCATCTGCCTTGCCGGCTACATGCGCATTCTAACCGGCGATTTCGTGCGCCGATACGCGGGGCGGATGTTGAACATTCACCCGAGCCTGCTGCCCGCGTTTCCCGGTACCGACACGCACGAACGCGCGCTCGCCGCCGGCGTGCGCATTCACGGCGCGAGCGTCCATTTCGTCACCGAGGGCGTCGACGAGGGACCTGTCATCGCGCAGGCGGCGGTGCCGGTATTGCCGAGCGACGATGCCGGCGCCCTCGCGGCGCGGGTACTGGCGGCGGAAAACCGGCTCTACCCGCATGCCTTGCGGCTCGTCGCCGGCGGCGCGGCCAAGCTGGCCGAAGGCCGGGTCGTTCTCGCCGGCGGCCCTGTTGCAGCGCCCGGCGAAGCGCTGTTTTCGCCGCCGCTTGGAAACCTTCCTTGAACTACCGTCACGCCTATCACGCCGGCAATTTCGCCGATGTCATGAAGCACGCTGTGCTGGCGCGCATCGTCGACTATCTCAAGCGCAAGGACGCGGCCTTCCGCGTGATCGACACACATGCCGGCGTCGGCTTGTACGATCTCGCCAGCACGGAATCGGCCAAGACCGGCGAATGGATGAGCGGGATCGGCCGAATGCTCGGCGCCGACCTGTCGGGCGAAGCTCGGACGCTGCTCGCGCCACTGCTCGGTGTGGTGCGCGAACATTTGCGCGAGGGTCGACTGGCCGCCTATCCCGGTTCGCCGCTGATCGTGCGCCGAATGCTGCGCAAGCAGGACCGGTTGTCGGCATTCGAACTGCACGAAGCCGACCATGTCGCATTGGCCGCGTTGTTCGCCGGCGATTTCCAGGTCCGCGTGACGCATCTGGATGGCTGGCTGGTACCCGGCGCGCATCTGCCGCCGAAGGAAAAACGCGGCCTTGTCCTGATCGATCCGCCCTTTGAAAAGGATGGCGAGTTCGACCGGCTAGTCGAAGCGCTCGAAAAGGGGCACCGGCGCTGGCCGGGCGGCATGTTCTGTCTTTGGTACCCGCTCAAGCGTGGCAATGAAGCCGAGCAATTCGTCGCGAGCCTCAAGCGCTCGGGGCCACCCGATCTGGTGCGGATCGAGCTCGACCTCGGTCCCGGCGAAGGTCCCGTTCAAGGTTTGTCGGGCAGCGGACTGATCGTTAAAAACCCGCCCTACGTGCTTGAAGCCGAAATGAAAGCCATCATGCCGGAACTCGCCCGCCTCATGGGCCGCGGCGACAAAGCGGGCTGGCGCTTCGAGAGGCTGACGGCAGAATGAGCGAACCTTGCCGGGCGGGCGGCAAAGCGGTTTCTTGACCGTGTCACCAATTCCGGCAATCCTGTGCATAACCGACTCTGCGATCGGTCAACCGCATCGAAGGCGAAAGCGACGACAATGCTCAAGACACTGACTGGCACATTGCTGCTGCTGGTTGCCATGCCGGCCACCGCATCTGCTTATTTCCCGAGCTATTTCCAGGCCATGTTCGCGACCTTCCCGGATTGCAGCAATGGTTCGGTCAAGGCGCGGATCATCGACAAGTTCAACTGGGCCGACCGCAACACCTTCTATCGCGGCATCTCGATCCGCACGATCGACTACGAGCGCGATCGCGGCGTCGAATCCTTTGGCGAGGCCGGCATTGGCGCGCCGATCGACCGACGCTATTGCAAGGCCAAGGCCTGGCTGTCCAACGGCAAGAGCAATACCGTCTATTACCGCATCGAGCGGGGCATGGGGCTTGCCGGCACCGGCTACAAGGTCGAGTTCTGCCTGCCGGGTTACGATCCCTGGCATGTCTATGACGGTTCCTGCCGCGCACTGCGGCGCTGACAGCCGTCGCGACCCTGACAAGATATACATTTACCTGCCAGTACCGGAGGACATGATGGTATTCGGAAGCGTTCCGAGCGTGCCGGCGGCGCGCCATGACCGTACTCGCGGCATCGCCGACGACATCGATTTCGAGATCAAGGGTCTCGAGATGCAATTCGTCGAGATCGAACTCGATCCCGGCGAATCCGCCGTGGCGGAAGCCGGGTCGATGATGTTCAAGGATCCCGACATCGAGATGACCTCCGTCTTTGGCGACGGATCGGGCCAGTCGGGCGGATTGTTCGACATGCTGGTCGGTGCGGGCAAGCGGCTGGTCACCGGCGAAAGCCTGTTCACCACCGTCTTCACTCATCACGGCGACGGCAAGGCGCGGGTGGGTTTCGCCGCGCCCTATCCCGGTCACGTGCTGGCGATCAAGCTCGATGAAGTCGGCGGCAGGCTTGTTTGCCAGAAGGATGCCTTCCTGTGCGCGGCCAAGGGCGTTTCGCTGTCGATCTTCTTCCAGCGGCGCATCCTCACGGGCCTGTTCGGCGGCGAAGGCTTCATCATGCAGGCGCTGGAAGGTGACGGCTGGGTATTCGTGCATGTCGGCGGCACGACGATGGAGCGAACACTCGCCCCAGGCGAGGAATTGCATGTCGACACCGGTTGCGTGGCCGCGTTCACCGGCGACATCGATTTCGATCTCGTGAGGGCCGGTTCGATCAAGTCGATGATCTTCGGTGGCGAAGGCGTGTTCTTCGCGCGGCTGACCGGACCGGGCAAGGTATGGATCCAGTCCCTGCCCTTCTCGCGGCTGGCCGGGCGCATGCTAGCCGCCGCACCGCAGGGCGGCGGCCGGGACAGGGGCGAAGGCTCGGTGCTCGGTACGCTGGGAGACATCATTGGCGGCGATCGCGGCTGAGCGCATCCGCCCCGTCGAGCCGTTTTTGCGAATTGTCGCGTGGATATCGCGGAACCGGCCAAGCGCCGGTTCCGGCGGTTCAGGTTCCGCGGAACTTCCTAGAACTTGAAGCCGACGCCGACCTTCACCGTGTGCCCGGAAAGGCCGATATTCGGCGAGCCGCTCGCACCGAGCGAGAACTCGCGGGCATTGTAGTCGGTGTAATCGTATTCGACGCGGCCGGTGATCTCGCGGGTCAGCACGGTTTCGAGCCCCGCGCCGATCTGCCAGCCGAGCAACACCTTGCTGTCGGTGCCAGACGCGGTTGAGGCATTCACCTCGCTGCCGGCAACGCCTGCCAGACCGTAGATCATGGAGTTTTCGAACGCGTAGCCCATGCGGGCCCGCAGCGACGCCTCCCAGTCCTGGTCGATCTTGGTGCCGCCGAAAGTATGGTCGGCGCCCGACATGCCGAGCGTGCCTTCCAGACCGGCGATCCAGTTGGGCGCAAACTGCCGGTTGATGCCGCCAAAGACGCCACCGGACAGGCCGTCGATGTTGTCGACGTCAGGCAGGCCGGAAATGTCGGAACCAAGTGAATTGTAGCCGCCGTAGAGGCCAAGATAGGGGCCGTTCCACACATAGGTGTCGCCTACGGCATAGGCCGCCGGAGGCTCGGGCGATTGCTGGTCGTAGACGGGATCGGCAGCACGCGAAGGCGTTGCGGCAAAGGCCAGGGCGCATGCGAGCACCACGGCCGAAACGGGCGCGGAGATACCCGCCCGGATGTAAAGATACGCTGTACTCATGATAGTAGTCATGATCATTCAAGACTCCTTGCCAGACGGTAAACAAAACATTTCCGCCTGCGTCCCCGTTCGCGATCCGGCCCTGTTGCGCCTGGCCGACCGCTTCCAAGTCCCGCAGCCATGGCAGGAAGGATGGCAGCAGAATGTGGCTTCGACCTTGAAAGAATCGGGCGAAGCGGTGATCAATTGGGGTGGTTTTGTGACGCGGCCAGCGACATCGCCCTGCCCGGTTTCGCCGGAAGCGGCCTTTCAAATCGCCGTGGCGACTTTATATAGAATGGACTTTCCCGACCGGGTTTCGTGCATTTTTCGTGGCGCGGCACAGACCGGCAGACTTTCATCAGCAAGGTAGCATGACGGACTATCTCATTCTCATCGCCGGTCTGGCGATCCTGTTCGTCGGTGGCGATATCCTGATCCGCGGCGCGGTGGGGGTCGCAGAAAAACTGCATGTCCCGCCGCTGATCATCGGTCTCACCATCGTCGCGATGGGAACCTCGGCGCCCGAACTGATGGTCTCGCTGAAAGCCGCCCATGACGGCGCTGGCGGCCTGTCGATCGGCAATGTCATCGGCTCGAACCTCGCCAATGTGCTGCTGGTGCTGGCACTGCCCTCGCTGATTGCCGCGACAGCCTGCCGGGAACCGGGCGTGGGACGCAACATCGCGGTGATGATCGCGATCACCATCGTGTTCATGGGCACGCTCGCCGATGGCGATCTCGACCGCGCCGACGGGATCATCCTGCTGGTGCTGCTCGGTCTGTTCCTGTTCGACCAGTTCCGCTCGGCCCTGAAACACAGGCGTTCGGCCAAACGCCAGTCGCACGATTATCCGGGCGAACTTGGCAAGGCGCCTCATTCGCCGCCAATCATCGCCGCCATGCTGATCGGCGGATTGATTTCGCTGCCTGTCGCGGCGGACCTCACCGTGCGGGGCGCAACGGGCATCGCGCAACATTGGGGTGTATCGGAAGAAGTGATCGGTCTCACCATCGTCGCGGTCGGCACGTCACTGCCGGAACTGGCCGCGAGCCTGCTCGCCGTGATCCGAAAGCATTCCTCCGTGGCGCTTGGAAACGTCGTCGGTTCCAACATTTTCAACATCGGCCTGATCATGGGGCTCACTGCCCTGCTGGAACCGGGAATAAGGGTGGCCGATCACGTCGTCAGGATCGACATGTGGATCATGCTGGCGTCGGCGTTGCTGATCGCGGTGCTCGCGTGGCGGCGCGCGGTCATCGGCAAGGTATTGGGAACGGCCATGTTGTTGGCATACGCGGTCTACACCGTGCTGCTGTTCCTGACCTGAATGCAGCGGGAAGAAGCCATGGACAATTCCGCCAAGGGCACATCTCCACGCACGGCGCTGGTTACCGGCGCGGCCAGGCGCATCGGCGCGGCGATCGCGCGCGATCTGGCTGCGCACGGCTTCGCCGTGGCGGTTCATTTTCACAATTCGCAGGAAGAGGCCGAGGCGGTGGTCGAGGCAATCCGCGCCGATGGCGGCAGGGCCGAGGCCTTCGGCGCCGACCTGAGCGATGCCGGCCAGACAGGGCAATTGCTGGCGCTCGCCCGCAATCGCCTCGGGCCGATCGATCTGCTGGTCAACAACGCCTCGGTATTCCGCGAAGACGCCGCGGCACAATTCGATGGCGATGTCTGGGGCCTGCATTTCGCCGTGCATGCGCGTGCGCCCGCACAATTGGCCGCCGCGTTGGCGGCACAGGACGACATCGACAACGCACTGATCGTCAACATGATCGATCAGCGGGTGTGGCGACCCAACCCCAACTTCTTCTCCTATGCGCTTTCGAAATCCGCCATGTGGGCGCAGACAAAAACACTAGCACAGGCACTGGCGCCCAGGATTCGCGTCAATGCCATCGGTCCCGGCCCGTCGATCCGCAGCGAGCGCCAGGCGGAAGAGGATTTCGCAAGGCAGATCGACGGCCTGCTGCTCAAGCGCGGCCCCGCCATGCACGAATTCGGCGCTACGGTGCGCTATTTCTACGATACGCCCTCGATCACCGGGCAGATGCTCGCACTCGACGGCGGCCAGCATCTGGCCTGGGAAACGCCGGACATTGCCGGCATACCGGAATAAGGGAAGCTCGACCCGACGCCATGTCCACCAACGACGAACCCGCCACGACCGGCGCTTCCAGCGCCGAAGACGTCGCCGCCCTGATCGGCGGCGCGGGCGATGTCGTGTGGGAAGAGACCGCGACAAGCGAAGACACGGCGCGCGCGGACGGACTGACCGGTGTCGAACTCATCGGCGAATTCGTCAAACGCCTGCCCAATTCGCCCGGCGTCTACCGAATGTTCAACAAGGGTGGCGACGTCCTCTATGTCGGCAAGGCGCGCAGCCTCAAGAAGCGCGTAGCCTCCTATGCCAAGTCCGGCGGGCACACCAACCGTATCGCGCGCATGATCCGCGAAACGGCGGCGATGGAGTTCCTCAGAACCCATACCGAGACCGAGGCGCTGCTCCTCGAAGCCAATCTGATCAAGCGGCTGCGGCCCCGTTTCAACGTGCTGCTGCGCGACGACAAGAGCTTCCCCTATATCGTGGTGACCGACGACCATGTCGCGCCCGGCATCTTCAAGCATCGCGGCGCGCGGCAGAAGAACCGCACCTATTTCGGTCCCTTCGCCTCGGCGACCGCGGTGGCGCGCACGGTCAACGCGCTCCAGAAGGCGTTCCTGGTCAGGAGTTGCTCGGATTCGGTCTATGAGAGCCGGACGCGGCCCTGCCTGCTC